>JBKKAY010000001.1:0-4771 GCA_046714195.1 Gemmatimonadaceae bacterium
CAGAGTCTGTGGGAGCGGGGCTACGCCGACGCAGAAGTCGATACCGCCATCGTCATCGATCCCGCTACGCGCACCGCCGTCGTCAGCTTTACGCTCAATCCCCGTTATCTGACGACGATCGAGGACATCGTCGTCGATGGCAACAAGGGGGTGAGCGACAGCACAGTCATGAGATCCCTCACGCTCAGGGTCGGCAACATATTCCGCCGCTCCGACATGCTGCGCAGTCAGCGCTCTCTCTACGAGTCGAATCTGTTCCGCCGCGCGGCAATCGCGCCTCGGCCGCCCCTCGATGTCTCCACTCCGGATTCCGCCAAGGTCATCGTGGTGACGGTTCAGGAATCCCCGCCGCGCGAAGCGCGCTACAGCGCCGGCTTCAACACCGTCGATTTCGTCCAGGTCGAGGGACGGTTCGCGCACCACAACTTCATGGGCGGCGCGCGCCGCCTCGAGGTCCAGGCCGCGGTCGGGAATCTGCTCGCGCATTCGCTGAATGGCCGCGGGATTTTCCGGGACGTCTCGGAAGTGCAGACGACCGATCAGGCGCGCTATTTCTCACCGACCTACAACGCCAGCCTCGACCTGCGGCAGCCCTGGTTCTGGTCGCCGCACAATGAGCTGGCACTGAGCTTTTTCAGCCACCGCCGCAGCGCGCCCGGGATCTACATCGACCGCGGCTACGGCACCAGCTTCACCTTCACGCGTGTCGTCACCGACAGGGCGCCCGCGAGCGCGAACTATCGCTTCGAGATCAGCAAGGTCGACGCGGGCGACGTGTACTTCTGCGTCAACTTCGGTGTCTGCGACCAGCCGACTCTCGTCGCATTGCGTGGCAACCAGCGGTTGTCGCCGTTGTCTCTCACCGGGTCGATCGACCGCGCCAACGAACCCTTTTCGCCGACTCGCGGGTGGCGCGGGAATACGGGTATCGAGCACGCGTCGGCTTTTACGCTGTCCGACTTCAGGTACAACCGAGCCACCGCCGATGCGGCTGGATTTATTCCCGTCAGGAAGCGCGGAGTCATCGCCGCACACGCCCGGATCGGTTGGGTTCGTTCGCTGGAAAGCACTCGCGATGCTGTCGGTGTCGGAGCCAGCATCGGAAGTGGAATACTCCACCCGAGAAAGCGCTTCTACGCCGGAGGGTCCCACTCGGTACGGGGCTTCGGGGAGAACCAGCTCGGGCCCCGTGTGCTTACCATTTCGATCAGATCACTGCAGCGGAGCGACACTCTGAATGCCGCCTGCACCAGCGGGACGGATGTGACCACCTGCGACCCCAACGCCCGGCCACTCGTGGACCGGGACTTCGATCCCCGCCCCCTCGGCGGCAACCTGGTTCTCGAGGGCAGCGTGGAGGCCCGGTTTCCTGTCTGGAGGTCCCTCGTGGGGGCGGTTTTCGTGGACGCCGGAATGGTCCAGCAGCGGGCTAGCTCCGAGTTCCCGGGGCTTCCCACCCGCAGGGCGGCCATAACCCCGGGCTTCGGCGGACGGTACCGCTCGCCTGTGGGACCGATTCGTGCCGATATAGGGTTTAATCCCGGCACCACCGAGTCGCTGCCCGTAGTCACCGAAAACGTCGTCAATGGCCAGAAGACGCTCGTCACACTCCAGCAGCGCCGCATCTACTCCCCGACCAGGGAAGGGTTCGGTGGCATCCTCAGCCGGATGGTCCTTCACCTGTCTATCGGCGAAGCGTACTGATGCGTAGATGGTGGGTGCGCGTGCTGGCGGTGCTTGCCGTGGTGCTCGTGCTCCTGGTGGGAGTGGCCTTCCTCCTCACCAACAGCGAATTGGGACGTGAGCAGATACGCAAGCGCCTCGTCACGCTCCTCCAGAACAACAGTCACGGATTGGTCAGCGTCGGAAAAGTCACGGGGAATCTTCTCAAGGGATTCACCGCCCACGACGTCGTGATCACCGACAGCGCCCGTGCGCCGTTCGTGAAAGCGGACGAGATCTGGGCCCGTTACAGCCTGAACACACTCCGCGGCAAACGCATCGAGTTCTACGAAGTGCGCCTTGTGCGGCCCGTGGTGGTCATCGACAAGCAGCCTGGTCCGAACGGAAAATGGAATTTCGATCGCATCTTCCCCCGCGACACCATGACCCCATCCGGTCCGCGCAAAACGGGTTGGGGAACGTGGATCCGCTTCAGCAATGCGACAATCCTCGACGGCGATGTCACTATACGCTCTCCGTGGGAACCGGATCGAAACCTCACCGGCGCCGAGCGTGAGGATGCGCTCCGCCGCGCACTCGGGCCGGAAGGGCGACTCAAGGTCGTAAGAGTCGCCAACGGATTCCAGAAAGTGTCCAGCTTCCATCGGATCAACGCGCTTCTCCCGCTGGTACGGCTCGAGGATCCCGCGTACAAGACCCGACTCGCCGACGTCGCCGCGCTCAAGATGATCGCCGAGCCTTTCAGTCCACCCGTCGCGGATGTGCGCGCGCTGACGGGCAGGTTCGAGTTCACGGGTGATTCGGTATGGTGGAAGGGCGCGCGCGCGACGCTGCCGGGCACGCGCTTGAGCGGCGACGGACGATACCTGATGACGAATGGAGATCTGCACCTCGATCTCCATGGCGAACCCGTGCGTCCCGGAGATCTTCGCTGGGCGGTGCCCAAGCTTCCCGAGGACGGATCAGGCAGGCTGGATTTTGCGCTCCACTGGATGGGGCCCAAGAGCGTCTACATCGCGCGGAACATGGACGTGAATCTGGACGGCTCCAAGGTCCAGGGCAAAATCGAAGTGACGGTGACGGACACGCTCGCCTATCGCGACTCGAATCTGCGATTCACTACTCTCGAAACCAAGCTGCTGGAGAGACTCTTTCCGGTCGGGCCGCTGCCGCGCCACGGGCTGCTCACGGGACGAGCGGCGTTCGATGGCGGTCAGCACTCGCTTCGTGTCGACGCCGACGTGACTTTCGACGAGCGGAGGTCGGGACGCAGCCGCGTTGCCGCTGTCGGAATCCTGGGCCTCGACAACGGTGTGTTCAACGCGCGCAATCTCCGGGTCAGGCTGCTCCCGCTGCAGATGCTGCTGGCGAGAGCGCCGTCACCGGATTTTCCGCTGCGCGGCACGCTTACCGGAACAGCGACGCTCAACGGATCCACCGCCTCGCAGATGGTGGCGGTCGGTGACATCACCCACGTGGATCGCGGCGCCCGGAGCCGCGCGATCGGACGCGCGACGATTCGGACCCGCGGAGTTCCCTGGGTGGATATCGATGCGCGCATGCAGCCGGTGGCGCTGGCGACGGTCGGGCGCTTCGTCCCGGCGATCGGTCTGCGTGGAACCGCGACGGGGCCGGTGCGACTGCGGGGATCGCTCAGCAATCTCGCCGTCAACACAGAGCTGGCCTTCCCAGACGGCGGCTTCCTCGACATGCGCGGCACCGTCGATCTCGCCAGCAGGGTGAAGGGCTACAATCTCGACATCGCCACCCGGCTGTTCAATGCCAGCGCTGTCATCGCCAAGGCGCCGCAGACGTCGATCACCGCGGTCGCCAGCGCGCGCGGCCGTGGATTCGATCCGGCGACGATGCAGGGGACCTTCGTCGCCGATGTCAGCGCGTCATCGTACGATACCGTTTCCATCGACCGCGCCAACGTCAGGGTCGCCGTCGCCAACGGAGTCGCGAACTTCGATACCCTCGCCGTCGAGCTGCCTGAGGGGATCGTGCAGGCGCGCGGATCGTTTGGGCTGGCGCCCGGCCGCACTGGTGATCTCACGTATCACATCGCCATCGATTCGCTGGCGCAGCTCGCGGGCCTGATCACACAGGACACCACCGTTGTCCCGCCGCGCCCTGGCATTCTCGCCGGCCGTGTCGCGCGCGCCCGCGCTGACTCCACAAGAATTGCGCGCGAGACGGAGGTCGAGCGTGCCGCGACTGGGCGCGACATGCCACGCACGGTGATCGACACGCCTGGCGTGGTGCGGATGAACGCGCTCTCCGGCTCCGTCCGCGCCGACGGCGTCGCCAGCGGCAACATCCGCAACTTCAACGTGAAGGGGACCGCTTCGGGCGAGAGCATCGTCGCGCGCGGGAATACCGTCGGATCGTTCGTGTCCGATTACACCTGGATCAACGCCCGCACTCCGATCTCCCAGGTCAGCATCAATACCCGGGCGAAACAGGTGCGCGCCCTCGGATTCGACCTCGACAGCGTTTCAGCCAAGCTCACCTATCAGAAGCCGAACGGCACCGCGGAGATCGTCGTGAGCCAGGACGACGAGCGCACCTACGCCGCCAACGCGCAGTTCACGCTCGACAAGATCCGGAGCGCGCTCACCCTCAACAATCTGCGGCTGCGGTTCGACACCAGCACCTGGACAAACACCCGCGTGGCTTCCCTGCACTGGGGCCAGGTCGGTATCGAGGTGAACGATCTCGAGCTGCGCAACGGAGTGAACGGCCGCATCTACGTGAACGGGCTGATTCCGAAAGAGGGCAGCGCCAATCTCGACATCGCCGTCGACAACCTCAACGTCGAGGACGTGATCGCGCTCACGCAGAGTGACATCAATGCGCGCGGACTGATCTCGTTCGACATCCATGGCACCGGCACGCTCGCCGATCCTCGCTTCAAGGGCTCGTTCGAGGCAACGCAGCTGTTTTACAACGGCACGCTGACGCCGGAGCTGCACGGTAACGTCGAATACGCGAACCAAACGCTCACCGGCCGCGCCGAGGCGGCGCGTGCCGGTGGGCAGGCGTTCGTGATCGCCGAGGGCACGGTGCCGATCAATCTCGCGCTGAC
>JBKKAY010000002.1:0-10159 GCA_046714195.1 Gemmatimonadaceae bacterium
ACGCGGACGCTCAAGGACGCGACGAGCGAAGCCATTCGCGACTGGGTGACCAATGTTGGCGACAGCTACTATATCATCGGATCGGTGGTCGGCCCCGCGCCCTATCCCCGGATGGTCCGGGACTTTCAGGCCGTGATCGGTCGGGAAGCGCGCCAGCAGATGCTCGAATTCGCGGGCAGACTTCCCAGTGCCGTGATTGCCTGTGTCGGCGGAGGATCGAATGCGATGGGCATCTTTCATCCGTTCATCGGTGACGCGTCGGTGAAGCTGATCGGCGTGGAAGCGGCCGGACGCGGACTCGATTCGGGCGAGCACTCGGCGTCGCTGGAGCGGGGTACGCCGGGCGTCCTCCATGGATCGCTGAGCTATCTCCTTCAGGACAAGGAAGGACAGGTCCACCCCGCGCACTCGATCTCTGCCGGGCTCGACTATCCCGGGGTGGGCCCCGAACACGCATACTTGAGGGATAGCGGGCGGGCTACCTACGTGTCGGTAACCGACGACGAGGCGGTCGCGGCACTGGGTCTATTGAGCCGCCTGGAGGGCATCATTCCTGCCCTGGAAACGTCACATGCCGTCGCCTGGGTCGTCCAAGAGAAGGAGCGGTGGCAGACGAACGACGCCCTGCTGATTTGCCTCAGCGGCCGGGGCGACAAGGATCTCGCGCAGATGAAGGAAATGGGGCTTCTTCCCACATGACAACTTCGGTACCAAAAATCGAGGATGACGAGCTAGACGAGCCGTCATTCCCGATTCTTTACGTCACGGATCTGTTGAAGGCGTTCGTGAAGGCCATGCGGGCTCACCAGCTCTACATGGCGAACAACCCCATGCACGCCCGCTCGCTCGAGACCGTCAAGCACGCGTTTGCGGCGATCTGGGAACGGGCGACCACGATCAAGCTCCAGGTGACGGAGACGGAGCTGAAATGGGAAGGCCGCGTCGTTCTCCACGAGAATGACCGCACGAGCGACAACCTGGCCTGGCTCTTCTTCAAGGACGGCATCCGCGAGCTGACGTTCCTTCAGGGATTCGAGAACGAGGACCTGGCAGGCCTGTTCGACATCCTGCAACGGGTGCGAAAGGCCGGGGCTGACGATGACGACCTGCTCACGCTGATGTGGGAGTGTGAGTTCAGCACGCTTCAGTACAAGTACGTCGACCTTCTGGCCGAGAACGCGCCAAGCATCGAGGCGATGAACACCGGTGGTCCGAAGGAGAAGCTGCTGTCGCCCGCGCAGGCAGAATCGGGCGGCGTCGAGACGACGACTTCGTCGATCACTCAGCTCAGTGATTTCGACTCCGCGCTCTATTTTCTCGACGACCGCGAAGTGGAGTACCTACAGGGCGAGATCGCGCGCGAATTCTCCACCGATCTGAGGCCCGCTGTAATCGCGTCCCTCCTCGACGTCTTCGAGAACCAAAAGGATCCGACGGTCCGAGAGGAAATCTGCGGCCTGCTCGATTATTTCCTGCTCATACTTCTGTCCACCACGCAATACCGGAACGCCGCTTACCTTCTGCGGGAAGCCACGGTGACCGCGCACCGCGCACCCGACATCCTCGAGCCGCAGAAGCAGCGCCTCACCCAGCTAGGCGAGCTGATGAGCGATCCCAAGCCGCTTGGACAATTGCTCCAGGCTCTCGAGGACACGCAGCTGCGCGCTCCGCAGATGGAGCTGGATGAGCTCTTCGCGATCCTCCAGCCGCGGGCGCTCGAGACCTTGCTCGGCTGGATAGCGCGGAGCAACAACACCGAGCTGCGCATGCTGCTGGAGCTGGCCGCCACGCGGCTCGCCTCGGCCAACAGCGGCGAGCTGATTCGCCTGATCGGATCCGATGACGAAGCAGTGGCGATGGAGGCCATTCGACGCGCGGCATCGCTCAAATCCCCCGCCGCCGTGCCTTCGCTCGGGAAAATGCTGACCGTCGGCGAGCCCGAGATGCGGGTGGCGGCCGTGAACGCGCTGACGGAAATCGGCTCGCCCGGAGCGATGCAAATGCTCGAGCGCGCGATCATCGACGAGGACAGGGAAGTGAGGATCGTCGCCGTCCGCGCGCTCGGCGCGCGTTCGGCGCGCAGCGCGCTCCCCAGAATCGAGGTGGCGATCAAGGGGAAGGATCTGCGCGACAGCAATCTTACGGAGAAAATGGCGTTTTTCGAGGCCTACGGCCTCTTGAGCGGCGAGGCCGGAATACCCCTGCTCGACGGCCTGCTGCACGCCAAGGGATTCATGGGCAAGAAGGACGATTCCGAGATCAGGGCATGCGCCGCGATGGCGCTGGGAAAGATCAATTCGCCCAAGGCCCTGGATTCCCTGAATCGCGCGGCGGGTGAGAAGGACGTCATCGTTCGAAACGCGGTCAGTCGCGCCATTCGCGGAACGTCGGTATGAGCATCGGGGACAGGGAAACGGACACTCCGGCCGGCGAGCAACGAAAGGCGACGGCGGGCGTACGTCGGGGCGGCCGAAACTTCATGGTCGCCTTTTACGCCGCGCTCAGGTCCATCCGGCTTTATCCCCTCGAGCACAACACGGTTCAGAAGACTGTCGCGGAGCTCGCTCAGGTAGGCGAGCTGATGAGGGCGGACGAGGGTGAGCTGGAATTCAGGATTTCCGGCGAATTCATTTTCATCAACTCCACCAGGCTTCGCCTCGATCTCAGCAACTACGCCACCTTCGGGCACATCCTCAGCCTGTGCAAAGCCGCTGGTGTCGGCGGCATCCACGTCGGCCCCAATGGGACCGCGCGGGAGTGGTCGCTGCTGCTGACGCTTCTTGGAGGCGAAACCAAGATCTCGCCGAACGCGCGGTATGAGGAGATCGTCTCGCGTCTGAAGCAGGCGGGCATCGAGCTCTTTCAGCTCGATCCACCGATGACGGCCGAGGTCGATCAACAGTCCAACGAAGAATCGAAGGCGGCCGCCAACCGGACCTACTCCCAATCGGTTGCGGTGACGAAAGACGTCATCAACTCGGTCCGGATCGGCAAGACGCCGAACATCCGGAAGATCAAGCGGGTGGTGCAGGGCATCGTGGATCAGGTGCTCAACGAGGAAACGTCACTCATCGGACTCACCGCGCTTCGCGATTACGACGAGTACACGTTCACGCACTCGGTCAACGTCTGCATTTTCTCCGTGGCGCTCGGCCGCCGGCTGGGAATGACCAAGCTCCAGCTCTATGAGCTGGGTCTCGCGGCGCTGATGCACGACATCGGGAAGTCCCGCGTGCCGCTGGACCTTATTCAGAAGACCGGTGAGCTGACGGAAGAAGAATGGAAGTGGATGGCTGCCCATCCGTGGCTGGGGGTGCTGGTGCTGTTCCAGTTCCGCCGGCAGCAGGAAGAGCTTTCCTACCGCGCGATGACGGTGTGTCACGAGCACCACATGAAAATCGACCTGACCGGATATCCGAAGGCAATTCGTCCGCGCCAGGTTAGCGTGCTCAGCAAGATCGTCACTATCGCAGATGGCTACGACGCGGCGACGTCCCGTCGAGTCTATCGCACCGAAGTCATCACACCTGCGGCAGTGCTGGAAGAGATGCGCGACAATCCGCGGCGCGGGCTCGACCCCGTGCTGGTAAAGGCTTTCATCAACCTGCTCGGGATCTATCCGGTCGGGACGCTGGTGGTGCTCGATACCTTCGAGCTCGGAGTGGTGACCGGAGCCAATACGAACCCAGAGGCGCTGTCGAGACCGATCGTGAAGATCATAAGTGACTCGCAGGGAAACGTCATCAGCCCGCCGCTCGTGGTCGACCTCGGCATACCCGAGGCAAACGGGGAATTCCCGCGCACGATCATCAAGACGGCCGATCCCGAGCGTTACGGTGTCACCGTCAGCGATTATCTCATCTAACCGCCTCACGGGTCGTTTCGACGCGCTTCGCACTGCTTCACGCCGAGCGCTCGTTTGCTACCTCACCGCAGGCCACCCCGATTCCGGCCGCTCTCTCGCCGCGCTGAAAGCCGTGGACGAAGCGGGGGCCGATGTCATCGAGGTCGGCGTCCCGTTTTCGGATCCGATCGCCGACGGGCCGGTCATCCAGCAGAGCTCTCACCGCGCGCTCGCCAACGGGATGACCTATGACCTGACCCTCGAGCTGATCGCGGCCGCGAAGCTCGAGGCACCGGTCGTTCTTTTTTCGTATCTCAATCCGATCCTTGCCGCCGGGCCCGACGCGCTCGACCGGGCTTTCCAGGCCGGCGTGAGCGGCATTCTACTCACCGACCTGCCGGTGGGTGCCGACCCCGCCCGCGAGGAATGGATTGGACGGAGCCCGCTGGCTTTCATCCGGCTCGCCGCGCCTACTACACCACGCGAGCGCATGGCGGAAATTGCGCGTCACGGCAGCGGGTTCGTATATCTCATCAGCCGGCTTGGAGTAACGGGAGAGCAGAGCAGTATCGATCCGTCGTTGCCGGAGACTATCTTGCGACTTCGCTCGGCGACCACTCTGCCAATCTGCGTGGGTTTCGGAATAGCGAACGCCGAGCAAGCCCGCGAAGTTGGACGTCTCGCTGACGGAGTAGTGGTTGGGAGCGCGCTTGTCCGCGCTGCTGAAGAAAGTGTTGAAGCCGTATTCAAACTCACCCGCAAACTGCGGGAGGCCATCGATGGCTAGCACCCGTTCCCCGATCAGCGATGTCGTCACCCTCAAGGCGATGCGCTTTCACGCACGCATCGGTGTGCTGCCCCACGAGGCGGAGATCGCCCAGTCGATCGAAGTGGATGCGTCGCTATGGGTGCGTCGCGGAGACACGCACCTCACCTCGCGCGACATCGTCGATTACCGCAGGGTCTACGACCTCGTAGCTGAGGTCGTCACCGGCGGCCACATCAATTTCCTCGAGGAAGTCGGCGAGCGGATTGCCGAGCGCGCGCTGGACCTTCCGCTCGTCGAGCGAGTGGTGATAGCGGTGCGGAAGCCGCACGTCGCGCTGCCGGGGCCGCTCGCCTACGCCGAGATCGCGATCGAGCGGGAACGTGTGTGAAGGATGTCGCGTACATAGCGCTCGGCTCCAATCTGGGGCGGCGTGAGGTATTTTTGGCGGAGGCGCGGGCCGCCATAGCGGCGCTGCACCAAACCACCATGCTGGCCGAGACCGAAGTACTCGAGACAGCCCCCATCGGACCGGTCGAGCAGGGCCCATTCCTCAACCAGATGATTGCCGTTCAAACAGAGCTTTCCCCCACGCAGCTGCTCGCCTCGTTGCAGGAGATAGAAAGGAAAGCGGGGCGGACGCGAACACAGCGATGGGGGCCTCGCACTCTCGATCTGGATATCGTCTTCTTCGAGAAGCAGACGGCTGCGGAGCCCGACCTCACCGTTCCACACCGCGAGCTTCCCAATCGAGTTTTCTGGCAGACGGAGCTGGCGCACCTTCGGGGGGCGGTAGCAGTTGACTAAGGCGGACACTGAAGCGCGGGCCGCCACACTCGGGGACTTCGCCGCACTCAAGAGCAAGGGAAAGAAGATCGTCGTGGTCACGGCGTACGATGCCCTGTTCGGTCGGCTGGTCGACGAAGCGGGGGTCGACGCAATTCTCGTAGGCGATTCCGTGGCGACCGCCGTGTTCGGGCACCAGTCGACGCTGCCGGTGACGCTCGACCAGATGATCTATCATGCGGCCGCGGTGCGCCGTGGCGTGAAGCGATCGGTGATCGTGATCGACATGCCGTTTCTCACCTACCAGGCAAGCATCGAGCTGGCGATTCTCAACTGCGGCCGCGCGGTGCAAGAGACGGGCGTTGCGGCCGTAAAGGTGGAGGGCGGCGGACCGGAGATGGTCAACACCGTGCGCGCCCTCATTCGTACCGGAATTCCGGTGATGGGGCACATCGGTTTTACGCCCCAGTCCGTAAAAACCATCGGCGGCGCGCGGGTGCAGGGCCGGCAACAGGCTGACGCGGAGAGGCTGCTCCAGGAGGCCATGGGGCTGGAGCAGGCGGGCGCTTTCGCTGTAGTTCTTGAGCTGGTTCCGGCCGCAGTAGCCGAGCGGATCACGGCGGCCCTCAACATTCCGACCATTGGAATTGGCGCTGGGCCGGGCTGTGACGGCCAGGTGCTCGTCCTTCCCGATCTATTGGGACTCAACGATACGTTCTCTCCCAAGTTTCTGAAGCGATACGCTGAGATGGCGCGGGACGTGAGAGCCGCCGTGGGCAAGTTCGCCGAAGAAGTCCGAGGCGGCGAATACCCCGGACCGGAGCACAGCTTCTAGATGCGAACGATCGACAGCATCCCGAAAATGATCTCTGCCGCCACCAAGGCGCGGAAGGAAGGCGAGAAGATCGCGTTCGTGCCGACGATGGGCGCGCTCCACGAGGGTCACATGACGCTGGTGGACGAAGCCAAGCGCAAAGCCGACCTGGTGGTACTCAGCATTTTCGTGAACGCGCTCCAGTTCGGGCCAGGCGAGGACTATCGGCGCTACCCGCGCACCGTCGAGGAAGACGTGAAGCTCGCCAAGTCGCGCGGAGTCGAAATCGTCTTCACGCCGACCCACGAGGAGATGTATGCGGCTGCTCCGGTCGTCACCGTGAATCCGGGCGCGCTCGCGAAGGAGTGGGAGGGAAGCGCGAGGCCCAATCATTTCCAGGGTGTTCTCACCGTCGTCGCCAAGCTCTTTCATGTCGTCCAGCCGACGGTGGCGGTGTTCGGTCAGAAGGATCTCCAGCAGGCGGCCATAGTGCGCGCGATGGTGAGAGATCTCAATTTTTCCGTCGAGATCGTCTCCTGTCCGATCGTGAGGGAACCGGACGGCCTCGCGATGTCGAGCCGAAACCGGTTTCTCTCTCCCAAGGAGCGTGAGGTGGCGTTGATGCTTTCCAAGGCGCTGTTCGCGCTCCGTGACGCGTTCGCCAAGGGGGAGCGGCGTGCCAGCGCCCTCGAAGCCATCGGCTGGAGAATGCTCGAGCGCGTGCCCGGTCTCACGCCGCGCTACCTGGCCGCGGTCAACGCCGACACTTTTCAGCGCGTCAATCTCGTCAGCCCCGGTGACGCCGCCATCGGCGCAATTCGCGTCGGCGAGACGAGATTGATCGACAACATAATCTTCTGATGGTAAGGCTCCAGCAGTCGGGACTCCCTGTCTGGGCGCAGGTCGGCGAGAAACGGATCGCCCACATCCAGCGCGTGACGTCTCTGTTGCGGGCGTGGGGAGCGGCAATGCGCCTGCCGCCGGATGAAGCCAACGGGTGGATCGACGTCGGAACCTGGCACGACGCGTT
Source organism: Gemmatimonadaceae bacterium (assembly GCA_046714195.1). Classification (GTDB taxonomy): domain Bacteria; phylum Gemmatimonadota; class Gemmatimonadetes; order Gemmatimonadales; family Gemmatimonadaceae; genus UBA4720. The sequence goes on from JBKKAY010000002.1 coordinate 7,241, forward strand.
GCGCGAGGCTTCCGAGCCCGAGCTGCGCGCGATCACCGGCGACCGCACATCGCCGCTCGGGTTGCTCCACGGTCCAGCGGTCGCGTTGAGACTCGAGGCCGACGGCGAGCGCCGCAGGAATGTTCTGGACGCCATCCGCTATCACACCGTCGGCTCCGCGCACTGGGACAGCACGGGCAAGGCGCTGTACATGGCCGACTATCTGGAGCCAGGTCGCAAGTTTCTCGCTGAGGATCGCGGTTTTCTCGCCAGCCAGGTGCCGCACAACTTCGACGGCGTCTTTCGCCAGGTCGTGCGCTTTCGTCTCGAATGGTCGGTGCGAGAAGGCAATCACATCTTCCCCGAAACCGTCGCCCTCTGGAATAGCCTCAGGTGAAGCTGACGGGCCGGCGCTACGGCCGGATGATCGTCGCCGCGTTAATGCTCGGAATTCTGGCGTGGTTCGGCTGGCGCGAATGGTCTGAGCGCCGGGCGGAATCAGCACGGCGCGGCGCCACAGATGCGAGAGCGCCTGAGGGAGTGCGGATCAAGGTCGAAGTGCTGAATGCCACTCGAACGCGCGGACTCGCGCGGCGGGCAACTCTCTATCTCCGCGACCGTGGATTCGATGTGGTCGGATCGGGAACTATGTCCGAGCAGCGCGACAGCACCATCGTCATCGATCGCTCAGCGCATCCGGAATGGGCATTCCTCGTCGGGCGGGCGATGGCTGCCAAAGTCGTGGCCCAGCCCGACAGCTCACGCTACCTGGACGTTACCGTCATCCTCGGGGCTGACTGGCGCCCTCCCCCCAAGCCGTTCTACCCGTAGCTGTCCGCACGCCGCGGCGATGTCCATGCCGCGGCTTTTCCGAATCGCGACTTCGACTCCGGCTGCTCTGAGGCGTCGGGCAAACCAGTGAATCTGCTGCGGCGTGCTCGGCGTGAAATCACCGGCGCCGCCCGGGTGAAGCGGAATCAGATTCACGAATGCGCGGCACTCGCGCGCGAGAGTGGCGAGCTCTGCGGCGTGCTCGCCCGCGTCATTGACGCCGCCCAGCATCACGTACTCGAAGGTGACTCGCCGGTCGAAAACCTTGGCCGCCTCGATCACTGAGGAGAGAGGATACTTGGTGTTGATCGGCATGAGCGACTGCCGCAGTTCGTCGGTCGGCGCGTGAATCGAGAGCGCGAGACGAAACTGCTCGGGCCGTTCTCCCAGGGCGATGATTCCGGGCAGCACCCCAACCGTCGACACCGTGATGTGCCGCGCGCCGATACCGAAACCGGACGGGGAGTTGAGCACGGTGAGGACGGGGTCCACCGCTCTCCAGTTCATCAGCGGCTCCCCCATTCCCATGAAGACGATGTTGGTGGGCGTGATTGCCGGTGACAGGAGCCGCATCTCCCGCACCTGGAGCGCGATCTCGAACATGTGGAGATTGCGCGTGAATCCCATTGCTCCAGTCGCGCAGAACGCGCATTGAAGCGCGCACCCCGCCTGCGACGAGATGCAGAGCGTGAGGCGCGAGCCGTCGGGGATGGCGACGGTCTCGATGAATTCTCCGTCGTCGAGCCTGAAGAGGAATTTCTCGGTGCCGTCGCTCGACGTCTGGCGCATGGCCACTGTAAGACGTGGGAGCACAAAGCGTTGCTCGAGCAGCTCCCTGAAATGGACGGGAAGGTCCGTCATCGCGGCGAAACACGTGGCCGGATTCTGCCACAGGTGCCTGAGCACCTGCGATCCGCGGAACGGCTTCTCACCGGCTTCGACCGCAAAATCCCTGAGCGCCCGTTCCGCATCCGAGGGGAGCATGTTCAGGATGTTTCGGTCCAGATCCGAGACCTCCCGCCGTGTGTTTTTCTGCGCCATGCTCCTTCCACCAAGTGTATGCAACTACTAAATTTAACCCCTCTTGATGCCTTATTCGACCCGGCCGACTTGGCGCTGACGTCCACGCCTTCCTCATCCAGCTTCGCCACCACCCGAAGATCTCATCTCTGCGGTGAGCTTAGCCCAAAGCATGTGGGCTCAAAGGTGACGCTGGGCGGGTGGGTTCACAGAACGCGGAACCTCGGCGGCATCGTGTTTCTGGACCTCCGCGATCGCGCGGGCCTGGTCCAGGTCTCGTTCAATCCTGAGTGGGCATCCGCCGACGTAATCGAGGCCGCCGGCAGACTGGGCCTCGAAACCGTCGTCGTTATCGAAGGTGATGTCGCCGCCCGCCCGCCCGAAATGCGAAACGCCGAGATGGGCACCGGTGAGGTGGAAGTCCGCGGACGAAGCCTGACGGTGGTGGGCCCGGCGGAGACTCCCGCGATTCCCGTCGCGCGTGGACGCGGCGAGAAGCTTCCCGCCGAGGAGCTTCGGCTGAAACACCGGCACCTCGACCTGCGTCGTCCGGAGCTCCAGCAGAACCTGATTCTTCGCCACCGTCTGCAACAGGCAACCCGGCGGTTTCTCGATGAGCGCGGTTTTCTCGAGATAGAGACGCCGATGCTCACCAAGCCTACGCCCGAGGGCGCGCGCGATTACGTCGTTCCGAGCCGGGTGCATGCGGGCGAGTTCTACGCGCTGCCGCAATCGCCGCAACTGTACAAGCAACTGCTCATGGTCTCAGGCTTCGATCGATACTTCCAGATCGCGCGCTGCTTTCGCGACGAAGATCTTCGCGCTGACCGCCAGCCCGAGTTCACCCAGATCGACATCGAAGCAGCTTTCATCGGGCGGGAGGACATCGTCGCGCTCACGGAAGGCATGCTTCAACGCCTGTTCGCGGAAGCGAAGTTCGAGATTCCGTCCAAGTTCGAGCGCCTCAGTTATTCCGACGCGATGGAGCGGTTCGGGTCGGATCGGCCCGACACCCGTTACTCACTGGAGATTTTCGACGCGACCGAAGTCTTTCGCGGATCCGAATTCGGAATCGCGACAGGCGCCATC
>JBKKAY010000003.1:0-20584 GCA_046714195.1 Gemmatimonadaceae bacterium
AAGAAAAGAAGCAGGTTGAGACCAGCCACCTTGCCTTCGACGAATGATGGAAGGAGGCAGAGTGTGGCGCCGACTGCAAGCCCCCACACCAGCTGATCGTTGAACCGGAAATCCTTGAACGGCCCGAGCTCGGGCCCGACCGGGACCGGAGACAGCCGGTGGTACAAGGCCCAGGCGATCGTCAATGCGGCCAGCGACTCGAGGGCGAGAAGCGCGGGCAGCAGATTCGCCGCGTGCTCGGGCACCGCGCGGAGCTGCGACGCGCTGCGCTCCGCAACCTCATCGAGGCTCGGTGATTTTTTGGCCCACCCCATCCACATCGGGCTCGCGGACAGCTGATGAAGCGCTTCTATCGATTCTCCGCTCCGTCTCGTCAGCTCGTCACCGACGGCGTGGCGAATGCGCGCCACACCTCCCGGCGATGCCAGTGCTATGCTGAACCCCACCCCCGCCGCCAGGCCGATGGCCCCGAGCGCCCGCACGAAGAAAGGCGTCGTGCCGCTCAGCAGGCTCACCGCCCCGAAGCTGGCCGCCAGCAGGAGCGTCCATCCCCGCGCCATCCGGTCGTAGGGAGATCCGGCCGGACCGGCGTGCTGCAAGAGAATCCAGACGGCCAGCACCAGCCAGATGACCGCCAGCGCCGCCCGCCCGCCCAGCTTCCAACCCACCAGCGCGCAAACGGCCACGGCCGGCACTATGAGCAACAGCGTCTGCTCGATTGGAACGATCGAGCGAACGACCGGGATGAGCGGAAGCAGGAGGAAGGCAGCCAGGCCGAAGCCCAGCTGCCGCCATGAACCCTGTTTCTGCTCGGCCGGGACGGCTGCGGTCATCTACGCCGTGTGACCGCGGATGTAGGGGATGAGCGCCAGAAAGCGCGCTCTCTTGATCGCGGTCGACAGCTGTCGCTGGTGACGCGCGCAGGAGCCGCTCAGCCGCGAGGGAAGGATCTTGCCCTGGTCGGTGATGAACCGCCCGAGAGTGCGGTCGTCCTTGTAGTCCACCCAACGGACACGGCTCTCGCAGAACGGGCAGCTCTTTTGTGGTCGTCTCATGGCTTAATCCTCGTCGTCGTCATCGTCGTCACGGCGCGTTGCCGCGGCCAGCTCTTCCTCGGACTGCGGCGGAGCGCCGACTTCGTGCTCGTGCAGCGTGATGAGATAGCGGATGACTCCGTCGTCGAGCTTGAGCGCTCTCTCGTACTCTGGGAGCGTGGTAGGCTCGGTCGCGAATTTGGACACGACGTAGTAGCCGTTGTCGCGAGGGCCGATGGAGTAGGCGAGCTGGCGCCGGCCCCAGTGCGCAACTTCGGGCTGCTCTTTGGTATCGAGCATCCCGTGAAAGCGGTTGATCTTGTCGGAAATGGCGGCGTCTTCGAGTGTCGAGTCGAAGATGTACACCGCCTCGTATGTGCGAGGCACGTTGGCAATCCCCCCTGTGGTCGTGGGCCGCCCCCCAACTGGTTGCCGAAGTGGGAGGAAGGTGTGAAGGCCTGGGAAATGCAGGCCGTTGTGAGAAAGAGAAAGCTACTCTGGTCGCCCCCTCGAATCAATGCCGTCGCCCGCCGTTCGAGATCGCCTGTTCGCCGCTTTCTCACGGTCGTTGGCCCCCGCTGCCTGTGTCGCATGGCGGGCAAACCCTAGGTTCCTTTCCTGCACCCTCATGGAGGTCACATGCGCCAAATAGTACGTATCGCAGCAAGTGTTGCCGCGGCCGCCACAGTCGTTCTGTTCGCCGCGAGCTGCAGTGATGACGATGATGGCCCGACGGGGCCGGGGCCGGGCGTGAGAGCCTATTCGGCCAACATGTTTGGTACCAACGAGAACCCAGCGAATGCCAGCGTCGGCACCGGTTCCGCCATTTTTATCGACAATACGACGCAAATCGCCTGGACCATGACGCTCGACAACCTTACAGCTGTAACGGCATCGCACATTCACGGTCCCGCCCTGCCCAACGCAAACGCGGGTGTCATCTTCAATCTCTACATTCCGGCTACGGCAACGGGGGCGCTAAACAGCTTTACCACGACCGGTACGATCACGGGCAGTGCGACCGTGTCCCTTGACTCGCTGCGCACGCTGCTCAACAACGGACGCGCCTACGTCAACGTTCACACCACAGCGATTCCCGGTGGGGAAATCCGAGGAAACCTGGTTCGCACCAACTAGCGCCGAGCGACGAGCTCGCCGCTAGACGTTGAACCGGAAAAGGAGTACGTCGCCGTCCTGGACGACGTACTCCTTTCCTTCTGATCTCACGGCGCCCTTTTCACGCGCGCCCTTCCATCCTTCGTTGCCGACGAAAGAATCGTAGGACACAGTTTCGGCGCGGATGAATCCGCGCTCGAAATCCGTGTGAATCACGGCGGCCGCTTTAGGCGCTGTGTCGCCGCGGTGGATCGTCCAGGCGCGCACTTCCTGCTCGCCCGCCGTGAAATAGGTCTCGAGCCCGAGCAGCTTGTAACCCGCCTGGATCAGCCGGTCGAGGCCTGCGGATTCGAGTCCCAGAGACCCGAGGAAGTCCGAGCGATCCTCCGGCGGCAGCTCCGCGAGCTCGGCTTCGATCTTGGCGGAGAAGGGAACGACCTCCGCCTGCTCGCCGCTCGACTTGACAGCCGCGCGCAACGCCCTCAAATGCGGACCTTCCTCACCGGCGAGCTCGGCGTCGCTGACGTTCGCCGCGTAGAGCACGGGCTTGACCGTCATCAAAGTGAGCGGTGCCAGCAAAGTTTTTTCCTCGGGCGAGAGGCGCGCCTCCCATAATCCCTTGCCGTCCTTGAGAAATCCGTAGGCTTTCTCGAGAACCGGCAGCTCCGCCACAGCTTCCTTGTCTCCCGTGCGAGCGCTACGCCGGGTCTTGTCGAGGCGCTTCTCCAGCGTGGACAGATCGGCGAGGGCAAGCTCGAACTCGATCACCTCGCGGTCGCGCACGGGATCGACTGCTCCCATGACGTGCGTCACGTCCTCGTCCTCAAAGCAGCGCACGACGTGGACGATGGCGTCGGTCTCACGGATGTTCGAGAGAAACTTGTTGCCGAGTCCCTCGCCCTCGGCCGCGCCCTTCACGAGTCCGGCGATGTCGACGAACTGCACCACCGCCGGCACCGTGCGCTTGGGCTGCACGACTTTCGCCAGCGCCACGAGCCGCGAATCCGGGACCTCGACCATCCCCACGTTGGGCTCGACGGTGCAGAACGGATAGTTGGCTGCTTCCGCCTTGGCAGCGGTGAGCGCATTGAACAGCGTGGACTTGCCGACGTTCGGCAGCCCGACGATTCCCAGTTTCAGCATTTGTGAGTGAAGCTAATCAGGCTGGCGCATCGGGATCCGCATCGGATGCCGGAGCGCGGTTGTGGACGTTCATCGCCTTCAGGACGCCGTCCGTGAGCCAGGTCTCGCACGCGGCACCGATCTCCGGCAGGAGCGAGAGCACTCCGTCTCGCTCGACGCGCGCAAACGGGGCGAGCACGAAATCGGCGAGGTCGCCGTAAATCCCCTTCCACTCTTCACCGGGGCCGACGCCAATGCGGAGCCGCGCGTACTCCTGGGTGCCGAGCGCCCGCTCGACGCTCTTCAGTCCGTTGTGGCCGCCGGCCGAGCCCAGCGCGCGAATCCGAAAGCGGCCGACCGGCAGCTGGACCTCGTCCACCACTACCAGCAGGTCCTTGGCCGCGCTCCAGAACGGGCGCCTCACGTACGTCTTGAGCGCTTGGCCGCTCAGATTCATGAACGTCTGGGGTTTCACCAACCGCGTCTTCACGCCCGCGACCACTCCGTTGGAGACGTGAGAATCGCCATCCTTTTTCCAGCCGTCGAAACGCCAAACGTCGGCCAGGTGGTCGATGAGCCACCAGCCGACGTTGTGACGCGTCGCCGCGTACTCCCGGCCCGGGTTGCCGAGGCCGAGGATGACTTTCACGGTCTATGCGAGAGCTACTTCTTGTCCCCGCCGCCCTTCTTGGGAGCCTCGGCGTCCTCGCCCTCTTCGTCTTCCTTGCCGCGGCCGATCACTTCAGGCTCGTCGCCGGCGGCACTAGCCTCACCCTCGACGGCCTCAGGCGCGACGACTGCTTCGATCACGGCGCGCGGAGCGGCCACTACGCAGACGGACGCCTCGAGATCGTCCATGACCTCGACGCCGTCAGGCACTGGAATGTCGCTCACGTGCAGCGAGTCACCGACCACGAGATTGGTGACGTCGACCTCGAAGTGGTTCGGAATGCTGGAAGGATCCACCTTGATCTCGAGCTCGCGGAGCGTCTGATCGAGGACTCCACCGCCGAGACGAACGCCCTCGGGGATTCCGATCATCACGATCGGAATGTTCACCACGACCTTCTCGCCGGCGACCAGCGCCTGGAAGTCGACGTGGAGGATCTGGCGCTTGAACGGGTGGCGCTGGATCTCGCGGATCAGCGTCTTCGCCGTCGCGTCGCCGACCTTCACCTCGATCACCGTGCTCTCGGCTACGATGTGCTCGAGCAGCTTGTCGAGATCGCGTGCGTTGAGCGTCAGGGGCTGGGGCTCGCGGCCATGTCCGTAGATCACCGCGGGGATCTGCCCCTGACTGCGGAGCTTGCGTGCGGAGCCTTTTCCGGCGGTGTCGCGCGGTTCGGCGTCCAAGTTTACGATTGCCATGTCAACTCTTCCTGTGAGGGAGACGGATTTCTCCACCCCCGGTCGATAATGTCCAGCCCGTTACTGCTCGAACAGCGAGCTCACCGACTGCTCGCTGTGGATGTAGCGAATCGCTTTCGCGAGTAGCTCGCCCACCGACAACACGCACAACGTCGAGAACCTCTTCTCCGGCGGGATCGCGACGGTATCGGTGACCGTCACTTCCTTGATCGGAGCATTCGACAATCTCTCCACCGCCGGCCCTGACAGGAGTGCGTGCGTCGCGCATACGTAGACATCGCGCGCTCCCAGATCCTTCAGTGCCTTTGCCGCCTCGGATACCGTGCCGGCAGTGTCGATCATGTCGTCCGCCAGCAAGCAATCCTTTCCTTCCACTTCACCGACGACGTTGACGACTTCCGACACGTTGGCTTTCGGCCGCCGCTTGTCGATGATCGCCAGGGATCCGTTCAGCCTCTTCGCGAATCCCCTCGCCATCTTGGCGGACCCGACATCGGGCGCCACCACCACCAGGTCGTGCAGGTTCTTCTTCCGGTAGTGCGAAACGAACACCGGCGCTGCGTAGAGGTGGTCGACCGGAACATCGAAGAACCCTTGCAGCGCGTGCTGGTGAAAATCCAAACCAAGAACGCGATTGGCACCCGCCGTCACGATCATGTTCGCGAGCAGCTTGGCGCCAATCGCCACTCGCGGCTGGTCCTTGCGGTCCTGTCTCGAGTATCCGTAGTAGGGCATCACGCACGTGATCCGTGCCGCTGAGGCCCTGCGCGCCGCATCGATCAGGAGCAAGAGCTCCATGATGTTGTCGGCCGGCGCATTCGTCGGCTGGACGATGAAGACGTCATTCCCTCTGACATTTTCATCGATGCGCACGAAGATCTCGCCATCCGCGAACCGGTTGATCGTCGACTTGCAGAACGGCACATCCAGCGTTCGAGCTATTTCGGTGCAGAGATCCGGGTTACCGGGTCCGCAGAGGAGCTTGAACCCATGAGCGGGTACGGAAAATCCGTCCATGTAACCCTACAAGTTAAATGACGAAGGGAGCAGGAACAACTGCGCACTGCGGACCAAATGCAGATTGCCCCCGGTGGATTCGAACCACCATTATCGGATCCAAAGACCGAGGTCCTGCCATTGGACGAGGGGGCAGCGGGTTGGGAAAGCTAGTCCAGAACCTCTATCGGGACAACGCTGTCGGCGGTGCGAGTTCGTATCACTCGCGTTCCTTTGTCGAGCTTGAGTGAAGCGACCGCCGCCTGAAGTGAATCCTTGGTGCCGTTGTCGACCATAAACACAGTCGAGCCCGATCCGCTCAAGCGCGTGAGAATTCCCAGCCGCGCTCCGTCCTCGATCCACGACCGAATCTGGGGCACCTCGTCCCCTACCAGCGGCTCGAATTCATTGACGGAGTGTTTGGCCGCGTTATCCCATGACTGGAACATCTCCGGGCTAAGGCTTCGCGGCCGGGGCGCGTAATCACCACGCGACGCCGCTACCCGCGAATACGCGTGCGACGTCGACATACCCCGAGTTGGTGTCAGCAGGACGAGCTTCCGCGCAGGGAGGGGCGTGAGTGGCGCCAGCATCTCTCCCCGGCCCCAGGCCAGCGCCATCAGGTGGTCACTGGCCAAGAAAGGAACGTCGGCCCCCAACCGTCCGGCCAGAGCGAGCAGTGCGTCAGCGCCGACCGGCCGCGGGGAAAGCGCGTTCAGAATTCTGAGCACCGCCGCGGCGTCGGCGCTGCCTCCACCCAGACCACCACCGATGGGAATGTGCTTATCGATCTCGATGTCAAATCCCCGCGGCCACCCCGCCTCGGCGGCGAACAGGACAGCGGCGCGGAAAGCGAGGTTGTCCTCGGGGTTTTCACCGAACATCGCCTTGCAGCGGAGGGACCGCGCGCCGCCGGTCGGCCTCACCAGAACCGTATCCGCCAGCTCGAGGCGGAGAAAGACCGTCTCGATGGAGTGATAGCCGTCGTCGTTCTTACCGAGGATTCTCAGGGCGAGATTGACTTTCGCCTGGGCGAGAGTCTTTCCCGCGGGGAGCACTACGCCGCCGCCTGGGCCGGAGCCCGCAGCTCCTTCATCCGGATGCCGAGTCGTGTGAAGTAGTAAGCGCCAATCAGCGTGATCGGGATGAACGAGAGAATGTGGAACCCGATCGCCCAGGTGGCGGCCTGTTGCTGGCCGACGCCGTAGACCGCGAGCGCCTGCACCGACATGTACTCGAACACGCCGAAGAATCCCGGCAGGGCCGGTACGGCGGTCCCGAGAGCAATGAACGCCTGGAGGAAGAGCGCCGCGGAAAACGGCGCGGTGATCCCGACGGCCTTGAACGCCAGCCAGAAGCTGATCGCATTCAAGATCCAGTGTGCGAGCGTCCAGCCGAACACCGCGGCGAAGCGTCCCGGACTGCGGAGCACGCTCAGTCCCGCGATGAACGTTTCCAGCATCCGCCGGCCCCGCTCTTCCACGCGGGGCGAGATGCGCCCAAACAGAAATCCGAACACGCCGAGCAGGCGGGCAGGGAAAAAAACGAGAAGGTAGAGGAAGACGACGAGGAAGACGACGAGCCCCACGGTCCCAACCGCAAAGGCCGAGAGCGGTCGCCCCGCGAGGGTGACGTCCGCCGACAGAGCCGGGTCGAGGAGCGCCACCGCTGCGAGAAGGAGCAGCACTATCGCATCGAACAGCCTGTCGACGACGAGCGATGCCAGAGCGGCCGGGAAGGGAACCCTGGATTCCCGGGTGAGCGCGTATGCGCGGGCCACTTCACCCGCGCGGGCGGGAACGACGTTGTTCACCATCATCCCGATCGCGGTCGCGCGCCACAGCGGGCCGAATGGAACCTTGTCGACGCCCGGCTCGAGGATGGTCTGCCACCGCCGCGCGCGAAGCAAGAAGATCGCCGTCGCGCAAAAGATCGAGGCGAGAAAGAGGAGAGGGTCGGCGTCCGAGAGACGGGCCGCGACCTCACCGGGGGAAATTCCCCGCAGAGTCAGGTAAATGAGCGCCGCGCTCAGGACGAGCCCGAGCGCTGCGCGCCAGCTGGACTTCAACTTCTACTCGGTGGCTGCGAGCTCGACCAGATCGACGAGCTCGTCGACGAGCGCGCGCGTTGGAGTCTCTCCGGCTCTGTTGAGCGCGCGCCGAATCTCCGCCGCGCGCTCGATGGCGCGTTGGCCACGATAGAGGAGCTGCTGAACGGGGACGAGCTCGCCTGCCGCCGGATGCGGGCCCGACCGTCGAGCCTCCAGAGAGCGCATCGTGGCGAGGCTCGAGCTCAGAACGTCGCGGAGCTCCTTGCCGCGCGGCGCCGCGGTGCCTGCGGGAGGTGTGCTCACTCGCGGCGGCGCCGCGGGCCGTGGTGGCGTGGGTATCCGCTCCACCGTCGGGGAAAGCACGCCGGGGCCAATGCCGCTCTGCTCCCTCAATTGCTGCTCGTAATGCGTCTTGGGATTCGCGGCGACCTGCAGGATGTGCTGGCCACCGTCATTGAAGAACAGCTGGGAGATGGGGAAAATCACATCGTCCGCCTTTTCAGCCGTGGCGGGAGCGAAGCGTGCAATTCTACTCAGCGATTCCTCGACCCGCGCGTCCTGCTCGGCGCTCCAGGTTCGCACTCCGCGCACAACCAGCTTGAGATCCTCGATGGCGCCGATGACAGCGCGCTGAACCTCGGGCTCCCATGCGGTCGCCCCGCGCACCACTCCACCCGCGATCCTCTCGACGGTGGACGCCAGCTTGGAGACTCCGCTCATCTTCGCCATCGTGGCGCTGCCTCGCAGTCCCCGCGCGGCCGCCGCGAACTGCATCGCTTCCGAAGGCTTCAGCCCCTTCTGCGTGGCAAATGTCTCGAGACGCGTGAGGTAATCACCCGCCTCCAGAATGAAAAAATCGAGCAGCCGTCCCGGCGTCGTCATGCCACATTCTCCAAAGATCCACCCGAAAGGTCGCCTGTCGGGGATATCACAGTCAAAGGTCCGCCATTAAGACGACCGAGCGCGTCGCATCGCTTCGTGCATCTCTCGCACCGCGTTCTCGAGACCGATGAACACGGCCCGGCTGATCACCGAATGTCCGATGTTGAGCTCCTCGATTTCCGGAATCTCCGCGACGGGGCCGACGTTCCGGACGGTAAGCCCATGACCGGCGTGGACGGCCAGACCCAGCTCGGCGGCGAGCCGGGCCGATCGCCGGAGGGCTTCGATCGGCGCCCTGGATGCCGGATCGTGGGCGTAGGTTCCGGTGTGGAGCTCGATCGCGGGGGCGCCCAGCTTTTTCGCCTGCTCGACAGCGGCGTTGGCGGGGTCGATGAAAAGACTCACCCGAATTCCCACTGAGAACAGGGACTCGATTGCGTCCGCGATACGGGAAGGGTCGGTCATGATGTCGAGACCGCCTTCAGTAGTCACTTCCTCACGCTTTTCAGGGACCAGCGTCACCTGCTGCGGCTTGAGATTGCGGGCGATCTCGAGCATCTCGGGGACGCAAGCCATCTCGAGGTTGAAATAGGTCCGCACCGTCCCACGCAGGCGCTGGATGTCGGCGTCCTGGATGTGTCGGCGGTCCTCCCGGAGGTGTGCGGTGATGCCATCCGCTCCAGCGGTTTCGCACACCGTCGCCGCCGCCACCGGATCAGGCTCATCCGCACGCCGAGCCTGCCGCAGCGTGGCGACGTGATCGATATTGATGTAGAGCCGTTGTTGCCTTGCTCGCATTGTCACAGTCCGTAGGGCACTGCGGGGTTTGCAGGCCGCAGCTCTATTCTCGTGGAGAACCGCATGGTGTCTTTCAGAATCGTCGCCGTCGTCGCCCTATTGTCAGCTTGTTCGAGCGCAACGCAACAGTCCCGGCCATCCGACGCACGGGTGACCGGAGCGGCCGCGCCTCGCCTCGCCGTCGAGCAGTTCCTCAAGGGCGCCAAGGACACCGACATCCAGGCGATGTCCAACGTGTTCGGCACCAAGAACGGGCCCGCCCGCAAGACCATGGACCGCACCGAGCTGGAAAAGCGACAGGTGATTCTCGCGTGCTTCTTCACCCACGATTCGTTCCGGATACTCGGTGAGGAACCGGGAATCGGTGGACACCGCGACATCCGGGTTGAGCTCAAGAAAGGCAACGTGACGAGGCAGCCGACGTTTTACGTGATTCAGGGGCCCGCCCAGCGTTGGTACGTCTCGAACATGGATATCGCCGCGGTGCGTGATTTCTGCGGAAATCCGGACCCGAACGCCAAGCCCCCCGCAAGATCTCAGTGATCTGACAGCTCGACGAGCACCCCGCCTGTAGACCGGGGGTGCAGGAAGGCGATCCGCTTTCCCTCCGCTCCAATTCGCGGAACGTCGTCGATCAGCTGCACACCCGCCTGACGGCAGCGCTCCAGCGTGCCGTCCAAGTCGTCGACTGAAAAGCAGATATGGTGGATACCCGCACCCCGCTTCGCCACGAACCGGGCGATGGGAGAGTCGGGATCGTCGGCCTCGAGGAGCTCAACCAGGGGCTCGCCGGCAGTGAACCCCACGATCCGCGCGCCATCGGCATCATCCAGCTCGATTTCCTCCAGCCCCAGCACGTCGCGGAAGAAAGGCACTGACTCGCCAAGCGTCCGGACTGCGATGCCGATGTGAGATACGCGGATGCCGCGCGGAGTTGTGGGGGTCATTAAATTGCGATGCAGGGGAGGTGCTCCCCGACGAAAATTAACCGACGAAGCTCCGCGGCGTACCGTGGACTGGAGACTTTGCAATGTCCAATGCTCTTGACGTAACCGATTCCGATTTCGAAGCCCAGATCGAGCAGCACAAGGGCCTCGCGGTCGTTGATTTCTGGGCGGCGTGGTGCGCGCCGTGCCGGATGATCGCCCCCGTTCTCGACCAGCTCGCCATCGAGTATCAGGGCAGGGCCAAGGTCGCCAAGGTCGATGTCGATACCAACATCAAGACCTCCACCAAGTTCAACGTGCGCTCCATTCCGGCGATCCTGTTCTTCAAGGATGGCAAGCTCGTCGACCAGGTGATCGGCTTCGTCGGCAAGCCGGCGCTAGCTGAGAAGTTCGAGAAGTACGCCGGAGCCCCCGACGCCGCAACGGAGTATCGCACCGCGTAGCCCGGCCGGCCGCCAAGCCACCGTGAGCACCACCGTGGCGGGCACCCTGTTCCTGGTGAGCACCCCCATCGGCAACCTGGGGGACATGTCCCACCGCGCGATCGAGATCCTTTCATCGGTCGCGCTCATCGTCGCCGAGGACACCAGGCACTCCCGCCGGCTGCTGGATCATTACGGGATAACCACTCCCGTCAGCTCATACCACGAGCACAACGAGGCGAAGGAGACACCCCGCCTCGTTGCCAGGCTCGGGAAGGGAGAGTCGATCGCTCTCATCTCGGACGCGGGCACTCCGCTGATATCAGATCCCGGATCCCGCCTCGTCGAAGCATCGGTCGCTGCCGGAGTGAAAGTCGTACCGATCCCCGGAGCCTCATCGGTGATGGCCGCGCTGGTAGCAGCAGGCGAACCGCTCGATCGGTTCACATTCTTCGGGTTCATTCCCAGGAAGGGGAAGGAGCGGGCTTCCGCGATCGCTGAGATCGTGCAGTCGCGGATGACCACGGTGGTGTTCGAAGCCGCGAACCGCGTCGGGGCCACACTGACCGCCTTGTCCAACGCGGGAGCAGGCGGAAGATCTGCGGTCGTCGCCCGCGAGCTCACCAAACAATTCGAGGAGTTCAATCGCGGAACGGTCGCCGAGCTGGCCGAGGCGTACGACGTGGCAGCGCCCAGGGGGGAGGTCGTGCTGGTGATCGGCGGTGCCGCCAAAGCGGAGCTCTCGGAGAGCGATCTGACCCGCGCGGCCAGGGCTGCGCGCGAAGACGGACTCAGCCCGCGGGATATCATGGAGCACCTTACCCGGGACCTCGGAGCTCCGAGGAACCTCGCCTACCGGCTCGCGCATGAAGCCGAATAGCGACCAATCCCTCACAATGGTGACTAACTGAGATGACATCGAGCAGGTTTCGTCCCGGCAAGATCGTGTGCGTCGGTCGCAACTACCGCGAGCATGCGAAGGAGCTCGGCAACGAAGTTCCCAAGGAGCCGTTGATCTTCCTCAAGCCTCCCTCGAGCGTCGTCTGGGAGGGCGATGCAATCGAGCTGCCGGGAGCGTCGGAGAAGGTGGAATACGAGGGTGAGATCGGCATCGTCATCGGCGAGAGGATGAAGGGAGTCGCGGAAGAGCACGCGGCTCGCGCGATTCGGTCGATAATCGCCGTCAACGACGTTACCGCGCGCGACCTCCAGAAAACGGACGGGCAATGGACTCGGGCCAAGGGTTTTGATACCTTCTGCCCTCTGGGAGAGGAGTCGTCGAGCGTTCCCGAGCTGGCCAGCCTGAGTGTCGTCACGCGAGTGAATGGCGCCGTGCGCCAGAGCGGAAAGTCGAGTGAGATGGTCTTCTCGATCCCATTCCTGCTCGCCTACATCTCGCGAATCATGACGCTCGAGCCCGGAGATCTGGTAGCCACTGGAACGCCGTCCGGCGTGGGCCCGCTCGCCCCTGGAGACGTCGTCGAAGTCGAGATCCCGGGCGTCAGCCGCGTGAGCAACCCCGTCCGAGGGAATCGCTAGTGCCCCCCTATACCAACCGTCTGCTCAGCCTGCCCGAGTATCCGCTCGCCAAGATTCCGGAGCAGAAGCGCCAACTGATCTCGCGTGGAGTCGATGTCATCGATCTCGGCGCCGGCGACGCCGATCTCGCGTCGCCGCCCGCGGTCATCGACCGCATCACGGAGGCGGTGAGGATTCCGACGATGAGCCGCTACGGATTCGCGCTCGGGCTCATGGAGTATCGAGAGGCCGTCGCGCGATTCATGAAACGGAGATTCGGTCAGGATTTCGATCCGCTCAAGGAGATCGTTCCGCTGATCGGGTCGAAGGAGGGAATCTCCCACCTCGCCCTCGCCTACCTGTCGCCGGGTGACTACTCGATCGTCCCGGAGCCGGGCTACAACTCTTACCTCGGCGGCTCATTCCTCGCCGACGCGATTCCGTACAAGTATCCCCTCCGGCCCGAGAACGGCTTCCTCGTCGACCTCGACAAGGTCCCCAAGGACGTCCTCAAGAAGTCGAAGATCCTCTACCTTAACTACCCCAACAATCCGACGTCTGCCATTGCGCCGGTCGAGTACCTGGAAGAGATGGTGAGGCGCTGCAAGGAACTCGATATCCTGCTGGTGTATGACAATGCCTACTCGGAGCTCGCGTACGATGGCTACGTGCCGCCGAGCATCTTCGAGATCGAGGGAGCGCGGGAAGTCGCGATCGAGTTCCACTCGATGTCCAAGACGTACAACATGACGGGTTGGCGCTGCGGCTGGGCGTGCGGAAGGCCCGAGATAGTCGGCGCGCTCGCGAAAGTGAAATCTTTTATCGACACCGGAACATTCATGGCGATTCAGGCAGCAGCCGCGACGGCGCTCGACGAGTGCGCCGACTGGATTCCGCAGAACGTTGCCGCCTTCAAGGAGCGCCGTGATGCGGCCGTGGAGGCGTTCTCCGCTGCCGGATTCCCGTGCACCCCGCCCAAGGCGACCATGTACCTCTGGCTGCCGCTACCGAAGAACATCCCGAGCGCCGTGTTCGGCGAGCGCCTGCTCCAGGATGAAGGCGTGATCGTGCTGCCCGGCTCGCTGTTCGGCCCGGGAGGAGAGGGGTTTTTCCGCGTGTCGTTCATCGTTGCGTCCGACCGGCTGCGCGAAGCGGCAACGCGAGCCGGACGAGTGCTCAAGAAATTGATCGCGCAGGCAGGAGATGGAAAACGTGTTGGACAAACCCAGGATGAGCGGCCGGCTGCCGCGCGCGCCTAGATGATCTTTCGTCACGCCGCTGAAAATCCGACCACGAGCAGCAGGCCCTCACCGGCCTTTTTCGTGTCGGTCGGCGTGCACGCAGTCGTCGCCGTCCTGCTGATGCGGATGTTGATCCTGAACATCGATCTGTCGCCTGCATCGAAGCGTCTGTCGGCACCGGCGGAGCGGGTGGGATATGTGGCGCTCGGGCAGCCCGGAAAGGATGTCACGCCCGGCAGAAGCGGCGGCGACGGGCGTCCGATAGTGTCGCGCGAGATCAGGGTTTTGCCTCCGACGGTCACCCCCGAGGGGATACCGGCGCCGACTACGGCGGTGGTGCAGCCCGAGGCGGAGGGCGGGACCGGGCCGCTGGTGGGAATAGGTGGGCCGGCCCGCGGCGTTCGTCCATCGTACTCCGACCCGCGACTCTGGGGGCCGCCCGAGAAGATCGTCTCGCCGCCCAAGACCGTGGCCGAGACCATCGACGGCATCATCGCCGAAGCGATTCAGCCCTACAACGACTCGCTGGCAAAGGTGGCGGAGCGGCGCGATCCCACTGACTGGACGGTGGAGAAGGGCGGCTACAAGTGGGGCATCGACAGGCGCGCGATCCGCTTGGGACCCGTGTCTATTCCGACGGCGCTCCTCGCAATGCTACCGCTGAATCTTCAGGGGAATCCGACCACCATCAACCGCGACCGCGCGTACGCGATGATGAATCGCGACATCATGTGGCACGCGCAGCGTGGGATCAACGAAGCGGATTTCACCAAGGCGGTTCGCAGCATTCGGGAGCGAAAGGAACGCGAGCGCGCCGCGGCACTGGCGGCAGCGTCCAGCGCATCAGGGAATGAGACGGGGACGCCGAAGTAGCAACCGAGAACCCCTAGTCGTTCGCGGACGGTCCCTTGTGGGAAGGGTCGCGGTCAGCATTTTCGTGTTCACTGAGACTATCGCTCAGGAGAATTGGGCGAACCCGACGGTGTTGCCCCCCGGCTCCTTCACGTAGATCTCGGTGCTGCCGTAGAAGGTCTGGTGCCTGGCCTTCACCACCGGAGCGCTCTTGATCGCCTTCTCAACCGCGTCGATATCGTCGACGGTGATGAAGAGCGACACCGAATGTCCGCTGAGATCTCTGGCTGCCGACGGAAGGTCGTGGACCACACTGGCGCGCGACTGATACATGATCTCGATCGGACCCTTCTGGATGCTGGCGAAGACGAGTCCACCCTCTGGATCAGGGACCTGGTTGGTCACCTCGAATCCCAGCCCGCGAACCCAGAAATCGAGACATGGCTCGACCTTGTCAACGATGAGGACCGGCGTGAGCTGTTTGAGCGCGGGACGGTTTTGTTCTCCAGTCTTGGACGTCATTGCCGGCGACCTTGGGTGCGGGTTGAAACGCGAAGCTATTCGTAGGCGACCACCGCGCCAAGATCCTGGGGGAAAAAAAGAGAGGCCGGCTGGTGAGCCGGCCTCTCGAAAAAGCGTGCTGGTTACGACGGCAGAGCCTTATCGCTGAGCTTTGCATCGAAGCCCGGGCGGAACACTCCGCAAACGATGCCGAGGACCGAGAAATCCATTCCCGGCGTAATCGTGATCTCGCGCTCCGCGGGATTGGCGGGCTCGAGGACGACCGATCCGCCGCGACGGGTGTACACCTTGACCGTCGCTTCCTCGCCGATGCGGGCGGCAATGATGTCCTGATCCTTCGGCTGCGCGCTCGGATTGATCATCACGTAATCGCCGTCGCTGATGCAGCGTCCGACCATGCTGTCACCCTTCACCTTGAGGAAGTACACGTCCTCCGACGGGGTGAAACGACGATCGATTGTGATGAAATCCTGCCGGTGCTCGGGCAATAGCGCGGGCTCGCCAGCGTGAATTTTTCCGTAAAAGGGCACGGGCTGGGTGCGCATCGCGCCACCGAAGCCAAGTAGGTTGACCCCTCGTGAACGCGCGGGATCTCTTTCGATGTATCCCTTTCGGGCGAGTGATTGAAGCAGGTCGGAGACGGTCTTGGTCGACTTGATCTTGAACTGCTTGCCGATGTCGCGAATGCTGGGCTGGTAGGTGTGCTGTGCCGTGAAGTCCAGCAGATAGTGATACACCGAGCTCTCGAGCGAAGTTAAATGCTCGGCCATATGGCGTCCTTAATAGGTGGCGATCTCAGCGTCAGAATGTGCGCTGTAGAACCGGTACGAACCTCTAATTTGCGCGCGAAACTCTAACCGGTCAATCGTTTTTGTCGCGCATTTCACCTTGCGTTTGTCAGCTGCCCCAGGGCCTGCTCGATTCTGCGGAGACTGAGCTCGCGGCCCATCTGAATGAGCATTTCGAAGATCCCAGGGCTCACCGTGAGGCCCGTAAGGGCCACCCGAAGCGGCTGGAAGACCTTGCCTGCGGGTACACCTCGAGCCTCAGCCAGTGAACGTAGAGCTGTCTCCAGGGGTTCGGGCTCCCAACGGGGTGCGGCAACGAGCGCTTCCCGAGTGGCCTGGAGAAGCCCGGCAGCCTCAGCCGGGTCCTTCCAGTTTTTGGCTACGGCGGCAGGATCGTACTCGATCGTATCCAGGAAATACGGGCCCGTCTGACGGACGATGTCATCCAGAGTGCGCGACCGCACCCGCAACAGGTCGAGAAGCCGGAAATACCATTCCCGGCGTTCTCTCAGCTCCTGCTCCGATGCCAGGCCGGCAGCGACTATCAGCGGTGTGACGCGCGGCTCCAGCTCCTCGAGGGGAATCATCGACAAGTGCTGCCCGTTCATCCATTCGAGCTTCTGCGGATCGAAGATCGCCGCCTTTTTCTGGAGACCGTCGACGCTGAACAGCTCCACCATCTCGTCCAGTGTCATGAGCTCGCGATCCCCGCCGGGCGACCAGCCGATGAGCGCCAGGAAGTTGAGCATCGCTCCGGGGAGGAGCCCCTGGTGCTGGTAGTCGCCGACCGCTGTCGCTCCGTGCCGCTTGCTGAGCTTTTTTCCGTCCATGCCGTGGATCATCGGAAGGTGCGCAAACGTCGGCAGATCGGCTCCGAGGGAGCGATAGAGAAGAATCTGCTTCGGAGTGTTGGAGATGTGGTCGTCGCCGCGCATCACCACCGTGATGCCCATCGCGATATCGTCGGACACCACGGCCAGATTGTAGATCGGAGTGGCGTCGGACCGGAGGACGACGAAGTCCTCGATGTCCTTGTTGGGAAATGCAATGCGGTTGTGGACGAGATCGTCCCACTCGGTCGTTCCTTCCGGAACTCGGAAGCGAATGACGTAGAGCTCTCCGGCGGCGACGCGACGCTCGACTTCTTCGCTCGGGAGCCTGTCGCAGCGCCGGTCGTACTTGAAAGCTTCCTTGCGTGACTCGGCTTCACGGCGCCGCTCATCCAGCTGCGCGGATGTGCAGAAGCACCTATAAGCGGCGCCCGTATCGAGAAGTCTTCGCGCATCAGCCTGGTGCCGCGCGATATTCGCGCCCTGATACACGACCTCACCGTCCCAGCCGAGCCCGAGCCAGTTCAGCCCATCGAAGATGGCGCGCGTGCTTTGATCGGTGCTCCGCGCCTTGTCGGTGTCCTCGATCCGGAGGAGGAACTCGCCGCCGAATTTGCGCGCATAAAGCCAGTTGTAGAGCGCGGTGCGCGCGCCGCCGACGTGGAGGTAGCCGGTGGGAGATGGTGCAAACCGCAGCCTTGGCCTGGTGGAGTCCGTCATCGCGTGATTCCGAAAGAAAAAACGGGCCCCAACGTGGTTGGCTGGGACCCGCTGGACGGAGAGAGAGGGATTCGAACCCTCGATACGCGTTTCCACGTATGCCGGTTTAGCAAACCGGTGCCTTCAGCCTCTCGGCCATCTCTCCCTGGAGCGTGCAAGGTATTCTGTCGCGGCACCTTCTTCAACAGCGTTGCATCGCGCTCATTGTGGAGAATTGCTCGAAACGTGTGCTCACAACATCTGTATTCCCGGCGAAATTTGTATGAAACAATCACGATTTTGTCGCTCTTTGGCACCTACTCTGCAAAGCATTCTGCATGAGCAAGTCATCACAAACTTTCAACCCGCCAGCGAGGAGCGCGCGATGAGTTACAGAACGTTTCTCGACTCGACGGGGCGGCGTTGGGAGGTCTGGCTGGTGACCCCGGCCGCGGCCGAACGAAGAAAAGTTGACCGTCGCGGAACAGCGAGTAGTGGATTCGCCGGAGCATCGAATCGGAGGACCACTCCAGACCGGCGCCGGAGCCCGTTCCGGCGGAGTGTATCAGTGGCAAGCGAGTACAACAACGGCTGGCTTTGTTTCGAGAGCGATGGAGAGAAGCGCCGGCTCGTGCCGATTCCCGAGGGTTGGGCGGAACTGGGTCCCGATCGTCTCGCGACGCTCTTGCAAGCGGCAAAACGCGTCGTCAGATGCGGGCCCTAGTTCGATGCTGAAGATCATGATCTCGCGACTCGCGCTCGTCTCGCTCGCCGCGCTGCTCCCATGGACGGCGCCGGCTGCCCAGGAAAAACAGCGATTTGTAACTCTCGCCGAAGCGCTGGCTGCCGGTGGCGCGCTGACCGGACGCTCCGGCCCCGGCAGCGTCAACTGGATAGAAGGTGGCAGGCGATTCTCCTATACCGACCGCGATCCCTCCACGAACACTCCCGTCATCCGCGCCTACGATCCGGCGACTGGCAAGGACACCGTCCTGTTCACTCCGACAGGCCTGACATTCCCGGGAACCCGCGATCCGTTCAGCTACGACTCGTTCGAGTGGACGCAGGACTCGAGGCGCCTCGTCTTCCAGTCCAACTACCAGCCGCTCTATCGCCGCTCGGGAATCGCGGATTTCTACATCTATTCGCTCACTGACCGTCGGTTGCAGCTGGCGACCAAGGGTGCGCGAACAGGTGAGCTCTCCCCCGACGGCGCGATGCTCGGGCTGGAGAGGGGTGGCGACTTGTACGTGACGAACCTCTCCACCAACCAGGAAAAGCGGCTGACCTCGGACGCCACCGAGCACGTCTACAACGGACACTTCGACTGGGTTTACGAGGAGGAGTTCGGGCTGGCTCAGGCCTGGAAGTGGTCGCCGGACAGTCGTCGCATCGCCTACTGGCAGCTCGACGACTCCGCCGAGCCGGTATCCCAGTTCTCGGACTTTTCAGGCGTGCACCCGAAGTGGGAAACAATCCCGTATCCGAAAGTCGGAGATCCGAATCCCACCGTGCGAATCGGAGTCGTGGACGTCACGTCGGGCAGGAACGTGTGGCTCGACCCCGGCGAGAAAGGCGAGTTCTACATCCCGCGCATCTACTGGACCAGCAGGCGCGACACCCTGGCGGTCGTGATACTCAACCGCCCACACAACGAGATGAAGTTGCTCTTCTTCGACGTCAACACCGGCGGCCGCCGGCTCGTGATGACCGAGAAATCGAGCACATGGCTGGACGTCTATGATTTCTACGCGGGCGTGGACGACATGCTCTCCTTCCCGGAGGGATCCGCAGAATTCTTCTGGCTGTCGGATCGCGACGGATGGCAGCATCTGTATAGGTACGACTACTCCGGTCGACTGATCAACCAGGTCACTCGCGGCAGCTGGAGTCCAACGCGCATCGAAGGAACCAACGCGGCGAGCAGGACGATCTTCTACACGTCCACCGAGGCGTCTCCCCTCGAACGGCACCTCTACTCGATCCGCTTTGATGGTACCGGGAAGAAGCGAATAACCACGCTGCCCGGCAGGCATCAGATCAACATGGCGCCCAACGCCACCTATTTCCTCGACCGTCATTCGGCGGTGGACCGTCCGTCTCAGGTCGAGCTGTGGTCCGCAGCGGGTACGGGTCAGAAATTGAAAACCATGGAAGCAAATGCGGGCGTCGCTGCGTGGCTGGCGACGCACGCGTACTCGCCGCCGCGGATTTTCTCGTTCACGGCCTCGGATGGAACGAAGATCGACGGCAACATTGTCAGGCCAATTCCATTCGATTCGACGCGCCGGTATCCGGTGGTGTTCGAGATCTACGGCGGCCCCGGCTCACAGCAGGTCTACAACCAGTTCAGCACCAGCGGGTGGAATCAGTGGCTGGCGCAGCGCGGTTACATCGTCGTCGGCCTCAACAATCGGGCGTCGAACAACTACGGCCGTGACTTCATGAAGGTGGTCTACAAGCAGCTCGGCAAGTACGAGGCGCTCGACATCGCCGAGGCTGCGCGCCACCTCTCGACGCTGCCGTACGTCGATTCGAAACGTTATGCGGTCAATGGTACGAGCTACGGCGGTTACGTCGCGGTGTACGCCATGCAGATGCACCCCGAGCTGTTTCCAGTCGGGATCGCCAACTCACCTGTTGGGGACTGGCGCCTGTATGACACGATTTACACCGAGCGTTACATGGGTCTGCTCGGCGACAACCTGAAAGGGTACGTCGAGAGCTCACCCATCGAGAACGCGGCGAAGATGCGCGGGAAGCTGCTGCTCATTCATTCGATGATGGATGACAACGTGCATCCACAGAACACGATGCAGCTGTTGACGGCGCTCACCAACGCCGGGAGAGACGCGGAGGTCAGGATCTATCCCCCGGGGCGGCACGGTGCCGCGTACAATCAGACGAGCTCCCGGCTGATCCGGCAAGTGAGCGACGAGTTTCTGGCGCGGCACCTGAAGGCGGCGACGCCTCCGGTGATCGCGCCGCGCTAAAGACGGACGAAAGACTACCGGCCGGGGGCTGTCGGCACCAAGGCTGAGGGCTGCGGGCTTCCTAAGACTTAGCGCCGGAAGACTTTGGCGAGGAGGAAACCTGCTCCGAGCGCCACGAGCAGCGAGCGGCCGGGGTGCTCCTTCACCTGCTTCTCGACTCCATGCTTGAGCTTGTCGAGATCAGCGTCGCGCAGCCAGTCCGCGCTCGATTCCATGCCGGTCGCGAGCGTGTCGCTGACGGCGGCGAGCGCCGGGTCGTTCACCAGAGCGCTTACCGGCGAGCCCGTGCTCGGAGCCAGACGCCGCTGACGAATCGCATCGGCTCCCGCCTGGAGTCCGTCCGCCAGCTTTGCGGGGATTCCGCCGGACTTCCTTCGCGTGACGCTATGTGACGTTCCAGTCTCCG
>JBKKAY010000004.1:0-3657 GCA_046714195.1 Gemmatimonadaceae bacterium
TAGACGTCCTTTGGCAGCTTGTCGCGCATCTGCCGGACGCCCAGGGTGTTGCAACCGAAATAGCTGGAGGTCGGCTTCGGAACTCCGCCGTCATTGAGTCCGGGTGGTACCCTCACGGCGCGGCCGGTGATCTCTAAGAGAACTGTTTTTCGCGGGCTGCTGCTTTCGGCTCTCATGGCGGGCCTAGGTTGGTAGAAGTGATTGACAAAATGTGCACAAACCGCAATTCCACCGGGTCAAGGTTACTGAAATGGCCAACAATTGCAAGGAATGGGTACAAAAACGTGCAATAATTGCAAAATTATTGGGGCTCGGCTATGATTCCTGCCATGCCCTCCCATCGCTCCCGCGTCCCCGTCACCACGGGGGCCAGCGCCGCCGAGATTCTGGATCTGGCGACCAGGAACAACGTTCGGTTTCTCAGACTGCAATTCACGGACATCCTCGGCGTCAACAAGAACGTAGAGATCCCCTCGTCCCAATTCGAGAAGGCCCTAGCCGGGGACATCATGTTCGACGGGTCTTCGATCGAAGGCTTCGTCCGCATTGAAGAGTCGGACATGCTGTTGGCTCCGGACCTCGGCACTTTCCAGATTTTCCCTTGGGGAGATGAGCAGAGCCGCGTAGCCAGGCTCATCTGCGACATCAATACTCCCGACGGGACGCCGTTCGCCGGCGACCCGCGCGGGGTTCTCAAGAAAATCATCGCTCGCGCCCAGGCCCAGGGCTTTTCGATGAAGGCAGGCATGGAGGCGGAGTTCTTCATGTTCAAGCCCAGACCGGATGGCGAGCCTTCCACAGTGACGCACGATGTGGGCGCGTACTTCGATCTGGCGCCTGCCGACTTGGGCGAAGACGCCAGGCGGGCCATCGTCGATGTACTGGAGCGGATGGGGTTCGAGGTCGAAGCTGCGCACCACGAGGTCGCACACGGACAGCACGAGATCGATTTCCGCTATGCCGATGCGCTGGAGACGGCCGACAACATCGCCACCTTCCGGTTCGTGGTGAAGTACGTGGCCCAGACCTTCGGGCTCACGGCGTCGTTTATGCCGAAGCCGATCGTCGGGCAGAACGGGAGCGGGATGCACACGCACCAATCGCTCTTTCGCGGCAGCGAGAACGCGTTCTGGGACAAGGGTGCGCAGTGGGAGCTGTCGTCGACGGCGCTTCACTACATCGGCGGATTATTGCGGCACGCGCGCGGCTTCACCGCGATCACGAACCCGCTGGTGAACTCCTACAAGAGGCTGGTCCCCGGTTACGAGGCCCCGGTGAACGTCGCCTGGTCGATGCGGAACCGTTCGCCGATGATTCGGATTCCCGATCGCCGCGGAGCCGGGACGAGGATAGAGCTCCGGATCCCGGATCCCGCGGCCAATCCCTATCTGGCGCTGGCGGTCCAGCTCGCGGCGGGCCTCGATGGTATCGCGACCAACGCCGACGCGCGTGAGCCGGTCAACACCAATATCTGGGAGATGTCGCACCGGGAGAAGCGGCGGCTCCGGATCGACGACCTGCCGCATAACCTCGAGGAGGCGTGCACGGAGCTCGAGAAGGATGAGGTGATCACGGAGGCGTTAGGCGATCACATCACGACGCATTTTCTGGCGGCCAAGCGGCAGGAGTGGGAGGATTACAGCACCCAAGTGTCGCGGTGGGAGTTAGATAACTATCTAGCTAAGTACTAATAACAAAGACCGTAACTGCCACTGAAGACTACCTGCCAGGAGCGGTGGGCCCCAATGCAGTGAGCTACGGGCGGTTACGGGATACTCGATCAAGCGGTTAGCCCGCAGCCGACAGCTTTGGGGCCGGCAGCGCCCGGCAGGTAGTCTTCAGTGGTAGTTAGGTTATAATCTTACTTAGAATGCCGTGCTTAACGCTTTGTCGCCGACTTTTTGCCCGGGACCTTGGCGCCCTTTTTTCGAGCTTCGGACAGGCCGATCGCGATCGCCTGCTTGCGGCTCTTCACCTTTCTGCCGCTGCCGGACTTGAGCGTTCCCTTTTTCCGGCGACGCATCGCGCTCGCGACTGTTTTCGACGCGGCAGGTCGGTACTTGCGACTGCCTGAAGATTTCCTTGCCGCCATATCTCTGCTCCGTTGGGGTGAGCCGTGGTCGCCTTCAGAACGGTCTGGCGCATCTTGTGCCGGAGAATCCTTGCGTTCGTGCCGCACTGCGGGATTCTTTTTTACAATGGCGCCGACATGACCACTCGAGCCGGGCTGGAAGCGGAGGCGATCACTCGCCTCACTGAGGACATCGAGCCACGCGCGGTCCGCGCAATTCTCGTGCAATGTCTGGCCGGCGAGCTCGCCCCGTCGGCTGCGATCTCACGCATGCTCGAGGTCGGCGGAGCGGCGACAGTGCGATTGGTGATCGACGACGTGACACATCGCGCCGCTACCATCTCGCGCGCCAGCGACATGCTGGTGCACGACAGGGTCGACGAGCTTACTCAGGTTTTCGTCGAGATGGTTGCCGCCCTCACCGACGCGAACGAACCGGCTACGATCCGCTCGCGGCAGGAGCAGGTTCTTCCTCGCCCAGAATCGGCGGAGCCCGGCGCGGCCTGAACCTCTGCACGCCTTCGAGCGTGGCCATGCAGAACCCGGCCCACGCCAGCCCGATCATGACGCCGGCGACGACGTCCGACGGATAGTGCACGCCGAGGTACATGCGGCTGAACGAGATCAGCACGATCACCACAAACGCGAACGCCATCACCAGCCAGCGGGCCCACCTCCGCCGGTGAAGCCTCGCCGCTAGATAGGCCACCGTTCCGTAGACGATCGCGGAGCTCATTGCGTGGCCCGAGGGAAATGACGAGCTGACCGCCTGCACCACGGGCAAGAAAATGCTTGGCCGTGGGCGGTTGAATCCGAGCTTCAGCACCCCGTTCAGCAACAAGCCGCCGCCCGCGGATACCAGCAGGAGTATCGCGGAGTACTTACGGTCGGAGAGCGTGAGAAAGAGGCCAGTGACGATTACTATCATGAGCACCACGGGCCAGGTCCCGAGCGCCGTCACCTCCACCATG
Source organism: Gemmatimonadaceae bacterium (assembly GCA_046714195.1). GTDB lineage: Bacteria > Gemmatimonadota > Gemmatimonadetes > Gemmatimonadales > Gemmatimonadaceae > UBA4720. The sequence goes on from JBKKAY010000004.1 coordinate 3,043, forward strand.
CTCGCATCGAGGGTCGGGGAGCGATGCGCTCCCATCCATTGGATCACCGCTTCGTCAAAGGCCTGTGTCTCGCCCTCGCGGACCTCGGAAGCGAGAGCGGCGAACGCCCACGTTCCCGCGATCCCGATCAGCAGCCCTGCAACCACGAAGACTCCCAGGGCGCCGACCACGCCATTGGCCCGGTCGAACGCCGCGCGAAACAGACGCTCCGACAAGGCTTTGATTCTCAATCCCCGGCTCCGGTGGATGGATCGCGACGAGTCTCGGTGCGGCGGTCGTCACCGCGCCGGTCCCCACGCGAGCGCCCTCGCGCCCAGCGCCAGGTGAAGAACGCCGCCGTGCCGAACACCACCCAGTAAACCGGCAGCAGTATCTCGTGCAGAGCAGGAATGCGGAGCTCGACCCGATAGAGCCCCAACAGGAACAGCAGCGCTACTCCCCACACGACAAAAAGGTGTCGCAGCCTGCGGCCGTACATCATTCAGCCAATCCGGATTGGAAGGTGTACACACACCATACTAGCGAAGGCCAGTTGTCTGGACGACTCCTTGCACGGTTCTGACCACATGAATCAGCTCAAAGCAGCTCTGATCGGGATTGTCGCTGCAGCCGGCA
>JBKKAY010000005.1:0-5255 GCA_046714195.1 Gemmatimonadaceae bacterium
CGGTGCGTGACTCGCTGCTCGTATTCACGGGCGTACCGCTTGCCCTCACCGGCGGCATTTTCTTCCTGTGGGCCGGCGGCATACCGTTCTCCATTTCAGCAGCCGTCGGCTTCATCGCCTTGTCCGGCGTGGCGGTGCTCAACGGGCTCGTCATGATCACGTTCATCAACCGATTGCGTGAACAGGGCCAGCCGATCGAGGACGCGGTGAGGAACGGCGCGATCGCGCGGCTCCGTCCCGTCCTGATGACGGCGCTCGTTGCATCGCTGGGCTTTCTCCCCATGATGCTCGCGACCGGACGCGGGGCCGAAGTGCAGCGTCCGCTGGCCACTGTCGTCGTCGGCGGGATCCTCTCCTCGACGGCGCTGACACTGCTTGTCCTCCCGGTGCTCTATCTTCTGTTCGCGCGCGAGCGGAGGGAGGAGCTGGATGAGAGAAATCAAACCAATCCACCACTGGCACATCATGATTGAACGAGTGCTCTACGGACCATCTCCCGGAAGCGCACGTGCGCGTGCGATTCTTTTCACTCTCGCGGCTGGCTGCCTGGCCGTTCTGCTCGTGCCGACCGACGCTCTGGCGCATGGCGTCGCGGCCGGAGACAAAGGGTACATCCAGGAAATCGTCGGGGTGAACCTGATTCCTTTTGCTTATCTGGGCGCGAAGCACATGGTGACGGGCTACGATCACCTCCTCTTCCTGCTCGGCGTCATCTTCTTCCTGTATCGGCTGAAAGATGTTGTCGTCTACGTCACGCTGTTCGCGGTCGGCCACTCGACGACACTACTCCTCGGTGTCATCACCGGAGTCAGCGTCAGCTCCTATCTGATCGACGCCATCATCGGTTTGTCGGTCGTCTACAAGGCGCTCGACAATCTGGGCGCCTTTCCCCGTTGGTTCGGGTTCCAGCCGAATACCAAGGCGGCGACGCTGATCTTCGGATTCTTTCACGGCTTCGGCCTGGCCACGAAGATCCTCGACTTCGAGGTCTCGCCGGATGGATTGATTCCCAATCTGATCGCGTTCAACGTCGGCGTCGAGATCGGTCAGCTTCTCTCGCTCAGCGCAATCCTGATCGCGATGAGTTACTGGCGCCGAACGTCGAGCTTTGCAAGGCATGCGTACACAACCAACGTGGCACTAATGACCGCCGGATTTGTGCTCATGGGTTTTCAGCTCGCCGGCTACTTCATCGTCGATACCTGAGGTCTACTGAATGCCAGAAATGAATTCCGCACCGACATCCGAGTTACCGTCCTCCCGTAGCTTGCTTCGCTCGACGCTAATCGCGGCCGTAGTGGCGGTAGTCCTGCTGGCAACGGTGGTGTTGCCGGCCGAGTATGGCGTCGACCCGACGCGAGCTGGGAGTGTCCTTGGTCTCACCAAAATGGGAGAGATCAAGGTCGCCTTGGCGAAGGAGGCGGCGATAGCCGATTCCGTCGAAGCCATGGCCGTGCCGGCAGCCTCTGGGGCGAAGGGCGCACCCAAGGCCGAAACTGCGCTGGTTGCGACCTCTACTGTCGCCAGCCCGGTTCCGTCAGCCGCTCCGGGATCCGCTTCCGATTCGCCGCCGAGCACCCATGTCACTGAGATCGTGCTGCGCCCCAACGAGGGCAAGGAGGTCAAGCTCACGATGCGAAAGGACGCGCGCGTAACGTTCTCGTGGTCCACGGATCGCGGAGCGGTGAACTACGATACCCACGCTGACGCGACGGGGATCAAGTATCACGGATACTCGAAGGGCACCGGGAAAAAGTCCGATGAGGGCGTGCTCGTCGCGGCGTTCAATGGTGCCCATGGATGGTTCTGGCGCAACCGCGGGAGCGAAGTCGTCATCCTTACGCTCCGGACGAACGGGGCCTACCAGGAACTGAAGCGGATGTAGGATTTCGCCTGTCTATCGAGGCGTGATGGTGTCTGATCCGGATCCGCTTGTAGCGTCTGGCTCAGCACCGTTCACAAGCGCGATCCAACGCTCATGCGGGCCGCGGCCAGTACATGATTAGTGCGACACCTATCACACACAGGCTTGCGCCGAAAATGTCGGGAGCGTCCGGCCTGCGCCCCTCCAACCACCATCCCCACAGCAACGAAAGAACGACAAAAACGCCTCCATATGCCGCGTACACCCGCCCGAAATGGGCTGGCTGGAAAGTGGGAATAACGCCATAAAGAAAGAGCAGCAGCCCGCCGAGCGCACCAAGCACGACGCCTCGGCCATTACGCAGCCAAAGCCATACGAGATACCCGCCGCCTATCTCCATGAGTCCAGCTATCACAAACAGCGCGATTGAACGCGCCAGAGTGGAAGGGGTCATGATGCTGCATTCCGCGACACCAGTCCGCGCCCTCAGTTTGAGATGTCTTTGAGCTGACCGCTGAGTGCCCGCCGAAGACCCGGGATTCCAGCCCCCTCTTTCCTCCTCAGCTCCTGGGCGAAATCCCGAACACGCTGTTTCTTCGCTTTCGGCAAGTACTCGTTCAGGATTCGAAGCGCGTCTTCCTCGCTCTTTTCGGCCGCGGCTAGGAAGATCCTGGTGTAATCACTCGACGACTTTCTCAAGAGGTCAGCGGTCACATCGTTCTCAGGGTTGGTCTGGGGGACATACTCATCGGCGTATACGCTCCGAAGAAGTGCCAACATCGCGTCTAACGTGTGATCGTGCTCCTCTTCGACCTTCCGGATCGCGGCGTGCAGGGAAGGGTCTTTGTTCGACTCGATCGCCGCGTGTGCGATGCGGATCACATCTTTGTGGTGATCACTCATTCGACGCAGGAAATCATGATCGGCGTCCCCGGTTGAAGGCAGTACGACGCGGACGCGTGGCGGTGATGGATATGCGCGCGGGACGTTGCTACCCGAAAAACGCTGCCAGTCTTCCGGAGAGGGTTCACCCGCACGCGATCGGGGTTTGTCAGAGCAGCCACTCAAAGCCGAAAGGACGGCTAGCTGTAGCACGGCAGTGACAAAGAACGCACACGGGTTTGTAGCAAGCGTGCCTGGACTCATCGGCCTCACGCGCGAGCCCGCAGTGGTCGAAGGCCGTTCAGAACGACGATGAGCGAAGCCCCCATGTCGGCGGCCACCGCCATCCACAAAGTCGCCCAGCCGGAAACAGCCAACACCAGGAACACCGCCTTGATCGCAAGGGAAAACCACACGTTCTGCCGAATAATGCGTAATGTTTCTCGGGAAAGTCGGATCGCTACCGCCAGCTTCGTGAGATCGTCCCCCATGAGCGCGATGTCTGCCGTCTCCAGAGCGACATCTGTCCCCGCAACCCCCATCGCCACGCCGATCGTTGCCGCCGCGAGAGCCGGGGCATCGTTGACCCCGTCTCCGATGAATGCGACTCGTTCGCCCCCCGCCTCGAGCTCGCGCACGATTCGAACTTTGTCGTCGGGGAGAAGCTCAGCGCGATATTTGTCGATGCCGACCTGTGATGCCACCGCCTGGGCTGTGCGTTCGTTGTCGCCGGTGAGCATTATCGTATGGCGGATCCCGGCATTTTTCAACGACTCGAGCGCTCTACCGGCTTCGGGCCTCAGCTGGTCGGCAATGGCAAGGACCCCCAGCGCCTCGCGGTTCGTCATCACCAGCACAGCTGTCTTTCCTTCTCGCTCAAACCGATTCAAGGTCACGGTTAGCGACTCGTTGTAGACACCGAGTTCGCCAGCGAGCCGATGGTTGCCGATATAAACCGTCGTTCCGTCGATAGTTGCGCGAGCGCCTCGGCCGATGAGCGCCTCGAAGTTCGAGGCTTCGGGCGGTGATATGCCCAGCGCTTTCCCGTGCTTGAGTACTGCGACGGCCAGCGGGTGCTCCGAGTAGCGCTCGACGCCGAGGGCGAGTCGCAAAACCTCGGTCTCACTTCGCCCGCCCAACGGTTCCACGTTTGTTAGGGCCGGGCGACCTTCTGTCAGCGTCCCGGTCTTGTCGAAGCAAAGCGTGGTTATGACGGCAGCATTTTCGAGGTGTGCCCCACCTTTGATCAGAATCCCGGCGCGCGCGGCTCCGGCGAGCCCGCTCACGATGCTGACAGGAGTCGAAATCACCAGGGCGCACGGACAGGCGACAACCAGCATTGCCAGCGCGCGATAGATCCAGGTCCCCCATTCGCCGAGTCCCAGAAGTGGCGGAATTATCGCAATGAGAACGGCAGCGCCGACCACGGCCGGGGTATAGATGCGCGCGAAACGATCAACGAAGGTCTGGGTCGGCGCTCTCGAGGCCTGCGCTTCTTCAACGGCGTGGATGATGCGCGCGAGCGTCGTGTCGCTCGCGGGCTTGGTCGAGCGAATCTCGAGCGAGCCCTGCCCGTTGAGTGACCCGGCGAAGACCGTCATGCCCGGATCCTTGTCGACGGGCATCGACTCACCCGTTATCGGCGCCTGATTCACGCTCGACCTGCCTCCTGTCACCGCACCGTCGACAGGGATTTTCTCGCCGGGGCGGACACGCACGGTCTCGCCGACCTCGATTGCCGTCGCAGGCACAACCACTTCTTCCCCGTTGCGGATGACGGTCGCTTCCGCCGGAGAAAGATCCATCAGCGACTTGATCGCGTTGCGGGCGCGATCCATCGAGTACGTCTCGAGAAGCTCGGCGATTGCGAACAGAAACAGGGTCGCCGCGGCCTCCGTTTGCTCTCCAATGATCCACGCCCCGCCAGCGGCGAGCGACATCAGGAAATTCATGTCGAGAGCACGGTTCATGGCCGCCCTGATACCGCGCGGCACGACGAACCAACCGCCCGCGACCGTCGACACCGCCAGCATCCCAATGACCGCCCAGCGAGGTACCGGTAGCTGGCCCAGGATCAGCGCGAGGCCGAGAGCGACCCCCGAGACGAGCGTGAGGAGGATTCGCCCCCGCCGTTCCCAGAACGAGGTCATGGGAATTTCAGCTGGTCCTCCCGGAATCCGCGGCTTGGCGCCCTCGAGGACTCTGAATCCGGAACGGTTGATAGCTGCCGAGAGATCCGCTCCGGTCACTCGATCCGCGTCGAATCCGATCCGGACTTCGCCGCCCAGAACGTCGACACGGACATCGCGCACGCCGTCGAGCTTTTTCAGTGCGCCCTCGATGGTCACGGCACAACCCGCGCAGTCCATGCCGGAGACGCGCAGTTGAGCGCTGCTATTAGACGTGTCGGAACCCTTTGCCAAGCAGCGAGTCGACATGCTCGTCGTCGAGCGTCGAGTACGTGATCATAAACTCATAATAGCTGGAGTGTGTATGCGCGTCCAAGGCT
>JBKKAY010000006.1:0-6142 GCA_046714195.1 Gemmatimonadaceae bacterium
TCGGTGGCGCCGGTCTTGTGCGCCGCGCGCGCTCCGCCGGCAAAGCGCTGGAGCAGAGTCTCATCGTTGTTGTGCTCCAGAATGCCGAGCATCGTCGAGTCGGCGGCCGTGTTCACCGCCTTCCCCCGCGCCATCAGCTCGAACAGCCTCGCCATCTCGTTGGGAGTCGTCACCCCGAGCCCGTACTTCACCGAGCTGTCCATCGCCACGCTCGAGTTTCGGAGGAAGCTCTTGGAGTGAACCCGTGTCTGCTTCAACCCGAGCGAATCCATCTTCGCCCACACCCGCCGGATGATGATGCGGTCGAGCAGGAGATTCGTGGCGGTATTGTCGCTGATGGTGGTCATCAGCCACGCCGCATCGTTGACGGTGAGCACCGTGCCGTTGTGCAGGTACTGAATCACTCCGGACCCCGGCACCTGATCGATCTTGAGCACGGTGAGCGGATCGTCGAGGGACAACCGGCCGTTCGCCACCAGATCGAAGACCGTCACCAGGATCGGAACCTTGATCAGGCTCGCGGTCGGAAAAGTCTCATTTCCACGGCGCTCGACCCGGGCACCGGACTCGAGATCGATGACGCTGTATCCGACGATCCCCTGATGGGCGTCGGCAATGGAGTCGAGCACCCGTCTGAGCGATGCGGTGTCGGCCCGGACGATCGGGACGGCAGGTGCAGGCGCGGCCCCTGACTGGGCAAACGCGTTGCAGGCGACGGACGCCACCAGAATGAGCAGAGATCGTGAGTTCATGCGTCGACAATACGAGTATGGCGCGCTTCTTTCAATACGAGACCCCAACGCGCGCTGGCCACACGGTCGTCGCGGTACTCCGCGCGCATTCAGGATGGCCTCAATGACCTACGATCTATCCAGGTTCGACCTGGGCGACATGCTCAAGAGCAGTATCCGGCTGCGCGAAGCGATGACGGGCGCGCCGACGCTCGAGGCGTCGGCCCAGCGCGCATGCCGCTTCCTGTACGACGAGCTGAGGGGTCCGGATACGGAGCGCGCCTGCGCGCTGGTGCGCTGCTACAAGACGCATCCTTTCGTCTCGCTCGAGCCAGAGCTGCGGGAGTTTGCGCGCAAGGCGCTGGGGACGGGGATCCCTCAGCCCGGCATGAAATGTCTTACCCTCATGGCAACGGTCGGGCAGACGGCGTCCTGGAATTCGCGCTTCCTGTCCCTCGGCCACCGGACCATTCCGCTGGCGAGCCGTGAGATAGTGGAGAAGGCGCCGATGATCTCGCAGCTGATCAAGGAGCTTGGGCTCGAGCTTAGCTCGCTGCTTCTGCCCTCCACGGAGGTGGTGAAAGAGCTGGCCGGAAAGCGCCATGGCGTTTTCCACGTCGAGAACGCGCTCGACAGTCCATATATCCCGGCGCAGGAATTCGTGGTGCGGTACGGCATCAAATCGGTGGTGGGGTTCGGCGGAATGCTGGCTACCGGAGACCTGTTCGCGGTCATCCTGTTCGCCACGGTGAACGTATCCGCCAGCTCCGCCGACAGGTTCCGGACGCTTTCGCTGGACGTGAAGAGCAGCTTCTCGAAATTCAACGATGCGACGGCGTTCAATGTCAGGCGGTCCACACCCACAGACACTTCCCCGCGAGCATAGTGAGCGCCGCTTTCCCTCTGGAGTAACCGTAATCATGATCACCGCCGCACCACCCAAAAAGATTTTCCTCGCCCTCGCCGCTCTGGCAATCGGCGCCTGCGGCGAAAAGAACGACGCCCGAACCGAATCGAGTGGCGCACCAGCTCCCGGCGATAGCGCATCCGCGACCGGAGGGACTGCTCCCTGGAGCGATGCGAACATCCTCGCGCTGCTCGAGGAGGTCAACGCCGGAGACAGCACGCACGGCGCAATCGCCGCGACCAAAGGCACGAGCTCCGCTGTTCGTGACTTTGGACAGCAGATGATGCGCGATCATCATACACTGCGCGTCCAGGGCGAAGCGCTGGCGAAGCGATTGGGCCTCACACCCGTAGCGCCTCCGGGCGACAGTCTTCCGGCCGATGTACAGAAAGCGACCGACCTGCTCAACACCACCGCCAAGGGAAAGGATTTCGACAAGGCGTACATCGATCACGAAGTCGAGATGCACAAGCGGGTCCTCGAGATCGCGACGCAGTCGATGAACGCCGCGGAAAGCACCGAGCTCAAGTACATGATCCAGAAGGCCACACCGATTCTTCAGGCGCATCTGGACAAGGTTCAGTCCATACAGCGCGACATGAAGTGACAAGTTGCTGCGCGGAGTAATCTTCGACATCGACGGCACGCTCGTGGACAGCAACGACGCCCACGCTCAGTCGTGGATGGAGACCTTCAGGGAAGCTGGCTACGATGTCCCGTTCGAGGTCGTGCGACCCCTCATCGGAATGGGCGGCGACAAACTGCTGCCGAAGACGATCGGCATCAAGCACGACAGCAGCGAAGGAAAAAAGCTGACGAAGCGGCGGTCGGAGATTTTTCGCGAAAAATATCTGCCCCGCCTCAAGCCACTGGACGGGTCACGAGCGCTGGTCGAGCGTGTGCGCGCCGATGGCCTCAAGCCCGTCGTCGCAACTTCGGCCAAGGACGAAGATCTGAACGGTCTCCTGAAAACGGCTGGCGTCGCGGACCTGATGGAGGAGAAGGCGACCGCCTCGGACGCCAAGCGATCGAAGCCCGACCCGGACATCGTCGAAGCCGCGATCGAGCAGGCAGGCCTACGGCCCGACGAGTTGGTGATGATCGGTGATACGCCCTACGACGTCGAAGCCGCGACGAGAGCAGGTGTGAGAATCATCGGATTCCGATCGGGCGGCTGGAAGGATGAAGACTTGTCGGGAGCGGTGGCGATATACGACGGACCCGCCGATCTGCTCGCCAACTACTCGTCCTCCGTGCTGGGAAGGAGGAGCTGATGCACTCCCTCTGGATTGAACCGGATCGCTCGGATCTGCTGGGTCGATTCGACCGGCTGAGGCCCGACACATCCGCCAGGTGGGGGGAGATGAGTGCGCCACAGATGCTGGCCCATATTGGAGACTCGATGCGGATGGCGATCGGCGCCGTGAGAGTCGAGCCGAGGCGCACCCCGCTGCGATTCACGCCGATCAAGCAGCTGGTGATTTATGGGCTGCCTTCGGCACCGAGGAATCTTCCGACCGCTCCGGAGCTGATGAAAACATTGCCCGGCGTCTGGAGCGACGACCTGCGCGAAATGAAGGAGCTGGTGAGGCGCGCAGTCGTCAGGTTCGATCAGCCCGGCACCAAATGGCCGGACCACCCCGCGTTCGGCAAACTGTCTCCGCGTGCCTGGGGGGTGCTCACATATAAGCACATCGATCACCATCTCAGGCAATTCGGTGGATGATTTCCATCCGCCGGTTCCGGGGGCCAAAATCATGGCCCTCAAGGGCTTAGGCCGACCGGGTTTGTGAGGTAAGCGCAACTGTAGGCATGTGAATTGCTTTTTCAATCCTGGGAGCCTGGCAGAGGCCTGGCAGAACGTGCGGCAAAGCGTGCTTTGGAGGATGCGTGAAGTCGGAAGAAACTGAATTGCAACAGCGCATCACCACTGACGCGGCGTCTTTTGTGGCCAAGGCTGATGATCTCGTGCTGATCTCGGGATTCGACCGGGAGATTCCAATTCGGGTCGTATCGGAGCCCGTCGCCAGCGACCTCCAGACGGTGCAGCAGGTGATCACCGAATCGCCGGCGTCGCTGATCAAGCGTGTCGGACTCGTGATCGTCCCCTCCCGTGACGCGCGCTACAAGCCCTCGCCGGAGCTGACCAACGCCGTTCTCGATCGCATCGCGCAGCGCGCGGCCCTCGTGAAATCGAAGACGACGACACTGGTCATGGTCGCGCACCCCGATGATGAAGCGATCGGAGCCGGGGGGCTGCTGGCGGGGATGCCCGACGCGGTGATCGCCCACGTCACCGACGGATCTCCCCGCGACGACAAGTACGCGCAGACCAAGGGATTTCAGACCCGCGAGGCGTACGCGCGCGCCCGGCGCCGCGAGGTGGTGAACGCGCTCGCCCACGTTGGCATCACTCCCGAGCGTTGCCGCGGACTCGGCTACGTCGACGGCGAGGCGAGCCTGCAGATGACCGAGCTAGTGTTCGACGTCGCCGACTTGATGGACGAAGTGCGGCCCGACATCGTGTTCACGCATCCATACGAGGGCGGACACTCGGACCACGATGCGACAGCGTTCGCGGTACACCTCGCCTGCGGCATCCTTCGGCGCGACAACGTGCCGACGCCGCTGGTGCTCGAGCTGACGTCCTATCACAACTTCAGCGGACAGCGAAGGGTCTTCAGCTTCCTTCCATTCCTGGGGACCGATTCGCGGACGATCGAGCTGACCGAGAACGAGAAAGCCCTGAAGCGGCGGATGTACGACGAGTTCACGTCGCAGAAAGCCTGTCTCGAAGGGTTCCCGATCGGCATCGAGCGGTTCCGCCCCGCCCCCCGCTATCAGTTCACGGCTGCTCCGCACGAGGGACCCCTGGACTACGAGCGCTACTGCACGGTTATCTCGGGGGCGCAGTGGAGAGACAACGCGGGCAAGGCTCTCCAGATGCTCCGGACACGCCGCCGCCGCTTCGTTCAGGCACCCGGACTCCGCGAGTCAGCGAGGCGACTCGGCTAGTGCATTGCACGCCGGTGGGGTGGCCACATACTATGTGACGAAACCCACTCCATCGCATGAATCTGTTTTTCTCCTACCTGCCCAAGTACCGGTCGCTGATCCTTCTGGCGCTCGTGCTCGCCGCCACGAATCAGGTTTTCTCGCTGCTCGATCCGCTGATCTTCCGGCACGTCATCGACGACTACGCGACGCGGTTCCGGGACTACACCACCAGGCAGTTCATAACCGGCGCGGGAACACTGCTGCTCATGGCGATGGGAGTCGCATTCGTCTCGCGCGTCGCCAAGAACTTCCAGGACTATTTCGTCAACGTCATCACCCAGCGACTGGGCGCCGAGATGTACTCGGACGGCATCCGGCACTCGCTGGAGCTGCCGTACTCAGTCTTCGAGGATCAGAGGAGCGGCGAGACGCTGGGGAAGCTCCAGAAGGTGCGCTCCGACGTGGAGCGCTTCATCGCCCTCTCCATCAATCTCGTCTTCACGACGCTGGTCGGTGTGGTGTTCGTGGTGATTTACGCGTTCACCGTCCACTGGGTAATCGTTCCGGCGTTTCTGGCGACAGTCCCCGTGCTCGGCATTCTCAGCTGGGTGCTGAGCGGGCGAATCAAGACCATCCAGAAAGTGATCGTCGCCGAGACGACGGCGCTGGCCGGCTCCACCACTGAATCGCTCCGCAACATCGAGCTGGTGAAGAGCCTGGGGCTGGCCGAACAGGAAGTCATGCGCCTCAACGCCACGACGCAGAAGATCCTCAAGCTCGAGCTGAAAAAGGTGAAGTACATCCGGAGCCTGAGCTTCATTCAGGGAACGGCGGTCAACCTGCTGCGCACGTGCATCCTGTTCCTGATGCTGTACCTGATCTTCACGCAGAAGATCACGGTGGGACAGTTCTTCTCGCTGCTGTTCTACTCGTTCTTCATCTTCGGGCCGATGCAGGAGCTGGGGAACATCATCAACGTCTATCGCGAGACCGAAGTTTCGCTGGCGAATTTCCGCAAAATTCTGGAGACCCCGAAAGATCCGAAGCCCGCCAATCCGGTGCCGCTCGCCGACATCCAGGAGCTCGAGTTCGAGGACGTGGGCTTCATGCACCAGACGGCAACTTTCCCCGCGCTCACCGGTATCTCGTTCGCGGTAAAGCGGGGCGAGACGATCGCGTTCGTCGGGCCTTCGGGCGCCGGGAAGACGACGCTGGTGAAGCTGCTCGTCGGGCTGTATCCGGCGAAGACCGGGCGCATACTGTATAACGGGCTGCCCAGCACCGATGTCGATCTCGACAGGCTGCGCGAGCGCATTGGGCTGGTGACGCAGGACGCCCAGCTTTTCTCAGGCACCATCAGGGAGAATCTGTTGTTCGTGGCTCCGCACGCGACCGATGCGGAGTGCATGGATGTCCTCCACAAGGCCGCGGCGCACACGCTTCTCGCGCGGGCGGACAAGGGGCTCGACACGCTGATCGGCGAAGGCGGCGTCAAGGTGTCGGGCGG
>JBKKAY010000007.1:0-4554 GCA_046714195.1 Gemmatimonadaceae bacterium
CGAGTGGCGCAGTGGACTCAATGCAGGGGATGTCGGGAGTCAACCAGGCGCCGATGGCCCCTGTCTACTTCGAAGCCGCCAGCGTCATCATCGCGCTGATCCTTCTGGGGCGAATGCTCGAGTCACGCGCGAAAGGCCGCACGTCGGAGGCGATCCAGCGTCTGATGAAGCTTCAGGCAAAAACCGCGCGTGTGGTGCGCGATGGCAAAGAGACCGAGGTCGAGATCGAGCAGGTAGTTCCCGGCGACATCCTGCGCGTCCGGCCCGGCGAGAAGATTCCCGTGGATGGCGTCATCACCGAGGGCACGTCCGCTGTCGACGAATCCATGCTGACGGGAGAAAGCCTGCCCATCGAGAAGGCTACGGGCGGCGAGGTCTTCGGCGCTACGCTCAACAAGACCGGCGCTTTCGACTTCCGGGCAACGAAAGTCGGCAACGAGACCGCCCTCCAGCAGATCGTAAAGCTGGTGCAGGACGCGCAGGGATCGAAGGCCCCGATCGCCCGGCTCGCGGACGTCATCAGCGGGGTATTCACCCCCGTGGTTCTATGCGTCGCTGTGGTCACCTTCGCGGCGTGGTTCATTCTGGCGCCCCCCGAGATCAGGTTCACAATGGCGCTCGTGAACTTCGTCGCAGTGCTTATCATCGCGTGTCCCTGCGCTCTTGGACTTGCCACCCCGACCGCGATCATGGTCGGCACCGGGCTGGGCGCCGAGCATGGCGTGCTCATCAAGGGTGGGGAGAGTCTCGAGACGGCGCACAAGCTCGACACCATCGTCCTCGACAAAACCGGCACAATTACCAAGGGGGAGCCTGCGCTCACGGATGTCGTCCCCTTCGGTGACGCCGATAAGCAGGAGCTTCTCCGGCTCGTGGCGAGCGCTGAGAGGAACAGCGAGCATCCGCTCGGCGAAGCAATCGTCCGCGCCGCAGAAGAAGGCGGGCTTGCGCTCGAGGCGCCCTCGACCTTTCAGGCGGTGCCGGGACACGGAATCGAAGCGACGATCGGGGGGAGACTGCTGTTGCTCGGCAACGCCAAGCTGATGAGAGATCGTGGAATACCGTTCTCTGATGCAGAATCCCGGGCGGAGGCGCTGGCGCTGGAAGGCAAGACTCCTATGTACGTCGCGATTGACGGCCAGCTCAAGGGGCTCATCGCGGTAGCAGACCAGATCAAGCCGGAATCGCGGGCCGCGATCGGGGCGATGCGTGAGATGGGGCTGGACGTGGTGATGATGACAGGCGACAACAAGCGGACTGCGGAGGCCGTCGCGAGGCAGGTGGGAATAGATCACGTTCTCGCCGAGGTGCTGCCGGAAGGTAAGGCCGATCAGATCAGGCAGCTACAGCAGGGGAACTCACGGGTCGGTATGGTCGGCGATGGTATCAACGATGCACCTGCCCTCGCCCAAGCCGACGTAGGAATCGCAATCGGAACCGGGACCGACGTCGCAATCGAGGCATCGGACATCACCCTGCTTCGCGGAGATCTGCGGGGTGTCGTCACGGCTATCGCTTTGTCGAGGGCGACGATCCGCACAGTCAAGCAGAATTTGTTCTGGGCATTCATCTATAACGTGGTCGGCATTCCAATCGCCGCTGGATTACTCTATCCCGTCACCGGTTGGCTCCTGTCGCCGATCATTGCGAGCGCCGCGATGTCGCTATCGAGTGTCTCGGTCGTGACGAACAGTCTCAGGCTTCGGCGTTTTCGGCCCCCCGACTCCGTTCGCGTCCTTGAGGCGAGCTGATGGAAACCATTGAAATCGTCGTGCTCGCAGGGTCTGCTGCACTCATCCTGCTGATACTCTGGTATTTCTTTGGAGAGCGAAAGGAGGTCGTTGCTGAAATGACGGAGACTGGCGTCCAGACAATAAAGGTGACGGTTAAAGGCGGGTATTCACCCGACGTCATCGTGGTGAAGGCAGGGATCCCGGTCAGACTGGAGTTCTATCGCAATGAAGCTTCTTCATGCACCGAACAGGTCGTGTTCGGAGATTTCGGAATAGCGAGACATCTTCCGGCGTTTCAGACCACCGCGATCGAGTTCACTCCGGACAAAACGGGTGAGTTCACATTCGCCTGCGGCATGAACATGGTCCGGGGCAAGCTGATCGTTGAGCCAAGCGGGTCTTAAGACCTCCGATTAGCTCTGTCCCAGCTTCCTGCGCATTTCAGCGACCTCTTTCGTCTGATCGCTCTTCATCTTTTCCGCCATCTGTTTGAGCTCCGCGCTCGTAAGCCGGGACTGGAACTGATCGACCATTTTGATGCCTTCCTCGTGGTGCATGATCACATGCTCCCGGAATTGCCGGTCGAAGGCGGCTCCCGAAGCGCCCGATAGCATTGAGATCATGGATGCATTGCCGGCCGTGACCATCGGCATTTTATCCTCGCCGTACTGGGCCTTGAGCATGCCGAGCATTTTCTGCTGCTCTTCCTTCTGCTTGGCGCGCATCTTCGTCGCCTCGGATCGGACACCCGAGCTGGAAGCCTTTTTCAGCGCCGTGTCAGCCATAGCTTCCATCCCCTCGTGATGGTCTACCATCATCCGCAGGAACTCCTGATCGGTATCGCGCGCTGGAGCGGTCGACATCGACATGCCTGCCATTGCGTCGCCACCTCCCGTTGCGGCCGCCGTGGTATCCACGGCCGGTGAGTCTTTCTTGCTACAGGCAAAGAGCGTCAGAGGTACGACAGCAGCGCAGAAAAAAGTCCGGTGGCGCACGAGTGCCTCCTGTTGGTTAGTATTGTGCTGAGCCATTTTTATGAAGCATAAAAGGTGCCCTTAGAGCGCTACAACCCTTCCTGAAAGGTTCGAGACATGGAATCCTCTCGCATGCGGCGCGGCCGCCGCCCCTCCGGCGCCACACTCGGCAAAGTCATCGTAACCGTCGCGGCCCTGACCGGCGGCTTCGGAGCAAGCGCGCTCCTGGCGCATGATTTCTGGATTATTCCGAACGCCTTCACAGTTGCAACCGGCGCGCCGCTGGAGATCAGGGGGCAGACAGGGATAAGTTTTCCGCGCAGCGTTTCAGCGGTTGCACCAGCTCGCATCACAGACGCGCGTGTGATCGGTTCAGCGGGAAGTGAAAAACTCGGCGGCTTCACGCAGGCCGGCACGTCACTGCTGGTGACCCACCGTCCACGTGGCGCTGGGCAACAGGTGATCGCCATCGCATTGGCGGGGCGCATCACACGCCAGTCAGCGGAAGGGTTTCGGGAGTACCTGCTGCTGGAAGGCGCCGGTGATCTGGTCGAGCGGTACTCCCGCTCCGGTCAGCTACCGAAGGACAGCATTTCGATGCGCTCGACGAAACACGCAAAAACCGTCGTTGAAATAGGCGCGCGCGGGCCGCGTGCTTTCGGAGCATTGGCGGGGCATCCGGTGGAAATCGTTCCAGTCACTGACCCCGCACTGGTTACGGCGGGCTCGGTCGCGGAATTCCGCGTGCTGTTTCGTGGGACGGCGTTGCCTGCGGGGCACGTCCACGCCGGCGGCGATCGTAGCGCTCCCGACAGCGCGCCCGAGCTGTCCCTCACGACGGATGCGAGTGGAGTGGTTCGGGTACCGGTCGATCGGAACGGACTCTGGAACGTTCGCGCGGCTCACGCCGTTCCCTCGGCGCCAGGAAGCGGAGCTGACTGGGATGTATACTGGGCTACGTTCGTATTCCGGGCCGGTCCGCAGCAGGGCAGCGTCGTTCTCCCGGCCCCGCAAGCTCTGAATGATTCGGCGGCGGTCGCCGCGGCGGTCACCGCGTATCAGCAGGCGCTTGCTAATGGCGACAGCGCGGCCGCGCTAGCTCTACTGACTCCCGATGCGGTGATACTCGAGTCGGGAGGCATGGAAACGCTGAAGGAATACCGGTCCCATCATTTGCCCAGTGACATCGAGTTTTCGCGGGCAGTTCCATCAGTTGACGGGCCCGTACGCGTCAAGGTTCGCGGTGACGTTGCCTGGGCCGCTTCGACCAACGTCGTCAAGGGACAATTTCGCGGCCGCGCTGTAAACTCTGTCGGCGCCGAGCTGATGGTGCTCAATCGGATCGCCAGCGAGTGGAAAATCGTGGCGATACACTGGTCGTCGCGCGCCGTCCGACCATGACGTTCACGGACTTCCTCAGGTTCTGATCGGCTCCTGTTTCTGCTTGCGCCAACCGTAGGGTGAGGATCACCGCGATGAGCGCGAACACGCGCACCCAGCTGGCATCTTCGGAGGAGACTGTAAGTCTGCCCCCCTGTTGGTGTGTTCACCTGCCCCAGGCTCCGTGCGCACTGGTGCTACTTCCCGATCTTGCGCAGCTCCACCATCAGGCAGTGGTCCTGCACGACGTCGATCCCAGCGCGCGCCAGCTTCTCCGCCGCCTCGTCGTTCCTGATGCCGGCCTGAAACCATACCGCTTTCGGCTTCTTGGCGATGATGTCGTCGACATGCGGCGGGATGTCGGCCGGCCTGCGGAACACGTCCACTAAATCGACTTCGCCGGGAATGTCGGCCATGGCGCGATAGACTTTCTGCCCGAGCATCTCGGTGAGGTCCTTGTGGTAGAC
>JBKKAY010000008.1:0-12292 GCA_046714195.1 Gemmatimonadaceae bacterium
TACAAGGATCCGCTGCAACAGCGGGAAGCGATCATGAAGGTTTACAAGGAAGCGGGGGTCAGTCCGTTCGCGGGCCTGACAGGGTGTCTGCCGGCCCTGTTGCCAATGCCCATTCTGTTCGCGCTCTTCTTCGTGTTCCAGAACACCATTGAGTTCCGGGGCGTGCCGTTCATGTGGCTCACGGACATCTCGGTCAAGGATCCCTACTACATCCTGCCGCTCCTGATGGGAGCGTCCATGTATGTCCTTTCATGGATCGGCATGCGCAATGCTCCACCCAATCCGCAGGCGAAGATGATGATGTACATGTTCCCGGTGATGATGACGGTGGTGCTCCTCAACATGGCTTCGGGTCTCAATCTGTACTACACGGCCCAGAACGTGGCCGCGCTTCCGCAGCAGTGGCTCCTGGCGCGCGAGCGCGCCAGAGCCCGCGCGGTGGTCGGGGCCTGACCGAGCCCCAAATGCTGCGCGTCACCTATATTGGTCACGCAACGCTACTAATTGAAGTCGGAGGCAAACGGCTGCTCACCGACCCCAACTTCGATCCAGCGCTGGGAAAGTTTCTTTCACGGGTCAGCCGCCCGGGAATAGCTCTCGACGCCCTGCCCAAGCTCGACGCCATATTGCTGACCCACGCCCACGCCGATCACCTTTCCTTCGATTCGCTCGACGCCCTCCCCAAGGACATCCCCATCTTCACTCCGCCGGCCGTCGCCAGGTGGCTGGTGCAGCAGGGCTATAGCCACGCAGAGCCGATCGCACCCGGCGAATGCGTCACCATGGATGAGGTGGCGATCCGTGCCGCTTCCGCAACGCACAAGGGAAACCGCTACGGCGTCGACAGGTGGCGGAGCGCCACGAATATGTATCTAATTGAAACTAAACAGATCTCGTGTTTCTTTGCGAGCGACACGGCACTGGTCGCCGATAGCACCCACCTGGTCGACAGCCACTTGACGCCTACCGGACGGATCCTCGACCTGGCCCTTCTTCCGATCGGGCACGCGCCGTGGTGGAAGCCCGGTTTCCGGAAAGGACACCTCACCAGCGCCGATGCCCTCACGCTGTTCGAGAGGCTGAACGCGCGCTATCTCATTCCCTACCACTGGGGAACGTTCAATCACGTAACGTCGACGGCGTTCGATGCGATCGATCGGCTGAGAGCCGCCCTCGAGCAGCATCCACTCCGGTCGAAGGTTCGAATTCTGGAGCCCGGCTCGACCTTCGAGCTGTCGACCACAGAGTCATGAGCCGGGGCGCTGCCTCCAACCCTCTGGGGCAGCTGGACGATACGATCGTTGCTCTCGCTACGCCCGCCGGTCGAGGCGCGACAGCGATGATACGGTTGAGCGGCCCTCAAGCGCTCTCTATTGCCGCATGTCACGTGGAGCCATGGAGTGCGGAGTCGCGAAAAGCACGGCTCTCGACCGTCCACCAGTCCGGCACGCCCCTCGACCACGCACTGGTGACCGTCTTTCTGGGCCCCGAATCCTTTACCGGTGACGATGTGGTCGAGATATCGACACATGGCGGACTGCTGGTTCCCAGCTCCATCATCGCGGCTCTCATAGGCTCGGGAGCGAGACAGGCGCTACCGGGAGAGTTCACCCGGAGGGCGGTGATCAACGGCAAGATCGACATTCTGCAGGCGGAGGCCATCGGAGACCTCATCGATGCGCGCTCGCACGCCATGCACCGCACGGCGCTCGGCCAGCTTGATGGAGGGCTGTCTCGCCGCCTGGTCTCGCTGCGCGAGGATCTGATCGGGCTCGAGGCACTGATCGCCTACGACATTGATTTTCCGGAGGAGGACGACGGGCCGATTTCCCGGGAACGGATCAACGGCGCCATCCGGTCACTGGATGAGGCGCTCCAGAAGCTTCTGGCTACGGCTTCCGCGGGAGAGCTCGTCAGGGAAGGTGCCGTGGTGGTAATCGCCGGAGCCCCAAATATCGGCAAGTCCTCTCTGTTCAACGCACTCCTCGGAAAATCCCGGGCGATAGTGACGGAAATTCCGGGAACGACCCGGGATGCAATCGAGGCCGTCATCGACAGCGGAACCTGGCCGCTCAGGCTGGTGGACACCGCCGGCCTGAGAGCCACATCCGACAGAATCGAGCAGCTCGGGATCGAAGTGAGCGAGCGCTACCTCTCCCAGGCCCAGGTCATTCTCGCGTGTTCCGACACCGACGCCGGCGTGGAGGAGATTGCTGTCCAGGTAGCCGGGAAGTCGCCGGCGCCGGTGGTCAAGGTGCGCACCAAGAGCGATTTAGTATCAAAAAGTAACCAATTTTCCCTGCCCATCGACACGGTGGCAGTGAGCGCTGAAACGGGGGCAGGTCTCGAGCGACTCCTGTCGGTGATCGACCGGACTCTTGGGAGCAGGCACGGTGATGTGGACCAGGATTCTCCGATGCTGACCCGGGCGAGGCACCGGCAAGCGGTTGCCGCCGCTCGGTCGGAGCTGATTCAGTTCGAGCGAGCATGGCGGGAGGAGAAGCTGCCAGCGACCGTTGCATCGGTCCATCTGCGCACAGCGGTCGGAGCGCTAGAGGAGCTGATCGGTACGGTCGATGTCGAGGATGTCTTCGCCCGGGTGTTCAGCTCGTTTTGTGTGGGGAAATAGACCGGGCGGTGTAGCTACGCTGAAGCCGCGGCCGACGACGAGACGGAGGTGATCTCGCTCGCGCTGGCGCGAATTGCCCATGACAGGCCGCGCGAGTTGACCGCGTGCTCAGACATTTTGGCTCCGAGGAAGTAGCCGCTTCGCTCGGGAAAAACGTGACGATCGACAGTACGGGCATCGTCGCTCATTCCGCCCGACAGATAGCGAAGCCTGAGACCGAGGCCGGCGCGATCGAGCTCTCCACCGATGGACCTGGTCATCATCGGCTCGAGCTCACGGACCGTCGCATACTCGCGTCGAGTGTAGCCGTAGTATTCCCACGCCGCGTGACCAGGGCTGATGGCTCTGGAGGTATGGATGGCCAGGCCTTCGTTGATCATCAGCTCGCGGAGCGAGGTACGCCTGCCCGTCTCCCAGTACGAGTAGTAGCCGCCGGTCTCGTCGACCAACTGTTTTATCTCGCTTCTGCTGCCCGGAGACGTGTACCTGACCGTGTGCGCTATCTCGTGGGCCAGCCAGAGGGGAAGAAGCTCCGGATCCAGCCCCAATCCTTGCGTTTCGGGATTGGTGACGCTGGTAAAATGCTCGAGACAGACGAACGCAACTCCCTTTCCATCTATCACCAGCTCGCCGGCATTAGCCGCGCCGACTCCAACCATGAGATAGACGTCGAGGTCAGTATCTATGTCGAGAAGCGCTCTCACCTGCTCTTCGGTATTTCTCGCCAGCGACACGACGTCGATTCTTTCCAGCATCGTTCGGAGATCCACCCGGCTTGCAAGTGCGGCCGAGCGAACGACTTCCATGAAATGCGGGCCCGCCGGGTCTAGAACGTAGTTGTGCCAGTAGGCTTCAAGGAAACGGCGGTGATTTTCGAAGTAGCGGAGATAGGCGGCGACACGGTCTGTACTGTTGTGAACGGCGAAAAAGTCGGGCAGTAGGTTGATGAGCATCAACGACCAGTTCGCGGGTGGGGAGCGTATCGCCGTTTTGCGATGCGAGAAGATACAATCGCCTGAAACTCTCAACAAGACCAACTTGATCGAAGTGAAATGAAAAATCTGGCACAAATATTCCCTCTTCCATTTGTCAAGAGCACAGCTGAGGGGAGAAGAGGTGCGGCAATGACTACGCTACGTCAAATCGAGCTTCGTTGTCCCGTTTGCGACAACGAGTTCAAGTCCCAGAGCGTGGTCTCCACGAACGCGTTCGGCGGAAAGCGCACCGATTTCCACGAGCGGGCGGCCGGAACCCAGCCTCTCGCCTATCTAATTCACATGTGCGGCGAATGCGGGTACTCAGGCGCAGAGTCTGATTTCAGGGAAGCCGGCGATGTCAGTCCGGTGCTGAAGCAGCAGATCTTTCGCGAGCTCGCCCAGCTGCGTCCTTCGTTCATCTGTGGCTCCGAGAAATATGAAGCAGCGGCCAAGGTCGCAAAGTGGCAGGGCATGGATTCCCGTCACATCGCCGACCTTCTCCTCCGTGCCGCCTGGTGCTGTGTAGATGAAGGCGATATCGAAGCGGAGCGCTACTTCAGGCGCCTGGCCGTATGGTCATTCGTGGAAGCCCTCGAATCCTATGACGGCGTACCACGAAACGAGAGAGCAATTCTCACATATCTAGTTGGAGAATTGTGGCGCAGGATCGGCGACGTCCAGGCCTCGACGCACTGGTTCGAGTCGGTGGAAACCGAGATAACCGATCCAGACGGGCAGCGGTGGATCGTCGACGCCGCCGAGCAGCAGCGATTCAATCCGCGGGAGTGGTTCGGCTAGCTCACCGAGTGCCGAACAATCTGTCCCCGGCGTCGCCCAGCCCCGGCAGGATGTACCCGAGCCCATTCAGCTCACGATCCAGGGCCGCGCAGTAGATCTGCACATCGGGATGTGTCTGGCTGAGTCGTCTCACTCCCTCTGGCGCCGCGACCAGGCAGAGAAAGCGGATGCGTGTCGCCCCCGCCTTTTTCAGCGACGATACCGCCGCGGCCGCGCTCCCGCCTGTGGCGAGCATTGGATCCAGCAGAAAGAAATCACGCTCCGCCGGATCGCTCGGGATTTTGAAGTAATAGTCGACGGGCTGGAGAGTGTCGTGATCGCGGTAGAGACCTATGTGTCCGACGCGTGCCGAGGGAACCAGGCGAAGAATTCCTTCCACCATCCCCAAGCCGGCCCGGAGGATGGGAACCAGTGTGAGCTTCTTGCCGCTGATGTGCCAGCCGGTGGTTTTTTCCAGCGGAGTGCTGACATCTCTCGGCTCGAGACTGAGCTCACTGGTCGCTTCGTACGCCATGAGCATCGCGATCTCGTCGACCAGCTCCTTGAAGTGCTTGGTCTGAGTCTGCAGGTCCCGCAGGATGGTCAGCTTGTGCTGGACCAGCGGATGCCGGATAATAGTCAGCGAAGGGAATTCCTTGATGCGCTCGATCATTCCTGCCCCGGGAATCCCTGTTCCAGTCGATTGTAGGTCACGGGCTCATAATCTAACTCCCGATGAAAGAATACCAGGCGGTGGTGGTCAAGCTCACGCGTCACACTCACGAGGACGAAGACACTCTCACCGATCTTCTCAATGAGCGGAGCCGGGGAGGCTGGGAGCCCGCCCTCATGTCTCAGGATGAGAACCGGCTGACGATCCTGTTCCAGCGTGACGCAGTAGCCGAAGGCTAGCTATTGGAGATCACGTTCGTCGGAGCTGCCCGGGAAGTCACCGGCTCGTGCCACCTGCTGCACGTCAACGGGCACACGGTTGCGCTCGACTGTGGCATGTTCCAGGGAAAGCGCCAGGATTCGGCGGAAAAGAATCGTCTGCTGCCTGTCCCGATCAAGGATCTCGACGCCGTCGTCCTGTCCCATGCCCACATCGACCATTCCGGCCGCCTTCCATATCTGGTAGCGGAAGGGTACGCCAAAACGATCTGGGCTACCTCCGCTACGCGGGATCTGGCCGCGATCATGCTCGCGGACTCCGCGCACATCCAGGAAAGGGACGCCGAGTTCCTGGCGAAGCGAAAGAAGGAGTTCATCGAGCCTCTGTACGGATTGCGCCACGCGGTCCGGACCATGGATCTCATGGTCGGCGTGCCCTACAACAAGCCGTTCGACGTGGTGCCCGGAGTGAGAGCCACCTACATCGACGCTGGACACATCCTGGGCTCCGCGTCGGTGGTGCTCGACTGCACGGAGAATGGAAATACGAAACGACTCGTCTTCTCCGGCGACATCGGACGCAGTGGACTGGCAATCATCCGGGATCCGGTTCCGCCCGAGGGCGCCGAAGCCCTGATCATGGAGTCGACCTACGGCAATCGCGACCACGAGTCAGTGGAAGGGGCGCGGGCAAAGCTCGCCCAGGTGATTCGTGAGACTTCGGCCCGCGGGGGCAGAGTTCTCATCCCCGCCTTTGCCCTTGGCCGCACGCAGGAGATAATTTACGCGCTCCACGGCCTGGTGAAGGAAGGAGCAATCCCGTCGATCCCCATTTACGTCGACAGTCCGCTGGCAATCAACACCACCACGGTATTCGAAATGCACCCGGAAATCTTCGATAAATCCGAGGAAATGGTGGTGAAGGCGCAGGAGCTGTTTCGCTTCGAGCTGCTCAAGTACACCCGTGATGTGGAGGAATCGAAAGCACTGTCCCGGGCACGCGGCCCGATGGTCATCATCGCCGCGTCAGGCATGATGGAGAACGGCCGGATAGTTCACCATCTGGCGCAGGGCGCGGGCGACCCCCGGAATACGATTCTGGTGGTGGGATTTCAGGCCGAGCACACTCTTGGCCGGCGTGTGGTGGAACGGCGCCCTGTGCTCCAGATCTTCGGTGAGGACGTGCCGCTCAACGCGCGTGTCGAGATCATCAACGGCTACAGCGCCCACGCCGATCGAACCGAACTGACGATCTGGCTTGGTCGCGTGAAGGACAAATCTCCGAGACTGGGTCCGATCTGGCTGGTCCACGGCGAGCCGCCGGCTCAGGACGAGTTCAGGACCGCGCTCACCGCCAAAGGCTATTCAGTGGAATGCCCGGAGCCTCGCACAACTCATGTTTTCTAGGATAGCTTCCAGCCATGCGAAGCATCGTGCGTTTGGTTCGGCGGATCGTAATTTTGGGGCTACTGGCGGTTTTTACCGTCTGGGTCATTTCCGCCGTGTCGGTACTCGTCTGGAGCTCGCGCGATGAAGCACGGCCCGCGCAGGCGATAGTAGTTCTTGGCGCTGCCCAGTACGCGGGGAAGCCGTCACCGGTTCTCCGCGCCCGCCTCGATCATGGCCTTAACCTCTGGGAGCGGAAGCTCGCGAGCGTCCTGATACTGACGGGCGGCACAGGCGTTGGGGATACCACCAGCGAGGCGGCCGTAGGACGGACCTACGCCAAGAAGCGCGGAGTACCCGATACGCTGATCCTGGTGGAGAATGAAGGGCGTACCACCAGCGAGTCGATGAAAGCCGTCGCCGGGATGCTCGAGGTGCGGGGGCTCAACTCGGCACTCCTGGTGAGCGACCCGTTCCACATGCTCAGGTTGCGGATCCTGGCGAGGCGGTTCGGGTTTACACCATATACGTCCCCCACCCGGACCAGCCCGATCGAGCCCAACCGCGAACAGCGCTGGAAATATATTTTTAGTGAATCGGTCAAGGCCCCGCTGGCCTTCTTATTCGAGAGGAAGCTGTGAGGAAGACAGGTCTTTTAGTCACACTTGGATACTTAATGGCCGGAGCCGCAATCGCGCCTCCCTTGGCATCGCAGGCGACACCGCGCATCAGCGGGCTTTAGCCCGTAGCCATCAGCGATAAAGCCAACAGCACGTAGCGGGTAGTCTTCAGTTTGTAATTTTCTTCGGTTTGAGCGCAGCTCCGATCCACTTCCAGTATTCCTCGCCGCCAATATCCGCCACGTCGTTGTGCCCCGCTCCTTCGACAATGAGCAGCTCGCCTTTCCGTTTGGCGGCTTCGTACACCTCGAGCCCCAGCTTCAACGGTACCACCCGGTCCCGGTTTCCATGTGCCACGTAGACCGGAACATCCAGGTGCGAGACCAACGATCTCGTATCGAAGTGGATGCGGGAGACGGCCTTCCACGCCAGCACGAAAGGTGGCGAGACTATGAGCCGGGCCATCGCCCTTGCTGAAGTAAAAGGGGACTGCAGCACGAGGGCGCGGGGAGGATGTCTTTCAGCCAGTTCCGCCGCCACCGCACTGCCGAGGGAGTGGCCGTAGTAGGCGAAGCGAGCGGAATCCGCTCCAAGCTCTTTTATCAGGTGATCGTAGGCGGCGTCCGCATCGAGCTTAGTGGTGGCGTAGCTCGGAGTCCCGCCCAGCGACATGTAGCCGCGATACTCCGCCAGAAAAACCGTGTAACCCGTGTGCTCCAGAACGGACCGTGCCCAGTCCAGCTGCCACACCGCGAGATCCGCGTTGCCATGAAAAGAGAGCAGCACGCCAGCGCTCGTCCGCGGATCACCGACTATGTAGCCCGCTAGCCGCTGACCATCTGCTGCCAGGTACTCTACGCGACCCGGCTCATTCTGTCCGCCGAAGAGTATCGGCGGCTGGAAGAGAATCCGCTCCTGCCCCCACCACAAGAGGAGCAGGAGACTCGACGCCAGGCCGAGCAGGACCAGCAGCGCCAAGGTCACGCGAGCGCGCAAAGGGGGTTCCAGAGGCCTAGCATGGCGGGCAATTTACGGCAATGCGGATTCCGATAGAAACCTTTCAACTCGACAACGGGCTCTTCGTCACGCTTTCTGAGGACCATACCGCACCAATCGTGGCGGTGAACCTCTGGTACCACGTCGGATCGGCGAACGAGCGCGTAGGTCGCACCGGGTTCGCACACCTCTTCGAGCACATGCTGTTCCAGGGATCCGCTCACGTAGGATCCAACGAGCACTTCGAGCTGATTCAACGCGCGGGCGGCACGTTGAACGGATCCACCTGGCTCGAGAGAACCAACTATTTCGAAACCGTTCCCTCGAACGAGCTCGCTCTGGCCCTCTGGCTCGAGGCGGATCGAATGGGTGAGCTCCTGCCGGCGATGACCCAGGAGAAGCTCGATACCCAACGCGACGTCGTAAAAAACGAGCGGCGATGGGCTGTCGACAATCAGCCCTACGGAACGATGCTGGAGAAGCTTCAGGAGCTCGTCTTCCCGCCTTCGCATCCGTTCCACCATTCGCTGATCGGCTCGATGGAAGATCTGTCCGCCGCATCTCTGGACGACGTAGCACAATTTTTCGCGACCTACTACACGCCGGATAATGCGGTCCTCTCCATTGCCGGAGACTTCGATCCCAAACACGCGCGAAGCCTGGTCGAGGAATTCTTCGGCCCGATTCCCAGAGGGAAAGGCAAGCCTCCACTTCCGGTGATGACGCTGCCTCCCGTCTTCGGCAAACCTCTGCGAGAAGTCGTTCCCGACGACGTCAGTCTGCCGCGACTCTTCATGGCATTCCGGGCTCCGGTATTCGGAACCGAAGAGCATTACGCCGCCAGCGTCGCTGCGGCGCTTCTGGGAATGAGGAAGGGAAGCCGCTTGCATCGCTCTCTCGTGCGCGAGCGTCAGGTTGCCGCCGAGGCATCGGCATTCACGTTCAATCTGGCCAAGGGAACAGATCTCATGGTCGTGGACGTCACCGCGCGACCGGAAACGACGACAGCGCGGCTCGAGGAAGAGGTTGAGCGCGAGATCGATCTGCTTGTCGCCCAAGGTGTGACTGCCGAAGAGGTGAAGAGGGCAGTGGCGCTGATCGAGACAGATCTGGTGAAATCGCTGCAATCGGCAGGCGAGCGCGCCGATGGGCTGTCGATGTTCGCGACGTATTTCGGGGAGCCGGAGCTTATCAACGAACAGACGGACCGTTATCGCGCCGTGACGGCAACGAGGGTGAACGACTTCGTGGGGCAACGGATGATCGAGGCGAACAGGGCGTCTCTTCTTTACGTTCCCAGGAATCAGGTGGAATCGGAAGACATCCTCGCCGCGGCAGCCGGCGCGACCTGATGGTCACCACGCTCAGACCCAAGCCCGGACCAGCGCGCACTTACCAGTTCCCGAAATTCCACGACCAGGTACTCCCGGGTAGCATCCGGCTGGTAGTCGCTCCAGTAGACAAGCTGCCGGTGGTGACGGTTCTGGTGGTAATAGATGCCGGTGCGTCGAATGATCCGAAGGGCAAAGAGGGAGTCGCCGCACTGACTGCCCGGGCACTCCTCGAAGGGAACAGTCGCTACGACGGGGCGGAGCTGGCGGAGAGATTCGAGCAGCTGGGCACATCGCTGGAAGCAGGGGCAGACTGGGACAGCGCGTTCATCTCCATCACCGTCCTGTCCGAGAGGCTGAGCGAAGCGCTTCAGCTGCTTGGCGAAGTCGTCACGACGCCGGTGTTTCCTGAGCGCGAGATCGAACGACTCAAGGCGGAGCGCCTGGCGGAGCTCCTACAGATAGAGACCGAGCCGCGAGCGCTCGCTGACGAGCGCTTCGAATCCCTGCTCTACGCCGACAGCTCGCGGTATTCCAGACCCGACGGCGGGAGGACCGACAGCGTCACCAAGCTCACCAGGGGCGACGTCGAGGATTTTTTTCGCTCACACTTCGTGCTGGGCGCCACCACGGTCGTCGTTACCGGCGACATTCAGCCGGACGCGGCTCGTCAGCTGGTGGAGTCGTCATTCGCCGGATCGCCCCCCGGGTCGGGCAGGAAACAATCGCTGGTCGCCCTGCCGCGGAGTCAGGTTCGAAACATTCACGTCGTGAGCAAGGCCGACGCGCCGCAGTCGGAGCTTCGCGTGGGTCACATCGGGCTTCCGCGCAGCCACCCCGATTTCTTTTCGACCATGGTGATGAACGCCGTGCTCGGCGGCTTGTTCGGCTCACGCATCAACCTGAATCTCCGCGAGGAGCACGGCTACACCTACGGGGCGTCATCTCATTATGACTGGAGGCGTGGTCCTGGACCATTCGTGGTCGCGACCGCCGTGGAGAGCGATGTCACGACTCTCGCACTCCGCGAGATCTTCCGTGAGATCGATCGCATGCGGAGCGAAGAAGTCTCGGAGGAAGAGCTCTCACTGGCCACCCAGTATCTCGAAGGCGTTTTCCCTATTCGGTACGAGACCACCTCGGCCGTCGCCACCGCCCTCGCGAACCTCGTGATCCACGATCTTCCCCACGATTACTACGATTCATATCGCCGCAACATTCGCGAAGTGACCGTCGAGTCGGTGCTCGAGGCGGCTCGTAAGCACATCCATCCACCGGAGCTGCAAACGGTGGTCGTCGGGGATGCGGCCCTCATACGACAGTCGCTCGCGGAACTCGGCGCCGGAGCCGTCCAGATTCACGAAGTGTGACGGGGCGCGTAGGGAGCCGCCGCGTGTATACGGGCAAGATCATCTCGCTGGATGTGGACCAGGTGCAGTTCCCCGACGGCTCGGTGGGGGAGCTCGAGATGATCAGACACCCCGGCGCGAGCGCGGTGATTCCCTTTCTCTCGGACCCCGCCGAGCAAGACCCTCAGATACTTCTCATTCGCCAGTATCGCTACGCGGCCGAAGGATATCTCTACGAGATACCGGCCGGTCGTCTCGATCCCAACGAGGATCCGAAGGCGTGTGCGCTGAGAGAGCTCAAGGAGGAAACCGGCTGCTCGGCCGCACAGGTAGAGCACCTTTTCACGATGTATACGACTCCGGGCTTCACCGACGAGAAAATCCACCTCTTCATGGCAACCGGCCTGGAAGCCGGAGACTCACGCCACCAGCCCGACGAATTTCTTGACCTCCATCCCACGCTCCTGTCCCGAGCCCTCCAGATGGTCGAGGCCGGTGAGATTCAGGATGCCAAGACCGCACTCGGTCTCCTCTTCGCAGCGGGATTTCGCGCCGGCCGTTAACCATTTGCGCCTAATTGGCGTCTAATCAATCAATGCCCCACAGAATGTCATAAAAAGGGGACATAACGGCAGAAATAGGACAAGCTCTGGCGTAGGAACCAATCAGTTAAATCATTAAACAGCAACGAGTTAACTCAGGAATCCACCCGGCATACCCTGTGCATAATAAGGTAGCGAAGAAAGTTCCAGGGAGCTGTGCATGACTTTCAGTCGTGTGCGTCTCCTCCATATAAGGAGAGAAAAATGGCTGACATCGTCCGTAAGCGAGCAGTTCCAGCTGTGGGGCCGACCGTCAGGGAAAGGCTACAGGCGATGGATGACTCAGCCGTCGTTACTGCCTTCCTGGGTGGTGAGGAGAGAGCGTTCTCAGAGCTGGTGACGCGTTATCAGACGCGTCTGTTGAACTTCGTATATCGCACCATCGGCGATCGGGAAAAGGCGGAGGACCTGGTACAGGAAGTATTCATCCGGGTGTACCGGCACCTCCATCGCTTCGACCGGTCCAAGAAGTTCTCGACCTGGGTCTACACTATCGCCTCGAACTTGGCGAAGAACGAGCTGCGCAACAGATCCCGCAATCCGCTGGTTCTTTTCCAGACCGTCCAGAAGAACTTTCAGGACGAGGATCGGCCGCTGCAGTTCGAGGACACGACTTCACGCCCGGACGACATGTACCGGAAGCGCCATCTGCGTGAGATCGTCGAGGCGAGCGTCGCGAAGCTGCCCGAGCACCACCGGCACGTGTTCGTTCTGCGGGAGCTCGAGGGCAAGTC
>JBKKAY010000009.1:0-15419 GCA_046714195.1 Gemmatimonadaceae bacterium
GCTTCCCCAATTCCGCTGGGACTGACCATCGCCACTGTCGGCAGCTTCCGCTTCCAGTGTGTTCCGGCCAGCCGATTCCGCACGAGCTCCACCTGCGACGCATCGAAGCCGCGCTCGATCAGGGCGGCGGGACTGTAGCCGCTGACCAGCCAATTCAGTATCTGGTCTGCTTTCGCGTAGCTGATGCCGAAGTCTCCCTCGTCGGTCTGACCTTGGATCAGATCAGCGGATGCGGGCTTTGAAACGATTACGTCGGGGACGCCCAGGTGTCGCGCCAGCTCCCAGACCTGCGTTTTGAAGAGGTCGCCGAGTGGGTTGATGGGTGGCGAGTCGTCAGCGTGCCAGGTGAAGTAGCCGAGGAGGCGCTCGGTTTTGTTGCCGGTGCCGACGGGGAGCGCGCGGTATTTAGCTGACTGATCGAAGAGAACGATCATCCTCTCGCGGGCCATGACGTTTCCTCTCCGGCCGGGATCTGCATCCGGCTCGTGTGAGAGATAGCCGTCCACAGCGGAGGAGATGTCGATCGTGCGGGACTCGATGCCGAGAGCGTCCACGACCAGCTGTGCATGCGAAAGCGATTCCGGGTTCGATGTGCGGTACGGCATGCGGATGGCGATCACGTTCTCCGGACCGAGGGCGCGGACACTCAAATAAGTAGTGACGGCCGAGTCGACTCCGCCTGACAGACCGACTACGGCTTTCTCGAATCCACGCCGCTCGAATTCCTCGCGGAGGAAGGATACAAGCCAACCCTCAGTGAGCTCGGTGTCTATCTCGAGTGGGGGTGCGCCGCCGGGGGACGGTGGCGCCTGCATCACCGGTATGGGTTCTCTGCCGTTGGCGGCGGACTTCGAAGTCTTTTTTCGCTTGGCGGATTTCTGGGCCGGGCGTCGGGTGCTTTCTTCGGTCGATAGGGCGTCGGCGTGGTCGCCATCGGCGCGATTGCCTGCGGGGGTGAGTGGCCCGCCCTGGGTGGGAGCGTCGTCGTAGCTCAAGGTCAGGCGCTCTCCCGCCTGTATTCGGTCGACGGTGCGCATCAGATGCGGCATCATCGTCTGCAGATCGGTGAGCAGCGGGGCGTCCGAGCGCGCGCGCGTCAGGTCGTTCGGGTCGAGCGTGATCGTCAGTATCGTTTCGTCCCAAAGCGGCGCCTGGGCGCGCACATCCCCGTGCGGTCCGGTGATGATGGAGCCGCCATAGAAGCTCTTACCGCCTTCGGTCCCGACCAGGTTGACCAGCGCCACGAACACGCCCTGCTCTTCAGCGATGTCCCGGGCCAGGCGTTCCCACCTTTTCAGGTTGGCGGGGACGGGCCCTTCCTCCTCCCGGGGCCAGACTCCGCGGGCGGGCGATGCCGAGAGGATGAATATGGTGCTGGCACGGTCCAGCGCCGCGACCGTCCCGGTCAGGCTGTGCCACGCGTCCTCGCAGATGAGCATCGCCGCTCGACCCCACTGGGTATCGAACGCCCGGACCTCGAAGCCGCGGTCCACGAAACGCTCCTCGTCGAAGAGCCCGTAGGTGGGTAGAAAGAGCTTCCGGTGGACGTGCCGGATGATTGGCTCGCCGCCGGGGGCACCCAGCGTCACATAGAGGGCGCTATTATAAAAGGCGTTGTTCCACACCTCGTAGAACCCGATGCAAACATCAAGGGGCCGCGGTGTATCAACAGCCGTGGAGTATTGCGCGTTCAGGTCCCGAGCGAGCGCGCCGGCGGTCATCGCTACGTCGCGAACGCCGCCTTCCACGAAGTAGCCGGTGAGCGCGGTTTCGGCGAAAACGGCTACATCGGGGTGTGGCTCAAGCGCGCTCAGCTGGGAAAAAACGCCAGCGAGTCGGGCGAGATTGGTGGCATAGTCGCCCTTACGCGGCTTGAACTGAACTACGGCGAGATGAATAGACCGATCCATCAAAGTGAAGTTGCCACTAGGGCGGTACGCGGGCAACCATGGAATCCCGCTGCCGCGCTAATCATCGCGTCCGCGGTCGTCATCACGCTGCTCGGCGCGCCGTCCCGAGCGGGGGCGCAGAGCGCACCCGCGAGCAACGAGCCGTGGAGGATCGTACCGATGCCGCAGTCATCGATGGTCCTCGCGCGCGACGGGTCGCTGATCGGCGAGATCGGAAAGGAGATCCGCACCAACGTCGCGATCCGGACGTTACCCAAGTATCTCCCCCACGCATTCGTCGCCATCGAGGATCATCGTTTCTATCAGCACGACGGCGTCGATGTAGTTGGAATCGCGGGCGCGCTCAAGGACAACATCTTCGGCGAGCGTCGCGGCGCCAGCACCATCACCCAGCAGCTGATCGGGAACATGCATCCCGACATCATCGACCGCACGGATCGCAGCCTAGGCAGAAAAGTCAGGGAGCAGGCGGCCGCGCGCGAGATGGAGAAGCACTACACCAAGGACCAGGTCCTCGAGGCGTACCTGAACCAGATTCCGTTCGGGCGCGGTTGGCACGGGGTCGAGAGCGCGGCGCGCCATTATTTCGGCAAGAGTGCGTCGAAGGTGACACTGGCGGAGGCCGCGGCGCTGGCGGCGATGCCCAAAGGCCCGGCCCTCTACGACCCGCTCAAATACCCCGATCGGGTACGCCAGCGCCGCAACATTGTGCTGTCGCTCATGGCGGATCAAGGTTACATCACGCGCGACCAGGCGGCCGTGGCGCGGGCGAGCAGGCTGACGACGGCGCCAAACGCCGGAATGTCCGCGTACTCCCCCTGGTTTGTGAATGTGGTGCGAATCCAGGCGATCAGGGCCGGCATCCCGGTGATGCAGGGTGGCTACCGAATCCACACCACTCTCGATCCGGTGCTCCAGACCGCCGCGGTGGAAGCGCTCGTCGAAGAGACGGCGGCCCTCGAGAATCAGCCCGGCTACGACCACCCGAAGTACCGGGCCGGGTCGGGGCAGAAGGGCGCGTATCTCCAGGGAATGGTCGTGGCGATGGATCCGACCTCGGGCGATGTGCGCGCGCTGGTGGGCGGCCGGGATTACGGCGATTCGCCATTCGACCGCGCGATAGATGGACGGCGGCAGCCCGGATCCTCGTTCAAGCCGATAGTCTATGCGGCGGCGATCGCCGACAGCCTCGCGCCGAACGCGCTTTTCACGGACACCGCTCTCGCGATAGTGCTTCCGAACGGAACCGTGTACAGCCCCGCGAACTCGGACGACGAGTTCTCGGGCCAGCTCACGCTCAGGGAAGCGCTTTCGCGGTCGCGCAACGGAATCGCCGTGCAGCTGGGACAGATCCTCGGGATCGATTCGGTTGCCGCACTGGCGAAAAGAATGGGGATCAGCTCGCGGATTGCGCCGGTTCCTTCGAGCGCGATCGGCGCTTCCGTGGTACAGCCGCTCGACCTCGTTGCCGCTTACACCACTTTCGCCAACCTCGGCACTCCTGTCGAGCCGCGATTCATCCATCGGATAGAGGACAGGAATGGGAAGGTGGTACTCTCGCGTGAAGTGCGGGCGCTCGCCCCGGCCCTCGATCCGCGAGTCACCTTCGTGGTGCGCGACATGATGCGCGACGTGGTTGAGCGCGGCACCGCATCGACGATCAGGCGCTATCTCCCGGCGTCGGTCCCGGTCGCCGGAAAGACGGGGACCACCAACGACAATACCGATGTCTGGTTCATCGGTCTCACGCCGGACCTGGTGGCCGGAGTGTGGCTCGGCTTCGACAAGCCGATCTCGATAGCGGCCGGCGCTGGTGGCGGATCGCTCGCGGCGCCGATCTTCGGGAAAATGCTGGCGCGGTACTACGCTGGAAATCCGCAGCTCGCCGCCGCACACGCGCAGGTGCAGTGGAACCCACCGATCGGAGTGATAGTGGGCCAGCTCGATCGTGAGACCGGCCTCATCGCCGGCGAAGACACTCCGCCCGAGCGCCGGTACACCGAGTACTTCGTGGAAGGGACCGAGCCGATCGCGCTCAGAGCGGATCCGTGGAAGCTGTTTTCGTGGGGGCCGATTATCTACTAACTGGCCGCGCTATTCGGCTGGCTCTTAACTGCAACTGCGAACAACCAAGCTACCCGCTACCAGCGACCCGCTACCAGCCGCCCGCGACTGCAACAGCGACCGCTCACCGAGTCGTAGCGCCGGTTCACCGAAAAGCTGAAGCCATAGTCTGAAGCGAGGCGTACTGTGCAGCATGACTCGCTCATCGCTGCCGATTGCCTTTCTTGCTGTGAGTTGCGAGTTCTCGCAACTCGAACCTTTACCTCTGACCTCTCGTATCTACGCCGTTCTAGGTTGATCTAGCTTCCAGGAAGCTAGGCGACCTCTTTCATCTCCAGCGGCTCCGCCTGCTCGCCCGGCTCGGCCGGCACCAGCGCGATCTTGAGGACTTCGTTCAGCGTCTCCACCGGATGGAACTCCAGCACGTTCCTCACTTCCTCCGGCACGTCCTCGATATCGGCTTCATTTCCTTTCGGAATGATGATGACCTTGATGCCGGCGCGGTGCGCTCCAAGAACTTTTTCCTTGAGACCGCCGATCGGCAGCACCCGGCCCCGAAGCGTGATCTCGCCGGTCATCGCAACATCCTGCCTCACCGCGCGATCCGCCATCTCTGACACCAGCGACGTGGCGATGGCGATTCCCGCCGAAGGACCGTCCTTCGGGATGGCGCCAGCCGGCACGTGGATGTGCGCCTCGATGGCGCCAAGCCTGTCGCGTGGGATGCCGAGCTTGGCGGCGTTATTGGTGGCATAGGTGAATGCCGCGCGCGCTGATTCCTTCATCACATCGCCGAGCTGGCCGGTGAGAATGAGCGACACCGCGCCTCCCGGACCGACCTGCGCGCTATCCCCATCGCTGTTGCCGTAGTACCGGCGGATCGAAGCCTCGACGAACATGATGTCACCGCCCATCGGCGTATAGTACATGCCGGTAGCGATGCCGACCTCGCTCTCCGAGAGCGCATGCTCGGGATGCACCCGAGGACGCCCAAGCAGCTCGCGAACGCCATCGGCGTCCACCACGTGCTTCACTTCCTCGCTCGCCGCGATCTTGCGCGCGAGCTTGCGCGCCACCGCTCCGATCTGCCGCTCCAGCTGTCTCACGCCACTCTCGCGAGTGTACTTCGACACTATGGACATGATCGCATCTTCGGTGAAGGTGATCTCCTTGTCGCTCAAGCCAGACTCCTCGAGCTGGCGCGGGAGCAGGTACGTCTTCGCTATCTCGGCCTTTTCCTTCTCCGTATATCCGGCGAAATCGACCACTTCCATTCGGTCGAGCAGAGGTCCGGGAATATTCTGGACGAAATTTCCAGTCGCGATGAACAACACCTCGCTCAGGTCGAACGGAATGCCCAGGTAGTGGTCGGTGAAGGTGTCGTTCTGTGCCGGATCCAGCACCTCGAGCAGCGCGCTGGATGGATCGCCCTGGAACGACGTTCCCAGCTTGTCGACTTCGTCGAGCAGGAATACCGGGTTCTTGGTGCCGGCCTGCTTCATTCCCTGGATGATGCGTCCCGGCATCGCGCCGACGTAGGTACGCCGGTGGCCGCGGATGTCCGCTTCATCTCGGGCGCCACCCAGGGCGACACGGACGTACTCGCGCCCCAACGCGCGGGCGATGGACTTGGCGATCGATGTCTTGCCGACTCCAGGCGGGCCGATGAAGAGAAGGATCGGTCCCTTCGCCATGGCGCGGGACTTCGCTTCGGTCTTGTCGGTGATGTTGCGTTCCTCGAGCCCGCTGGTATTGAGAACCGGCGTGGCCTCGTCTTTTTCCGGCAGCAGCTTGGCGGCGGGCACCTCGCCCGTCTTGTCGACTTCTTCCGCCAGCTGCAGCGCGCGCAGCTGTCTCACCGCCAGGAACTCCAGCACGCGATCCTTCACGTCCATGAGCCCGTAGTGATCCTCGTCGAGCACCTTCGCGGCGTGATTCAGCTCGAGCTGGTCGTCCGATCTCGTGTTCCACGGGAGCTCGGCGATCCACTCGAGGTACGTCCGGATGACCTGCGCTTCCATCGATTCGCGGCCGGCGCGCTCGAGCCTGCCGAGCTCGCGCTCGACTTCCGCGCGCGCCTCCTTGGGCAGCGCCAGCTTCGAGAGTTTCTCGCGAAGCTCGACGATCTCCTTGCTCGAGTCGTCGTCGCCAAGCTCCTTCTGGATCGCCTTCAGCTGCTCGCGCAGATACATCTCGCGCTGGCGCTCGCCGAGCTCTTCCTGGACCTGCGACTTGATGTCTTCCTGCGCCTCGAGCAGGCCGACCTGGCGCTGCACGTGAACGAGAACGCGCCGCAGACGCTCTTCGACGCTGAGTGTCTCGAGCAGACCCTGTTTCTCCGGAACCGGCAGCTCGATGTAACCCGCCACCAGATCGGCAAAACGACCCGGGTCGGTGACGGAGTCGAGGACCTGGTGCACGACTTCCTCGGGTAATCCGCGCCGCTCGCCCAGCTCGGCTGCCCTTTCGCGCGTCTCTTTCTGCAACGCGGTGAATGCAGGATCGTTTTCACTTACGGGGCTCATCTCTTCGGCCGGCACGATCACGGCACTGAGATACCCATCGGCAGTGGAGTACTGGAGCGCGGTGGCGCGCTGTTCACCCTGCAGGAGAAGCTGTACGCCCCCCAGCCCGCGCTGGATCTGGCCGATGCGAGCGATGACACCCATGGAATACAGGATGTCGGCGGTCGGCTCCTCGGAGTTGTCGCGCTGTGCAACGGCAAAAACGAGCCGGTCGCCCTTGAGAGCGGCCTCGATGGCACGCAGGGTCGAAGGGCGGCCCGCCGCGATAGGTTGGGTAAGTCCTGGGAAGATCACCGTCCCCCTCAAGGGGAGAACCGGGAGTGTCTGACGTTGTGACATTGTAGTTCCGAGACAAGATTCTTATTTGGCTACTACTCCAGGACCTCACCTTACTGCATCTTTTGCTCTCGTGGATTTAAGCCAGCCCGGCATGAACAGCAACACTCGACCTGCGGATTCGACGCGGCGCCATGCCAATACGACCTGACGACGAGCTAGGAACACATGTGGCTCAAGTCCTCTCTGCAAACTATGAGCTAGAGAGCGAAGTCGGCCGTGGTGGAATGGGCATCGTTTATTGCGCGCGGGACAGACGTCTCAAGCGCGAGATCGCGATCAAGGTGCTGCCGCCGGAGCTGAGCTTCCGCGCGGACATCAGGCAGCGTTTTCTGCGCGAAGCGGAGACCGCGGCGCAGCTGAGTCATCCCAACATCGTTCCGATCTACACCGTCGAAGAGAAGGACAACCTCGTCTACTTCGTCATGGCGTACATCGCGGGCGACAACATCGGCCAGCGGCTCCAGCAGCATGGCCCGATGCCCGCGGTGGAAGCTCGGCGCGTCCTCCGCGAAGTCGCGGACGCGCTCGCCTACGCGCACAACCGCAACGTCGTTCACCGCGACATCAAGCCGGACAACATCATTCTGGACGCCGAGACCGGGCGCGCGATGGTGACTGACTTCGGCATCGCGCGCGCGCTCACCGACATGGGCGATTCCCGCCTCACTGCGACCGGAATGGCGATTGGAACGCCGGCGTACATGTCTCCCGAGCAATCCGCCGGCGACCGCGCCATCGACGGCCGCAGCGATCTCTACTCGCTGGGCGTGGTCGGCTACCAGATGCTGTGCGGGCAGCCGCCGTTCACCGCGACGAATACGCCGTCGATGCTGGTGAAGCATCTCTCCGAGAAACCGATCCCCGTCGACGAGCGCTGGCCCGATCTGCCGCAGGATCTCGCGCGCGCCGTGATGATGTGCCTGGAGAAAGACCCCGCCGACAGATTCCCGAGCGCCGCCGCGTTCTCGCTGGCGTTGAGCGGAGTCGGCATGCCCACGCTCGCGACGCGCGCATCGACCGCCCCGCAGCCCGGACGGCTGACTGCGACCAGGCGCACAACGCCCGAGATGCCCGACACGTTTCGAGAGCGGTACAACGCGGCGACCCAGGCACCCTACGCGCCGCAGGCGCCTTACGCGCTACAGAACCCGTCGCACGAAGAGCTGAGCAAGTGGAACGCGCCGATGGTGGTGGCGTTCCGACGGAAGCTGGCTCCCTATCTGGCCGTCAACGCGATCCTCGTCCCGATCTCGCTTTTCGGCGATCGCGATTTCCTGTTCTTCACCGTCATGTGGACGGTCTTTCTCGCCTTCAAGTACTCGAAGCTGTGGGCCGCGGGCTACGATTGGCGCGACGTATTCCGTCAGCCGCGCGACCGGCTCATTTTCGACGTCGCGGCCGAAACATTGGACGACGCCCGTGCGCTCTTCGACGAGAAGAAGCGCGGAGAGGTGCGCGCCCGCGCGCGAGCCAGAGGACCGGGGCTTTTCTCCCCGATCCCGACTCCGCCGGCGTCACAGTCGTACCAGCCATATCCGCGGACAGGCGCGGCGCCTACCGGCATGATGCCGTCGGCCAGAATATCGCCCAACGCTTTCGACGACTCGCGTTACGGGGGCACGGTTCGGGAAGCCGAGTCGGATCACCGGGAGATTCACCGGCAGCTGCTCAACATGCCGCCCGACGATCGCGAGCAGATTCCGGAAGTCGCGACGTCCGCCGACGCGGTGTTCCGGAAAGTCCAGCAGCTCGCGAACTCGCTCATGGATATGGAACGCAGCACCGGGCGCGAGAGCGCTGAGTCGGTGGAGGCCGAGATCGACACCTTGGAGCTCCAGGCAAATCCGCTCGAGTACAAGGCCAGCGAAGAGCGTGTGCGGCGCCTTGCCTATCTGAGACGCCAGCGACGCGCGCTGGTGGAAGTCTCACGCAAACGGAAGGAAGCGACCGAAAAGCTGGAGCACTGCCGCCAGTTGCTGCGGACGATGCGGCTGGAGCTGGCGCGATTCCGCTCGGGCGGATTCAGCGCTCCCTCGGGCGGATTGACCATGGTGACCCAGCAGGCGCAGAGCGTGGTCCGCGAGATGGGGTATCTCTCCGAAGCGAAAGCGGAGCTCAACGCGTTGTAACGGCCGCTCAGTCAGCTACAGGGGCCGTTGCGTTGTGCGTTTACCGTTATTGCGTTTTCCGTTGTTGCGTTACCTGCGCTCGGCCATCCTCGCACGCATCTCTGCCACATTCTTGTCGAAGATTACCTGCTGCTCCGGCGTCAGGATCGTGCGAATCTCGGCGATCTGCGCTGATTGAATCTCCCGCAGCTTGTTCTGATCCATCGGAGTACCGGTCACCTGCGCGGTCTTCCGCAGACTCTCCAACTGTGGCGCGTACTTCTCGCGGATCGCCTTCTGCTGAACCTTTTGCGCATCGGTTAGGGTGATGCCCTCGAGTATCCGCCCGCCCATCCCGCGACCGCGCTGTGAGTCGCCCTGCTGACGCTCGACCTGTGCCGCGGAAACTGATGTCACGCCAGCACATAGGCCGACCACGAGTGCAGCTACGAGAATAGCCTTCATTACTTCTCCGTTGATGTGTGTGGGAGACGCGTGATACCGCCCCGACGTTAATACGCCAAAGATGGGGAAAAGGTTGGGTGAAACTGAGCATTCAACCAGGCACAAAGCGGCGTGGGCACCGGGTGGAGGCACCGGGGAAACCTCCCACGCCTAAACGCTTACGTGGCAGTAACTTAGAGACCCGCCCCTAGCTTCCGGCCGAAAATAGGCTATTCTTCCGGCGCTGCCGGCTGCGAACCTGGTTCGTCGGCCCCTATTCTCGTATCGAGCACCGATTTTGACTGCACCCAGTGCCGCCCCCGACGTAATCCCATCGATTTACACTCCTGCTCCCGAGCCACTCACCTTTCCTTTGAGCTGGCTGCTGGAGCACGGGTCTGCCCCCATCAAATACCGTTCGATGGCGGACGTTGCGCGCATCACTGAGCCGTCCCCAAAAACCCTCGACTGGCTGCCGTATTCGCACCGGCCGGCGATCAAGCTGGCGGCGACCCAGCAGCGGGATGGAACGTGGAACCACTCCATCCTCTCTCTTCCCTCGAAAACCAGCCATGATTTTGCCCACGTCGGCACCGTCCCGGCCGCAAGACGGCTGATCGAGTACGGTTGGAGCCCGGAATCCCCGCCACTCATACTCGCTCGGCGGCTGCTTTTCCGCCTTCTGGCGGAAGACAACGATCCCGCGTTTTTGTTCGAGCTGGCCACCAGAACGAGGGATGACGATTTGGTGCGCCGGAGCCGCGGCCTGTTTCGCGAAGCCGCGGCGGCGACTCTCGCGCAGTGTGGCTACGAGAACGATCCACGTCTTCGCGGAGCGGCACGCCGGATCCTCGAGCGCACGGTGTCGTACCTCAACTCACCCCTGGGCGAAAAGCCTTGGATGAGAGTGGGCAACGTGCACGTGCTCGCGCCCGAGTCGGCGCCGCCGTCGCTCTACACCCTGACGATGCTCGCCCACATGCCGATCTTCCGCCACGAGCATTTCTCCGAGGTGGAGCGGATCTACGACTGGATCACCCAGCCGTTGCCGCGGCAGGAGGCGCTCCAGCTCTATGGCAAGAAGATGGTGTCGCAGCCGCACCTGGCGATGGGCGACATGCTTCCCCACCGGAACGCCGTGGACGCCGACATACCGTTCGCACTGATGTGGCTGGAGACGATGGCGCGACTCAATTTTCTGCGCCGCAACGAGGGCTGGATGAAGCTCTTCGAGCGCTTCGTCGATGACCGCGACCGGTCAGGGGTGTGGCATCCACACAAGGGAACGGAGAAGCCGAGCACCCATCACCAATGGGCGTGGTCGACCTTCCCGCTCGAGGACGGCAGCGGCCCCGAATCCAAGTGGACGGACGTAACCTTCCGCATTGGCCTGATCGGAAAACTTCTGGGCAGGGAAATCGAGTTGATCTGATCTGATGACGAGACCTGGCCGTAAGGGCCGCCTCAGCCCCGAGGAGATGTTTCCGGCGGGGGATCCAGCCTACCGCGTGTGGTTCGCGCGGCTGCCATCGGGAATCGAAATTCGCGTCGTCGAGCTGGGGAATCCAGCGTCCCCGCCGGTGTTACTCGTCCCGGGTTGGGCATGCTCGGTATACGCGTTTCGGCAAAACATGCCCGCGCTGAGTGAGGCGGGCTATCGAGCCATCGCAGTAGATCTCAAGGGTCATGGACTCTCACACAAGCCGTCCGGTGAGGACGAATACACGGTCGAGGCGCTCGTCGACCACCTCCGTGAGATTCTGGATGCACTCGGGCTCGATCGGCCGGGGCTCGTCGGCCACTCGATGGGAGGCTCGCTGCTCTACCATTTTGTCGCGCGCTACCCGGGCCGCGCAAATTCTCTCGCGCTATTATCGCCCGTCGGATTGAGTGGCGTCGGACCGATGTGGCTTTACCGTCTCCTGACTCCGCGCTTCCTGGTCCCCGTACTCCGCCGATTCGTGCCGCGATTCGCGGTAAGAATCGCGCTCGCACGAGTGTACGGAAAACGCGGCTGCTGTACGGAAGAAGATGTCGATCAGTACTGGGCCCCGACTCAGTTCCCCGAGTCGTCGGACGCGCTCCGCGACCTGCTCCATGCGTACGACTGGAACGCGGCAAGGCACCGGCGCCTAGACCCGGTACGTATTCCTGCGATCGGTATCTGGGGGAGCCGCGACCATCTCATGCCTCGCCGCGAGATCGAGTTATACGAGCGTCTGATTCCCGGAATCGAGCTTATCGAGATCGCCGACGCTGGCCACGTCGTACCGGAGGAGACCTCGGAGGAGGTAAATGCCGCCCTGATCTCCTTTTTTCGCCGTCATCCGGCAGCGGGTTATATTCCGAATAAATGAGTGAAGAGACAGTCGAACGGGCGGTAGAGGTAGAACTAGTTACCGGGGTGTCATTCGCCGAGCTCGATCTTGCGCCCGAAGTCCTGCACGCGGTGCGCGATGCGGGCTACACCCACCCCACTCCCATCCAGCAGCAGGCCATACCGCTCGCCCTGGCGGGACGGGACCTGATCGGCCTGGCGCAAACCGGCACCGGCAAGACCGCCGGCTTCACGCTGCCCATCGTCCACAATCTGATCAGCGCACCGCTCACCGATTCTTCCGGCGAGCCGATGCATCGCGTCCGCGTCCTGATCCTCACTCCGACCCGTGAGCTGGCCGCGCAGGTCGAGGAAAGCTTTCGGAAGTACGGCAAGTACACCGATCTCCGGGTGGTTCCGATTTTCGGCGGAGTCGGGATCGAGCCGCAGTCGAAGGCGCTTCGGCGCGGGGTCGACGTGGTCGTGGCGACACCCGGCCGGCTGCTCGATCACATGGAGCGCCAGAACGTCGTGTTCGACGACCTCGAGGTTCTGGTTCTGGACGAAGCCGATCGCATGCTCGACATGGGATTCGCGCCGCAGCTGAACCGGATCGTGAGCGAGGTCCCGAAGTATCGGCAGACGCTTCTCTTCAGCGCGACGATGCCGCCCGAGGTCGAAGCGCTGGCCCGGAAGTATCTGCGTCAGCCGGTGGTGGTGCAGGTCGGACGCCGCTCGGAAGCTGCAAGCACCGTCACCCACGCCGTCTATCCGGTGCCGCGCGAGCGCAAGAGCACTCTGCTCGTCGAGCTGCTCAAGAAATCCGACATGGACTCCGTCCTCATCTTCACCAGAACCAAGCACGGAGCCGACCGGGTCGTCCGGCATCTCACCGAGGCGAGGATCGCCGCGACCGCCATGCACGCCGACAAATCTCAGGGCGAGCGCACCCGCGCGCTCGAAGGCTTCAAGTCCGGTGAGATCCGCGTGCTGGTCGCCACCGACATCGCCCAGCGCGGGCTCGACGTCTCGGGGATCTCGCACGTCATCAACTACGACGTTCCGCAGCAGCCGGAGGACTACGTTCACCGGATCGGCCGCACCGGGCGTGCTCTCGCCACCGGCGATGCCTACACGTTCATGTCTCCCGATGAGATCGCGATGGTGCGCACTATCGAGAGAATGATCGGCCAGCAGATACCGCGCATCTCGGTGCCCGGCTACGACTTCGGAACCAGCACCAACGGGTCGGAGAATGCCAGCGATGTGCCGGCGGAGCTCCCGAAAACGGCCGAGCCCGGCGTCGCGATCGATGGCTCGGAGGTCAATGCCGCAGGCGACCCAGTCGCGACACGAAAACGGTATCGACGGACAACCTCCGTCGCACGACGACGCTGAGATTCGCGGCGCCATAGCCCAGACCGGACGCGGAGTAGGACATCCGCGGGCGGGTCGTCTCGATCGTAACGCCGTGGACTTGTCCGATCTCGCGCGTTCGGACCGTATCGCCGTCGATCACGACGTGGATCGTCCGCGCCGCCGCATCGATCTCGACCAACGTCCGGCTCGATCGCGCAATCGCGATGTGGCGCGCGGTGTTGAACAGCGCGGCAATCTCGCGTACCGCGCCGCTCACGTGGATGCCGTCGAGAAACCGCCCCGCCTTCGGGATGGTAATGGCCGAGAGTATGCTAACTATGCCGAGGGTGATCATCAGCTCTATGAGCGTGAATGCGGCCCGCATCTTATCCTTTATTCGAGAGGCCGTGTTAGATAGCATATGAGCAGCATGGCGACGGTCTCCGAATCTTCCCACTGTATACCCGCTGTTTCACCGACATTTTCAGACTGACGTGAACATCAGCATCGAATACTGCACCGTTTGAACATACGAGCCCCGCGCTGCCGGTCTGGCGGCGGAAATACGAGGACGCTTTCCCGATGCGGAGGTCAAGCTCATTCCGTCGAAGGGTGGGCGCTTCGAGGTCGTTTGCGATGGCCAGGCGATCTTCGAGAAATCGAAGACCGGACGGCACGCCAAACCGGGCGAAGTGATTTCCATACTGGAGAAGAGATCCTAGAACCATGAGAATCGCGTTGAACACCGGAGGGGGTGACGCGCCGGGACTCAACGCCGTTATCCGCGCCGCCGTGCTCTCGGCCGTGAACCGCGGCTGGGAAGTCCTCGGCATCAAGAAGGGATATGCGGGATTGCT
Source organism: Gemmatimonadaceae bacterium (assembly GCA_046714195.1). Classification (GTDB taxonomy): domain Bacteria; phylum Gemmatimonadota; class Gemmatimonadetes; order Gemmatimonadales; family Gemmatimonadaceae; genus UBA4720. Next base: position 13,924 of record JBKKAY010000009.1, read on the forward strand.
CGGCGACGATGAAGTGATCCCGCTGGACAAGGAGTCCGTGCGCGGTATCGCGCACCTGGGCGGCACGATCCTGCGCACGACCAATCGCGGCAATCCGTTCAGCTACCCCGTGTACGCGCCCGACGGCAGCTGCACGGAAGTCGACCGCTCGGACGAGGTGATCGAGAACGCCCGCAAGCTCGGGATCGACGCGCTGATATCGATCGGCGGCGACGGCTCGCTCGGGATCGCGCACAGGCTTTGTCAGAAGGGCATGAAGATCGTGTGCGTGCCCAAGACCATCGACAACGACGTGGCCGGCACGATCACCACCTTCGGCTTCGACACCGCGGTGAACACCGCGCTCGATGCGATCGACAAGCTGCACACCACGGCCGAGAGCCACGACCGCGTGATCGTGCTCGAGGTGATGGGACGCCACGCCGGGTTCATCGCGCTGCACTCAGGGCTCGCCGGAACCGCCGACGTCATACTGATTCCCGAGATTCCGTACGACATCGAGAAAGTCTGCGAGAAAATCAGGGCGCGCGATCGCGCCGGGAGGCATTTTTCGATCGTCGTGATCGCCGAGGGCGCATACCCGAAGGGGGAGGGTCCGGCAATTCGGGGAAAGTCGAGGCCGGGACAGGCCATCCGGGTGGGCGGTGTGGCGGAGCGGCTGATGGACGAGATCGAGGAGAACACGAAGAAGGAGTGCCGGTCGCTGGTGCTGGGGCACCTCCAACGGGGCGGACAGCCCACCAGCTACGACCGCCTGCTGGCGGTGCGGTTCGGTGGCGCGGCGGTCCGTGCGGTGGCGGACGGGAAGTGGAACCACATGATCGCGCTCCAGTCCCCGCACATCGTGACCGTGCTGCTGGAGGAGGTCTTACAGCACGCGAAACGCGTCGAGCTGGATCACGACACCATGCTGACAGCGCGCGCCACCGGAATCTCCTTCGGGGACTGAAAACCGGGGGTTTAGGATAGGCGATCAGTGTGTCAATTCCCCGTCACTTACGGAGGACACCTAGCTTCCGGAACCTGTTACATTCCATAATGTAAGTCGTTGTTATATAAGAGCTTAGTGCTTCTGGCACGGCTTGGCACCCCTCGTGCACCCCATAGGGCCATGATTCATCATCGCACCACCCCAATCACCTCCTTCTGGCGCTTCTTCGCCCCCGCCGTCCTGGGACTCGTCCTGTCGGCTGGTGTCGCGGAAGCACAGGGCAGGTCGGAGAGGACGCAGGCAGAACAGTCGCGCCGCGACCCGGTCGTGCCCAAGGGCTTCGCGCCACCGGCCGGTATGTGCCGGATATGGATAACCGGCGTTCCTGCCGGCCAGCAGCCGGCGCCGACGGATTGTGCGTCCGCTGTCCGGAACCGGCCAGCGAACGGCAAGGTGCTGTTCGGTGAAAGCCGGTCCAAGGCGAGTAAGGGGAAGGCGAAGAAAAGCTCCAGCACAACGGAAGGCTTGCTCGATCTCATAACGAGGGGGAAGTCCAAATGAAGAA
>JBKKAY010000010.1:0-13950 GCA_046714195.1 Gemmatimonadaceae bacterium
AATTCCCAGATCGCGCAGCTCTGCCTGCGCCTGCGCCCAGGAAAGGTCGAGTGCCCGGCGCGCGCTGTACGGATCGTGATACAGATCGGCGAGCTCGATCGCCCGCGCCTTCTGGTCGGTGACGAAAGTCGTGAATGCGACGTGCGCCGAAGCGCCCGCGGGGATTACGACGCGCACACGCAGTGACATCACCGGATCCAGCACCGCGCCGACCGTTCCGCTCAGCTCGGCGCCCTCGTCGAGAGCAAGCGGATTTCTCACCGACCTTCCACGCCCGACGAATCTCGCCCGGTCGGTTTCACACGTGACACTACCGACCATCTCGGGACCACAGGCGACGACGTGCGCGCACCAGATACTCGCTTCGGTCGCCGAGCGGGGCCGCCGTGTAGCCAGTAACGCCGCGTTCGCCTCGAGCCACTCGGTCTGGACGAACAGATTGTGGAACGCCGGATGGCCGCGATCGGCGTCGGGCGTCGTCAGCACGATCTCCGAGTAGCTGGTGAGCTCGATCTCCTTCGGCTGCAGCGACCGGTTGGTGAGAGTGACGCGCTTCACTTCGGCCGCGTCGTCGGAGGCCACGGCGATCTCGGTGACCGTATCGATGTCGCCGTCCCGCCTGATGAACGTGACCCTGTCGCTCGCGAACAGCACCCGGTACCACTGCGGCTCCGTCCCGCTGGGGTGATACGCGGTCGACCACACCTGTCCCGTTGCGACGTCCTTCAGATAACAGAACTGGCCGTAGTTGTCGCGGGTGCTGTCGTGACGCCAGCGCGTGACGGCAAGATTGCCGTAACGGCTGAAGCCGCCGCCGGCGTTGGTGATGAGCGAGGTGTACGGCACGCTTCCCAATACGCCGACCACCGGCTGCGGAGTATGCGGTGTCTCCACCTCGCGCACTGCCGGCTTCTCGGTCTCGCTCGGCACCCGCGCCGCATCGTCTCCCTGAACGTCCTGCACGGTGAGTCTGCGCGGAATCCGCTCCTGCAGCACCAGCTCCGCCGAGCGCACCAGAGGATCGGTGTGGAAGCGGCGCGGCCATACCTGTCGGTTGAGGACGTTGTCCAGCGCGACGATGCTCATCCCGATGTGGTGCGCCATGTAGGTGCACACGATCGTCTTCCTCGATCCGGGCGAAGGGCGCGTGTAGTCCAGCGCGTCGCGGAAGCCGTAGGGACCGAGAGCGCCTTCGCCCTCGAGCACCGCCAGATTCCTGAGCGACTGGTGTGGCTCGACCAGCATCGCCAAGAGCGTCGCATAGGGGGCGACGACGAGCTCCTTGCTCAGGCCCCGCTTGAGCGCGAGGTCCGGCACTCCGAAACCGCGGTACTGATACGTCTGGGCGCGGTCGCGCACCGCGTACGCCGACTCCGACACTCCCCACGGAACGCCCCGCTCCGCGCCATACGCGATCTGGCGCTTCACCGATCCCTTGTGGGTCTGGTCGAGGAGGGTGAACGGAAAAGTCTGCATCACCAGCGCCGGCATCAGGTACTCGAACATGCTTCCGCTCCAGGAGAGGAGCGTTCGTGTGCCCGAGGTGGCGGTGAGCTGGCGACCCAGCCTGAACCAGTGGTCAACAGAAACGTCGTCCTTGGCCACGGCGATGAACGACGCCAGCCGCGATTCCGAGGCGAGGAGATCGTAATAGGAATTGTCCACCGCGTTCGAGCCGACGTGATATCCGATCGTGAAGAGCTTGCGCTTCTCGTCGAACAGGAACCGGAAATCCATCTCCACGGCGTACGCGTGAGCCCGCTCGGCGATCGCTCTCAGGCGCTTGGCATCCTCCACGGTGCAGGCAGGATCCTTGAGCATCTCGAAGCAGCCCTGCTTGAGGGCGATCAGATGCCCGGCGAAGTTTCCGCTGTCGACCGTCGAGACGTACCCGGGCTCCAGCACGCGCAGCTCACCCAACTCGTACCAGTTGAAGAAATGTCCGTGATACCGGCGCATCCGCTCCAGAGACCGGAATATTTTTTCCAGCCGGTCGATCATGTCGGTGCGCGTGATGAAGCCAAGATCTACGGCGCTGACTATGGACAGGAGCTGGAGGCCGATGTTGGTGGGCGACGTCCGGCGGGCGATGACGGGAGACGGATCCTCCTGGAAGTTGTCCGGCGCCAGCCAGTGGGTTTCCTCGGTGACGAACTCGTCGAAGTATGCCCAGTGGAGCTTCGCGTACCGGACGGCGGCTTTTCTTTCCGCCTCCGTGAGATGCACCTCGCCGAGGATCGATGGCTGGCTGAGCGCGAAGGCGATGCTCGGGCCCGAGGCCCATACCAGCAGCAGCGAGAACGTGCCGATCACGAATATGAACCGCTCGTCGGAGCTGCCGGCGCCGACTGTCACGTGCAGCGCTATTGCGGCGCCCAGCCCGATGCAAAGGGCGCCCACCGGCCACATTTTCCGCCAGTGCTCCAACTGTGACCCGGCTCCGAGCGCGCGCTCGACCTGCGACGCCGTCTGCCACTCGAGGAGCTTCTTCTTGCTGATTAACAGCCGGTACAGCGTGCGGAGGATGGCGTCGAGTGATACCACCGCCTGGTGTGGAAGAAACACGACTGCCAGCGCGAACTGCTGCGCGTTGGTCATGGCATCGCGTCCGACGGCGATGTAGTAGGCGAGCCACGACTGATCCCTCGGCGGTCTCACCAGCGAGATCGCCAGCGACAGAAGCCACGGGAATCCGATCACCAAGAGAGCGATTCCCGTCCAGCTCAGCACCGATCCCGGCAACACGAACCAGCCGGTGATCAGCAGCACCAGCTGTGTTATCTCCACCAGGCTTCGGCGCAGGTTGTCGAAGATCTTCCAGCGCGAGATTGCCGAAAGCCGGTTGTGCTCTGGACCGTCGGGACCGGGAACGGTCCGGCGGAGCCAGCCGAGCAGCTGCCAGTCGCCGCGAATCCAGCGGTGCTTGCGGCGGGTAAAAGTCAGGTACCGCGCGGGGTAGTCGTCGTAGAGCTCGATGTCCGTCGCCAGTCCGGCCCGTGCGTACGTCCCTTCGATCAGGTCGTGGCTGAGCAGAGTGTTCTCGGGAAATCTCCCGTGCGTCGCCTCTTCGAAGGCATCCACTTCGTAGATGCCCTTTCCAGTGAAGCTTCCCTCGCCGTACAGATCCTGATAGACGTCCGAGACGGCCGTGGTGTACGGGTCGACGCCCGGATGTCCGGAGTGGATCGAAGCGAAGTACGAGTGGTGCGCGCTGGTGAGAGAGACGCCCACCCGTGGCTGAACTATTCCGTAGCCGCGTGTCACGCGTCCGACCTTGGGATCGAATCGCGCGCGGTTGAGCGGGTGTGAGATGCTGCCGACAAGCAGCTGCGCCGCGTCGCGCGGAAGTATGGTGTCCGAATCGAGCGTGATTACGTAGCGGATCTCGACCAGTCTGCTCGTGTCGCCGACAATCGTGCTGAAGGCATCTCCGGCCCCGCCTCGCAGGAAGCGATTGAACTGGGCGAGTTTTCCCCGTTTTCGCTCCCAGCCCATCCAGACATTTTGCTTCGCGTTCCAGAGTCGCGGACGATGGAAGAGAAAGAAGACATCGGGCCCGCCATTGGCGTATTTCGAGTTGAGCAGGCGGATGCCCGTCGTCGCGGCGATCAGTATCGCCTCATCTCCTTCCCGATTCTCGGTCGGAGCATCGGTGAAGTCGCTCAAGACCGCAAAGCGCAGGTTGGGATCCCGGTTCGCGAGATACTGTACCTCGATGTGCTCGAGTGCTTCCTCCACTCCGCGTGGGCTCGAGAGAAGAGTCGGCACGACCACCGCCGTCATGTGTTCGTTGGGAATGCCGTGTTCGCGCATCTCGAGCTTCGGCAGCAGCCGCGGCGGCATCACCGTAGTGACGAGCTGATTGATGACACTGATGCCGATCTCACTCGCGGGAATGAGTGCGAGCAGGCCCATCACACCCAGAACCGGGAGAGATACTCCATTGACCACCTGGAGAATCGTGGCCAGTGCCAATCCCGTGAAAAGCAAAATGCCGCCGAAATACAATGAGTTCGGATGGCGCTGCGTCCAGCGGTGCAGTCTCTCCCTGAAAGGCGGTGTGTATCCGACCTTCTGCTCGAGGACGCTGCGGCCGTGGTCGACCAGGTGGTAGCCGACATGAGAATGTCTCACGTCCGTCTGGTCGGCGCCGCGGGCGAGAGCAACCGCTTCCTTGGCGATTTCCTCCTCGGGGCGTTTTACCCGCTTGGCGACGTGCTCGACTACGTGGCGGTAGTGATCCCGCGTTCCAAACGTCATTCCGGCGTAGTGTCCTGAAGGATCCTCGCGCAGCAGCCGCTCGGTCAGGCTCTGTGATTCGACGAAATCCTTCCAGTCCAGTCGCGAGATGGTGCGGAGACTGGTAATGCTGTTGGCGACGGTGACCTGAGTGAGAGCCACGCGACGATTCGAACGTGTCGCTGCTTCCTCGGCGCTCGGCCCGTCTTCGCCTATCCACTGCTCGAGCCAGATGAGCGGCGTGAAATTCGTCTGGTACGACCGGACCTGCTGGAGGAAGCGAGCGACCCAGGTCGGAGTGAACGGAGGGTGATTGGCGACGAATGAAGCGAGTGCCGCGGCCAGCTTCTGGTGCGATTCCTCGCTCGCCTCGCGCAAATTGGCGGCTGCCCTGTCCGCCGATTCCACTTCCTTGAGCCGCGCGGCGACGCGCAGCGCCATGCGGCGAATGTTCTCGACGAGGCCGAGTCGAAGCATCGTCGGAATCGCCCACAACTCGCCCATCCTGAGCGGCGTGACACTCTGATACTCGCGCACGAACAGAGTGATGTTGTCGAGATCCAGGTGGCCTTCGGTGTGCGCGATCAGCTCGATCGCCACCTCGTAGGCACGGGGATACCCGGCCAGCGAGCCGGTCGCGAGCTTGGGCAGCTCTTCGTAGTAGCCCTTCGGGAGGTTGGTGCGGATCTCCCGGATGTGCTCCTGGACGATGTAGAAGTTGTCGAGCAACCAGTCGCCGGCGGGGCTGATGTCGAGACCCTGCTCGGCGCCGATGTTCATCTCGTGGTAGACGCGGTCGAGAACTCCCCTCGTGTCTTCCAGCCGAAGCAGCAACGGCCCGACGCCGCGCTGCTTCTGAGCCGGCAGCAGGTGGTGTGCGCGGGCTACGGCGCGTGCGCGCTCTCCGAGCCGCTCGGCACCGAGAACTTCGCCGCGAATCGGACCGACTAGCTCTTCACCCACTCCGTTCCGGGAGCGGCCGAAGAGACGACTCAGAATTGTTGGCGGTGCTTTAGGAGGGATTGCGGTTGCCACGTCAGATGATCAACGCCAGAGGTATGCCGCGGACGATGCCGCCCAGTCGGCAGAAAATCGCTCCGCTACTGCTCGGCGTAGTACGCCTGAATGCAGAGCGTCACCAGTCTTTGGCGTATCCGCTCGTACTGATCGACGTTCTGGGGACGCAGCGACTCGGCGAGAGAATTCCACAGCTGCTTGAAGATAATGATCAGCTCCTCAGGACGTATTTCCTTCTCGCGAGCTTCACGTCCAATCTCACGAAGGAGTGTCGTCAGCTCCGTCGTCGGACTGTCGGGCTTCTTGAGCTGGTCCGTCAGCGCAGACCTGAGCTCCTTCATTGTGTCTTCCGACAGTGTGCTCACATGCGTTGCGGCAATGGTTTCTCCGCCATTCTGACTGGACGGAGTCAGAAGTGGACATTTGTTCCTAGAATATCTACGGCGTACACGGGAGCCGCCAGAAGCAGTTTCTATTGAACTTTTCCCCTTTCACGCCACGAAAAAATCCTTGATGGGTCCACAAGTTGCCGGTAGGCCATGGTTTCTTTCGGATTGCTGCATTTGGGCAAGGTGTTGATTCTCGCGCGCGAGGAAAGTGGTCGCCGCGCTGCTTGGCTTGATGGTGGAGCTCAAAGGGCTGGAGCCGATTTATCTGGGCAGAGCCGAAATCGCCGAAGACACGATCCGTCGCGAGAGGCCAGTGGTGGTCGTGGTGGACTGCGATCATCAGGATTGCACTGAGTCACTTCTCGCCGCGGTGCGCGACTCGGGAGCAAAGCCGATTCTTTTCAGTCCTTTCAGATTCGAGGCCGAGGTGCGCCGCGTCGCCACTCGACACGGTGTCCAATCCTTCACACTCCCGATCGATCCGGAAAACTTCGGTCGCATGCTCACGGTCTGATCTCACCGCTGTATCCTGTAGAAGAAGCCCCTCGAAAGAGGGGCTTCTTCGTTGAGGAGTTATTTCTTGGCGGCAGGCTTGGATTTCTTGCCTTTTTTCGGAATCAGGCCTATGTCCTTGCCGTCTTTTTCGCTCGACTTGAGCTCGTGCTTCTCTTCTTCATGGATATGCTCATCGTCCGTCAGGTTCTTCTGATCGGTGGTGATCGCTTCCTTCACGTGCTGCCAGCCTGGCTTCATATCTTCCTCGATCGGGTTATGCCTTCTTACGATACAGAAAGCATGCCGATCACCTGAATCGGAAGCCGCCCATCAGCCTGAAGAGGGTGGCATCGGCGGGGACCGAATAGATCTGCGCGCCGATATCGAATGCCTGTCTCACCACCGCCGTCACGCCGCCGAACACAGTCGCCCGTGTCATGGGCTCCTGCAGCTCGACTCTGGTGGTATCCACGAATCCAGTGAGGTCGGTGAAGCCCACCCTGAAGTGTGGGTCGATCCGGTTGGCTCCGGCTCCTGCATAAACTGAGATGCCCCGTGAGGTTGGGCTGATGCCGAGCGCGATCTCGCCCCCGAACATGTTGGGGCGGAAGGTGTCTTCTGAAGGCTCGGTTCCATAACACGGACCGGTCGGAGTTGTCTGCTGAAGCGAGCCCGATGGGCAGGTGATGGAGCCTTTCACCGTGCCGTAGGTTCCGTGGCCGCGAAGCATCAACGTCGTCCCGCCTCGCGGCCCGAACGAGAAGTTGCTCGCGTGCGCGACGGCAAAGCTGAACAGGTTTGGAGTGGCCCTGGCGATCGTGATCGGTGGCAGATAAGCGAGCTCGATGGTGAAGCCCAACGGGATGCCAATCGTTATTCTCGGCCGGCCAAATACGGGCGACAGAGACGTCTCTTCACTCTTCTGCGTGAAGCAAGCTCCGGTTTGCTCGAGAGCCGGGTCGGGCTTGGGCACGTACTCGAGCTCGGCGCCCAGCCGGATGTATCCCGCTTCAGTCACCCGTGGCGCTGTCGCAATCGAGAACGAGAGGGGTGCCGTGTAGAAGGCCAGAAGCTTCGCCTCGTTCGTGCCCTCGGCCACCCTGCACACCTGGGCGTGCGCGTTTTCCACCCACACACAAAGCATGACGACCGCAATGACAAGTCCTCGGTGCATTCTCGCTCCGCTCTCAAGATTTCGCGCAAACCTAAGATAGGATTCCGTCAGTAGCGAGGAAATCGCGGCGGGCAGAGGCTTAGGTGGTGCGGACGCATCGCTTCACGGCGCCAAATGCAAAAAATCCGCTGGCGAGCACATTCGGTCGCTCGCTAGCGGACCCATGCCTGAAAAGAGAGATCAGACGATTTTTACAGCTTGGGCATCGATGCTGATCTTGATGTCATTCGCGACCAGAACGCCGCCTGTCTCCAGAGCCTGGTTCCAGGTCAGTCCGAAATCGCGCCGGTCGATTTTCGCCGATGCGCTGAAGCCGACGCGCTCTCCACCCCATGGATCGCGGTTCTTACCACCGTATTCCACGTCGAGCGTCACTTCACGCGTGACGTCGCGGATGGTCAGGTTTCCGGTGAGCTTGAAGTTGTCCTTGTCGCCTTCGATCCGGGTGCTCTTGAATCTGATCTCGGGAAACTGCTCCACGTTCAGGAAATCGCCGGAACGAAGGTGTTGATCCCGCTGGTCGCTACGGGTGTCGATGCTGGCGCCCTTAAGGGTCGCCTCTACCGACGATTTCCTTGGATCCTTCTCGTCCGTGTAGATGGTGCCTTCGACGTCGGCGATCCGCCCTCTCACGGTGGTAATCATCATGTGCTTGGCCGAGAATTCGACCACGGTGTGCGCTGGGTCGAGCTTCCAGGCCGTGGTGGCGCCGCTCTTCTTAGCGGTCTCCGCCGTTGCTGTTGCTGTCATAAACTCCTCTGGTATCCGGTGCCCCGAAAGGGCTTTACTTATGAATTGCATGGTAGTATACTTTAGTAAGCTACTTGTGTCAAGCTCAATACTCTAGTCTCTTTTTGGCCATGGCTGAGACAGTTTCTCCCGTTTGTGCCCGGTTCCACCGCGCGGTGGAGCTCATCGGTAGTAGGTGGACTGGGGCGATTATCCGGACCCTACTTCAGGGAAAGACCCGGTATGCCCTCATTAAGGCCGCCATTCCCGACCTAACTGATCGGATGCTCTCGGAGCGCCTGCGATCTCTCGAGACGGAAGGCCTGGTAACCCGGAGGGTCATTCCGGAGACCCCGGTACGGGTCGAGTACGAGCTGACAGAAAAGGGCCGCTCGCTCGAGAAGGCCCTGGGCGAGATCGGGATCTGGGCCGAGCGCTGGATCCCGGGAGATTCCACCGCGGACAAAGTCTCGGCAGCACCCGAGCCGCCGCCGGTCGAAAGGATTCAGCCATCCTCGCCCCTCAACCTGACGCGGGCGAACCGCGGTCCACGGATTCGATCGCGCTGAGCCAGGCCGGCCAAGAGATGGCGGCGGCCGCTTACCCGCCTGATTCTGGTTTGTACTGGCTGCGCAGGTGAACCGGGGTCGACACGGTTTTCTTCCTGACCCTCTGGTTCAGGATCTCGACGAACAGTGAGAACGCCATGGCGAAGTAGATGTAGCCCTTCTGGATGTGCTGGCCAAAGCCTTCGACGATAAGCGTCGTGCCGATGAGGAGCAGGAAGGCGAGTGCCAGCATTTTTACGGTCGGATGGCGCTCGACGAAGCCGCTGATGGTCCCCGACGCGACGAGCATCACGATCAGTGCGAGGATCACCGCCGTGACCATGATCTCGATCCTGTCGACCATTCCGACCGCCGTGATCACCGAATCCAGCGAGAACACTATGTCCAGAAGGAGTATCTGGACTATTACGCTCCAGAAAGACGGATAGACTTGAGTGGTGGATTTTCCGTCCTCTCCCTCGAGGCGCCCGTGCATTTCATGAGTGCTCTTGGCGATGAGAAATAGTCCACCCACGATCAGGATCAGATCGCGACCGGAGAACGGCTGGCCCACCACCGAGAAAAGCGGCGCGGTAAGCCTGATCATCCAGGCGAGGGACAGCAGCAGCAGAATGCGCGTGATCAGGGCCAGCGCGAGGCCTATTGTCCGCGCCCGTTTTTGCTGATCGGCGGGCAGCTTGCCGGCCAGAATCGATATGAAAACGACGTTGTCGACGCCGAGGACGATCTCGAGAGCGAGCAACGTTCCGAGTGCAAGCCAGGACTGCGGGTCTGTCAGGAGATCCATTTGTAGTAGCTAGTGTTGGGCGAACTGCCGGCATCGGGCAGGTCGAAACGAATATATCATCGCTCCAGAGTTTTCTGGTCAACCGGCCCGGCTGAGAAACGGGATGTCAATTCGAGCTTGACGTAGCCGGTCTCGCCCCAGATACTTGTCGTCATGCTACGTCTCACGAGCCAAAACAGCTGGTGGCCCTCACGCGCTTTCTCCCGCGGTGAGCACTCGTGCGCATAGTCTAGCAAAATCCAGACGACGGCATTTGACGGAGCCCACCGCTTAGGCGGTGGGCTTTTTTGTTTTCCCTCTTTTTTCGGTCGCGCGAATCGATGATCATCGTGTTGAAGCCACAAGCTACCAAGGAATACGCGGAGATTCTAATGTCGCGGATTTCCGCCCTTGGGCTTCGTCCCCTTTACATGCCGGGCGCCGAACGGGTAGTGCTCGGGGCGTTGGGAGATGAGCGCGCGATCGAGAGCCTGCATCTCGAGAGCGATCCGATGGTCGAGAGCGTCAAGCCGATTCTGGCGCCGTACAAGCTCGTCGGCCGCGAGCTGCATCCACACGATTCCATCGTCGATGTAGGAGGCGTCCAGGTGGGCGGTGGCACCTTTGTCGTCGTCGCCGGACCCTGCGCCGTCGAATCCGCGGATCAGATGCTGGCTACCGCCCGCGCCGTGAAGGAAAGCGGCGGCCACGCACTTAGGGGCGGCGCGTACAAGCCGCGCACCAGCCCATACTCCTTCCAGGGACTTGGGCCCGAGGGCCTCGCCATTCTCCGGGATGCCTCGCGCGCCACCGGGCTTCCCGCGCTCACCGAAGTGGTTGACCTCTCCGACGTCGCACTCATCGAGGAATACGCGGCCGGTTTTCAGGTAGGCGCCCGCAACATGCAGAACTTCCGGCTGCTTCAGGCGCTGGGCCGAAGCCGGAAGCCGGTAGTTCTGAAGCGGGGGATGGGGGCAAAGGTCGATGATCTTCTGCTCGCGGCCGAGTACATCCTGGCGGAGGGAAATCCCAACGTCATTCTCTGCGAGCGCGGGATAACCACCTTCGAGACCGCCACCCGGAACACACTCGATCTGAGCGCGGTTCCGGTGATCAAGCAGCGAAGCCATCTGCCTGTTCTCGTCGACCCTTCTCACGGAACCGGTTTCCGCGAGCTCGTGCCGGCGATGGCCAAGGCTGCACTCGCGTGTGGCGCGGATGGCATTCTGGTCGAAGTGCATGTCGATCCGCCAAATGCGCTCTCGGATGGACAGCAAAGTCTTTTCCCCGAACAGTTCGCCAGCATGATGCGCGAGCTCCGGCCCATAGCAAATGCCGTGGGCAAGGTGATGCGATAATGACTGCCTCTCTCGAGCGGGGCACCGTGCTGCCGCTGGTGCGGGAGATCACCGGAAATCCCGATCCGCTCGCCCTCTACCGTCTGCTCTCCGAAGGAGGACGCCGGACGGGGACTTTTCTCTTCGAATCCGCCGAGGCCGGAGCCGATGGTGGAGAACGCAGCCTGCTCGGCGTAGGGATCGCTCTCCGGATAACGTGTATCGCCCGCACCGTGTCGGTTGAGGCAGTATCGCCGAATGGACACTCCATCCTGCCGTGGATCGCGGAGCGACTCGCCGACACCGGCCGTGGAGAGGGAGCGGATTCCGCGGACGGCCGGGGCGGCCCGGTCGTTGCGCTGACCGGCGGAACGATCCACGCGATTTTTCCGGCGCCGGCACTCGACGGTCATGACGAGGACGCGCGCGGCAAGCTTCCATCGCCGCTCGACGTGCTCCGGTCCGTGATCTTCGGCATTCGCCTGCTGTCGCACCCCGCCGATGCGTGCCATCTGGCGGCGGGCATCTTCTCCTACGATCTGGTGGAGCTCTTCGAGACGCTTCCCTTTGGCGGAGCGGAGACCATCGTCACGCCGCACTTCGAGTTCGTGGTGCCCGATCGCCTCGTCATCGTGAATCATCTTCGGCACCGCACCGTGCTGGTCGCCAATGCGTACGGCGGTCCGGGCGGCGCCGAGAACTACAACGACGCCGTTCGTGCCATCGGAGATCTGCTGGAGGCCGTTGAGAGCGCGGGCAAGTCGGAAGCACTTGCACCTTCATCGTCGTCGCCCAACGGTGTTTCAGTCGATCTGAGCGACGAGCAATACGCCGACCTCGTCGTCCGTCTCAAACGGCACATCGTCGCGGGAGATGTCTTTCAGATCGTCGCATCACGGACATTCGTGGCGCCGTGTCCCGACCCGCTTGCCGCGTATGCCCGGCTTCGAAGCGCTAACCCCAGTCCGTATCTCTTCTACGTGGTCGCCCGGGATTCCATCCTGTTTGGCGCTTCACCGGAGACCTCGGTCAAGGTACACGGAGCTCCACGCCGCATGACCATTCGGCCTATCGCGGGAACGGCTCCGCGCGGCCGGGCAGCCGACGGGACGATCGACAGCGAGCTCGACACACGCTTCGAGGCCGCGCTTCGTCTCGACGAGAAGGAGACGGCCGAGCACATGATGCTGGTCGATCTGGCGCGAAACGACGTCGCGCGGGTAAGCCGTCGCGGATCGAGGCATGTGACACGGCTTCTGAGCGTCGACCGCTACGCGCACGTCATGCACCTCGTGTCCGAAGTGGAAGGAGTGCTCGCCGACGGCCATGACGCGCTCCACGCGTACGCGGCGGCGATGAACATGGGCACGGTGGTCGGCGCTCCCAAGATCCGGGCTGCGCAGATCCTTCGTGATGTTGAAGCCACCCGCCGTGGCGCCTACGGCGGTGCCGTCGGGTACCTGGGTCACGATGGAGAGCTGGACACGGCCGTCGTCATTCGGGCCGCGGTGGTACGAGACGGGGTCGCCCACGTCCGCGCGGGCGCGGGCATCGTTTTCGATTCTGATCCTCACTCGGAAGCGCTGGAGACGCGGCGCAAGGCCGAGGCAGTGTTGCGCGCCATTGCGGCGGCAGGAGATCAACGTGCCTGAGCCGTTGCGCCTGATCTTCGTCGACAATTTCGATTCCTTCACCTGGAATCTCGTGGACGAATTCGCCCGGCGGGGCGCGGAAGTGGAGGTGTGGAGAAACACCGTCACAGCGGATCATGTCATGGCACGGGCGGCGGGGCCGGGCCCTTCGCTTCTGGTGCTGTCGCCGGGCCCGGGCACACCCGCCGACGCGGGATGCTGCATCGAGCTCGTACGCCGCGCCGTGGCCGGCGGCATCCCGTTGTTTGGAGTCTGCCTCGGACACCAGGTGATGATCGAATCGTTCGGCGGCACCGTGGCGCCAGCGAGCGAAGTAGTTCACGGCAAGATGTCGAAGGTCGTTCACAATGGGGGAAAGCTGTTCGAAGGAGTTCCTTCTCCCTTCTCCGTGGGTCGCTACCACTCGCTCGCCGCCTCGATGATGCCCGACTGTCTCGAGTCTCTGGCGTCGACCGGCGACACCGTGATGGCCGTGGCCCATCGCACGGCGCCCCAGCTGGGCGTGCAGTTCCACCCCGAATCCATTCTTACCCCCCAGGGGGGGAGAATCATAGACAACGTCATCCAATGGGCGACCGATGCGCGCACGTGATGTCCTCGAGACACTGACACGCCGTGATCTTTCCAGGGAAGAAAGCACCACCGCTTTCCACCAGCTGCTGGCGGGCGAATTCTCCGACATCGAGATGGCGGGCGTGTTGGTCGCGCTAAAGACGAGAGGAGAGACTCCCGAGATCATGGCCGGCGCGGTGGAAGCTCTGCTCGCGTCGGTGCTTCCGTTTCCCCGGCCGGATTATCGCTTCGCCGACTGTTGCGGCACCGGCGGAGATGGCGCTTCCACGCTCAACATCTCGACGGCGGCCGCGTTCGTGGCGGCAGAGGTCGGGATCCCGATGGCGAAAACAGGCAACCGCTCGGTCTCTTCGCGCTGCGGCTCGGCGGACGTACTCGAGCACCTGGGCGTGCGACTCGATCCGGCGCCCGAAGTGAGCCGTCGGTGTCTCGACGAGCTGGGGATCTGTTTCGTCTTTGCTCCTCAATACCATCCGGGCGTGGGCCATGCGGCGCCGGTTCGGCGGGCGCTTGGGGTCCGCACCGTGTTCAACCTGGTGGGACCGATGGCGAATGCGGCGCGACCCCAGTGGCAGATGATGGGGATCTATGATCCCGATCTCTGTGAGGCAGCAGCACGAACTCTGCAGCTCCTCGGACGTGAGGTGGCCCTCGTGCTCCACGGAAGTGGCCTCGACGAAGTCGCGCTGCACGGACCGACTACCGGCGTGCTCCTCAAGGACGGCGAGCTGCGGCACATTACGATCAGCCCGGCCGATGCGGGACTCGCCGAAGCTCCGGTATCAGCACTCGGTGGCGCCGGGCCTGAGGAGAACGCGGCGCTGCTCACTCGGCTGCTGGAAGGGCGGGGCGAATCTGCCCATGCCGACGCCGTCTCGATCAATGTCGGCGTTCTGGCGTGGATCACGGGGTTCGCGTCCACGCTTCGCCAGGGAACCGAGCTGGCACGACAGGCTCTCGATGGAGGCGGAGGTGCTCGACGACTTTCCCGTCTCGCCGAGCTTTCTCAC
>JBKKAY010000011.1:0-8275 GCA_046714195.1 Gemmatimonadaceae bacterium
GGTCGTTGATGGCGACGACTTCTCCCGCGATCGGCGAGAACAGCTCCGACACCGCCTTCACCGCCTCGATCGTCCCGAAAACGTCGTGCTTCGAGAACTTCGTCCCGACCTTGGGCAGCTCGATGTAGACGACGTCGCCAAGCTCGCCCTGCGCGTAGTCGGTGATTCCGATCTCGACGGTTCCGTCCTTGGCCTTGCGGACGTACTCGTGCTCTTCGGTGTAAGAGAGATCAGCAGGAATATTCGCCATCAGGAAACCCGCGCGGCGCTCTCCGATTCTACAGCATCGCGATGAAGAGAGCTCCAGAGCGCATCGACATCGCGCTCGAGATCTTCGAGCGATCCGGTGTTCTCGATGACGAAATCAGCGCGTGCCCGCTTGAGCTCGGCGGGCATCTGCGCGGCGATCATGTTCATCGCGTCGGTCTCTTCCAGGCCGCGGGTCGACACCAGTCGCTCGAGCCGGAGCGGCCGGGGCGCGTCGACGAGCACGATCACCTGGAACTCGTCCACGAGGTTGCGCTCGAACAGGAGCGGGATGACGCACACGACCAGATCGTCGCCGCGCGCCCGTGCCGCCGCGATCTCCCTGTCTCTCAGCCGGGTGACGACGGGGTGCACGATGCGGTTCAGCGCATCGAGCTCCGCCTGATCGGCAAAAACGACCTGTCTCAGCGCGTTGCGGTTGAGGCTGCCATCGTGGGCGAGGACATCCTTGCCCCACCGTTTCACGATTTCCTTGAGCGCCTGGGTCTCGGGTTCCACGGCTTCACGCGCGAGCACGTCGGCATCTATGAGCGTAGCGCCCCGATCTTCCAGCATCTTCGCCACTTCAGATTTTCCGCTCGCGATGTTTCCGGTCAGTCCGATGAGAATCATTCTGTCGGGAATTGAGGTGAGCCCACAGCTGCCGAGCCGGAATGCGAGGGCAAGATAGAACGTTGTGTTACACATGTCACGCATAAACAGCTGCTTGCGACTTTTCCTGTCCGAGCTTCTGACTAGAGAAGCGGGACCTGAGCAGCGTCTCCCGGAGGAACCGCGTGGCACATCCGGCAGCGAGCTTCGTACGACTCCGTCCCGCCAACCATGATCTGAGGCGAGTTGTAGGGTGCCGGCCGTCCTCCTATCAACCTTTGGTTGCGGCTGGCGGGGCCCCCGCAGAGAACGCAAATCGCGTGCAGCTTGTCCACGACCTCCGCAATTGCCATTAGGGCAGGCATCGCTCCGAATGGCTCGCCGCGGAAGTCCGTGTCCGTGCCGGCCATGATCACTCTCCGGCCGCGACTGGCCAGCGAGGTCACGAGCGGGATGATCCCATCGTCCATGAACTGCGCCTCGTCGATGGCGATGACGTTGGCCATCGGATCGATCTGCTGGGCGATCTGAGCGGCCGAGTCAGCCGGAATCGCTTCGACCGCGCGGCCGTCGTGGCTCGAGACCGAGTAGATGCCTGCGTAGCGTGAATCCAGGTGCGACTTGAACACCTGGACTCGCTTTCGGGCGATCATCGAGCGTCGGACGCGGCGGATGAGCTCCTCGCTCTTGCCGCTGAACATGACCCCCGCGATGACTTCGATCCATCCGCCGGTTTGGTGGAACGGACCGCTCACGAGCGGTCGCGATTCCTGGGTGGACCTCCGCGGGTCGACCGATCCGGCGATCCACCGCCGCGATGCGGGGCGCCCCGCTCCGAGCCGCGATCCATTCGTCCGCCCCCCCCGGGACCGCTTCGCGAGGGTGGGCGACTCCCGCCTAGTCCGCTGCGGGACGGTGGACGACTTCCGCCTGGCCGACCGCCCCCCCCGCGGTCGGGGCGCTCCGGGCGTCCGGCGCCCGCACGCTCTCTCTCCTCGCGATCTCGCTCCGCCCGCACCACGACGCGCCGGCCGCCGATATTCGCGCCGTTCACGCGAGCGATCACCGATGCTGCATCAG
Organism: Gemmatimonadaceae bacterium; assembly: GCA_046714195.1. Lineage (GTDB taxonomy): Bacteria > Gemmatimonadota > Gemmatimonadetes > Gemmatimonadales > Gemmatimonadaceae > UBA4720. The sequence goes on from JBKKAY010000011.1 coordinate 1,939, forward strand.
CGGCTGCGACCTCGACGAGCGAATGGCTCTCACGCAGGTCGATTTTTCCAACCCGATCCGCGGGGATTCCTCCTTCGCCGGCGATGGCGCCCATCAAGTCCCCGGTCTTCACACCATCGCGGGTGCCGACGGTCATGAAGAGGCGGGTCATGTCGCCGGTAGCCGCGCCGCGCCCGCCCCCGGCAGACGGCGCACGAGGGCCAGCCGATACTGCCCCAGAACCGGAAGCCGCGGCCTCGGCCGCGTGGCGACGCTGCGCCCTCTCCCGCTCCAGCAACTGGAGTGTGGCGGCGGCAATTTCCACGGCGTCGAATTGCTCGAGCAGGGGCTCGAGGAAAATGACTTCGCGGGGAGGAACACCTCTGGCGAGCACCGCGCGAAGCTCCTGCCTCACCAATTCATCGCGGTTGTGTGCGCGACGCTCCGGTCCCTTGAGATTGAGCGGCAACAGCCTTCCGCCGGAGACCTCGCGCAGCGGCGCGACTTCACCCGGCTGAGCGAGGACCACTATCTCCACCGGCTTCCCGCGCGCCGCGCGCTGGAGCTCCGCTGTCGTCACCGGCGGGTGATAGAAGATCACGGCGTGGGTTTCGCCCTCGACGTCTCCCTCCGTCACGCGAATTGCCTTTTCGTCATCGCGGTAGCCGAGCGTGCGGAGAGTGTCGCGCACCTGGGCGCCGGCCCGGTCTCCGCGAGCGACGATGGTAGCCGAAGGGGGATCGAGATCGTCGAGGAGTCGCCTGAGCGAATCCGTGCGCGCAGATCCGCCGACGGTGACGTACTTGATATGGGGTAACTGGTAATCCTCGGGAGTCTGAGGCATTTCGACTTCAGGAGGAGCGACGCGCCTCGACCGGCGGGCGTAGCGCTCCACCAGATCTTCTACTGCAGGCGTCAACTTTCGCGTCACGATCACGCGACCCGCCTCGCCAAGCTCCCCGAGGAGTGCCTCGAGCGCGGCTACCGACTCCGGCCCATTGTCCAAAATGTCGTCCGCCCATGCAATCACGACGGTCCGAACCGTGTCCACCTTGAGGACCGAGGCGCGAACCAGGGCACTGAGCTCCTCGGCCGATCCCGCGACGGCGAGAATGGGCCTGCTCTTGAAGATCCGGGCGGCGCGGGCGGCGCTGGTGACCGGAACCACCTCGATGGCGGCCGCGCCTCCGAGCCTCAGCACGGTCTCCGAGACGGCAAGCGCGGTCTCGGCGGCGCGCGTGATCACGACGACCTGAGTTCCACCCGCGGCCGGATCGATTCGCGACAGGACCGGAGTGAGAAATTCCGCAATCGACTCAGTCGTATGCGGAAGGGTGTATACCAGATTCTGGCCGCGCCCGGCCTGTGTGGTCGAGCGCTCTTCCGCCTCCTCCGATTCCAGCATCCAGCTCCTCAAATCCCGGGTTGGCGTCGCCTGCGCCGCGCCGGTAATGTTATAGATCTCTGTCGCCTTCGCGGCGACGCATCAACTTTCAAAGTATAGCAGGATAGTCTTGCAGGCGCCGCGCATCCGGCGGCAAACGAGACGCGCAAAACCTCTCTCCCAAGTCCCTCCCATGGTCATCCGAATCCCCGGGTCCACTCCACATAAATGCTGTTGAGCGCTTCGGGCCGCGACGCGGCTGGTCAGGCCGCTCTAAGGACGTTGATGGAGTGCCTCCCAGGCGTGAGCGCCATCGAGGGACCGTCCTCGTTCGAGCCGCCCGTGTCCTCGGAGCCTCCGACCCTGCAGTCGGCCGAGCTGGTCGAAGGCAGCGTTTTCCGCGCCCTTTCCGTTCCAGAGGTGGCTCGTGCCGGGATGTCGTCGGGATTCGCCGCTTTTCTCGACGGCGCGCAAAAAGTGCAGGTGATGGGGGACCATGGAGGCGTACCCATTGTTTACGGAACGGCCTCTTCCGCCATTCGCATCAGGGTGGATCGGCGCATGGTGACGTGGGGACACGAGCGCCCGCGCGTGGAACGCCGATTCTTTCTTCCGTTCCGATACCTGCCCCCTCTCTCGGAGATCAGTGCGCGTTTCGCGGCCTCAGGCGTTGGAATCGACGACACAGCCAAGGCCGACAAGTCCGGATCATATCCGAGCCTGCATCCGACCGCCCTGCTCGACCGTGCGCTGAAGGGAGTGGCAACGATGCGTGAGACGCTCGAGCAGCATTTTGCCGAAGCGTGGTGCGCATCCGAAAAAGCGCCCTTGTTCATAGACGGCGGAATCACAAACAGTCCCGACGTCGCCTCCTCATCCAATGCGGTTGGTGTGATCAAGACTCACCGGCATCTCTACGTGGAAGGCAATGAGCTGAAGACGGTGTTCGGCCTCTCGAAGGGTGAGCGGTCGCCGGTATTCCGGATTGAGCCGCGGTGGCGCCACGCAGCGCTCAGCTGGTACCTCCGCGTTCGCGACCGGAAAGGGCACGATGCCATGTGGGGATTGGTCCGCGTCGAAATCTCCTCCGAGACGAAGGCGGTCACCGAGCGCGCCGACGAAATCTCGCGCTGGATAATTTCCGAGATGTCCCCGCTCTCATTGCCCGACGGCCGCTGGGACAAGATGGCTTACGGTGTGCGCGACACCGAAGAATTCCTGAGGGCGATCTCGTGACGGAGGCCGCGGCACTCGGACGCGTAGTCGCCACTGAGCGGAAGCCGAACACTCCGCACGAATTCCATTTCTGGACGGCGATCGATTCTCCCGTCGGCATCGGGACGATCGTACGCGTCGACGGCGCCCATCCCGTCGGTGGCCAGATCCCGCGCATCTACGGGATAATCGTCGAGGGCTTCAGCTACACCGATCTCCAGACGCCGCTGCACGACGTCCTCGGCCACGATGGGTCTCCGACTCAGGCGGGCTTTGCCACCACGGAAAGATCCGAGATCCGGCTCTACACCGCGGCGGTCCTCCGCCAGATCCCTGAAGAACCCCTTCAGCCCGTTCCGATGGGACAGGTTTTTCTGGCGGAGGAAGCCGACGTGCAGATCGCGCTGCGCATGGACGGCTATCTGAGGGAAGGGGCGAACACCGGCATTCCGATCGGCGTCTACCGGGCGGGCGGAACCGACGCCGTCATCTACCTCGACGCCGATTTTCTGCTCGGGCCGGAGGCGGCGCACCTGAACATCACCGGTGTGTCGGGCCTGGCCACCAAGACCAGCGCCGTGGAGTGGTTTCTCTCGTCGATCTTCAAGCACTTCCCCGAGGAGAAGGGCTCGATCGCCGCGGTCTGCTTCAACGTGAAAGGTCCCGATCTCTGCTATCTGGACCAGCCCGGCAAAATCGAGCCGTCGGACGAAGTGCTTTACGAAAAGCTGGGCGTCGAGCCCAAGCCTTTCGAGCACGTCGAGTATTTCGCTCCGTACACCGCCAAAGGGCTCGCACTGAACACGTTCCGCAACAACGAAGCGCTCCTCGACAACGTGACTCCGCTCACCTGGGGACTACGCGAGGTGCTCCAGTTCGCGGAGGTACTGCTCAACAAGGACGACATCGATGCCAAGGCCGACGCTCTCATCGATTTCATCTGGGAGAACATCGTCGACAAGGAGTTCTCCGATCCGATTCTCCAGAAGAAGCACATGGTGCAGTCGTTCGCGGACCTCGATGCGTGGTTTCGGGACGTGCTTCAGGGGATGGAGAGAAAGGACGGCGACAGCTGGCGCACCCACCACGTCGCCACAATCCGGAAGGTGCGGAACCGGCTCTCGAACATCTCCACCCGCTGCGCCGGCCTGGTCACGGATTCCGGCCATGTCAGCGACCTCCCGTTCGGGAGCTTTGCCGATCGCACGGTGTACGTGGTGGATGTCGCCAACCTCGAGGAAGATGCCCAGGATCTCATCTTCGCTCGCATCGTTTCCAAGCTGCGCGAGCACCTCGAACGCCGGGACTTGGGCGTCAAGCACCTCGTCGTATTCGTCGACGAGCTGAACAAGTACGCGCCGGGTGATGGAGCCGACACCTACGTCCGGAAGATGCTGCTGGATATCGCCGAGCGCGGCAGGTACCTGGGTCTGGTTCTGTTCGGCGCGCAGCAGTTTCGCTCACAGGTGCACCGGCGCGTGGTTGGGAATTCCGGCACGGCATTGTTCGGAAGAATGGATCCCGACGAGCTTTCGACGCCGGGTTACGCGGTGCTGAGTCCGGCGACCAGAACCAAGCTGGCAACGCTGGAGAAGGGGCAGTTGATGGTACGACATCCGCATTTTACGCAGCCGATCTTCGTTCGCTTCCCGCGCCCGTCAGTGATGCAGGGCAGGGAAGGAGCGGAGCGGTACCCGCAAAACAGCGAGGTGTCGATCGAAGCGGCGGTGCTCCGGAGCCTCCGTCCGCTCGATCCCTCGATCACCCTGCCGTGGGTTCAGGAGATCACCGCGCTCTACACCGAGCAGGAAGTTCTGCGCGCGCGCAACGCAACGCTGCTGGCGCGTCCGACCGACGTCAAGGCGTACTTCGCGGGACAGTTCCGGAGGATCATTCCGGCTCAGGCGGCACCTCGCGCGCTGGCAACCAGCATCCGCTCCCTCCCAGATAATGATCCATATGGGTTCTAGAGCGAGGGCAGCAGTTGTCGTCGCACTGGCGTTGCTCCCGGGCGCGGCTGCGTCACAGTCGGTGCTCCTCCAGATACGCCCGCACATCGGGGACACGCTCAGGATGCACCTGTCCCAGACGGTCGAGATGACCGGCACCACTCCGGGGAGCACGCGCACCGACCCGTCACGCTCGATGACGACGACTATCGAGGTCTATACGCGCGCCATCGCCAAGCAGTGGACGGCTGGCGGGACTTTGATGCAGACGATCACCGACTCGGTGACGATGAATCCCGCCTCGGCGGCCTCACTCGCCGATCTGAAGCGTCGGGCATCGGAGGGAAAGGCAGCCTGGATTCGCGTTTCTGGCGACGGAGCGGTCGAAGTCGTAGATGCCGGTCATCCGGATACTCGCGAGCTGCGGAACCTGTTTGGCGAGATGCCCGCCATGCTCCCGCGCGCGGTCGTCGCCGTGGGTGAGAAGTGGACCCGGGAGATGCACATACCCTTGAGCGGCGAGCAGGGCGCAATGGGCACGGTGCGCGCGACGTTTCAGCTCGACTCGCTGTCCCGAACGGGCGACCTGGCATTCATCTCGATGAAGGGCACGCTGTCCCGCGTCTCTCTCCCGGGCGTAGTGGCGCCCAGCGCGGCCTACGATGCTTCAGGCACGCTCGCAGGCACGATTCAGATCGACCGGCGGCTCGGCTGGATCACCGATTCACGCAGCACAATAGTGGTGCGATCGACCGTTGTCGCCGCGGCAGCCCGCAAAGGGGAGACGCAACGCGCACCGATGCTGGTAAGAACCCGCATCACCCAGCGGATCCGGGCCATTCCCGCCCGATGAGACTCGTCCACCTCGGCGACATCCACCTTGGCTTTCGCCAGTATCAGCGGCAGACTCCGACCGGAATCAATCAGCGAGAAGCGGACGTGGGGATCTCGCTGCGCCGTGTGATCGACAAGGTCATCGACCTGAAGCCCGATGTCGTGCTGATTGCCGGCGACGTCTTCCACGCAGTGCGACCGACCAATCCAGCGATTCTCCACGCATTCATCGAGTTTTCTCGACTGGTGCAATCGCTGCCCGACGCGAGGGTGGTGATGATCGCGGGCAATCACGACACGCCAAGAGCCGCTGAAACGGGCTCGATCCTGTCGCTGTTCTCCAGGATCGGCATCACCGTCGTCGAGCGCGATGCCAGGAGGATCCTGATCGAGGAGCACGATCTCTCGATTCTCGCTGTGCCCGAGATGGAAGTTCTCCCGGCGCTGACGCCCGACCCGGCGGCGAAGTTCAACGTCCTCCTCATTCACGGCGAGTACGAGGGCGTGATCCCTCGGTACGGAGAGCGTCTCGACCGAGCGCCGATGAAGATCTCACGACGGGATCTTCGACCGGAAGACTGGGACTATGCAGCGCTCGGACACTATCACGTCTACAGATCGATTTTCCCCAACGTCTTCTATTCGGGGTCTCTCGACTACACCAGCACCAACTCATGGGGAGAAATCGCGGAAGAGCGTGAGTCGAAGAACGGAGGAAAGGGAATAATCGAGCGCGACCTCGCCACGAAGGTGCACAAGTTCCACCCCATTACTCCGTTGCGTCGCTGGGATGACCTCCCGCCCATTTCCGGGGGTGGAATGTCGGCTGCGGCGCTGGACGCTGAGATCCGCGACGCGGTCGAGGGATGCGAAGGCGGAATCGAGGACAAGATCGTGCGCCTCGTGGTACGAGATGTCCCGCGGCACATTCTGCGTGAGCTGGACCACAAGGCGCTTCGCGAGTTCAAGCGGAAAG
>JBKKAY010000012.1:0-7063 GCA_046714195.1 Gemmatimonadaceae bacterium
GCGAGGATCAGATTTTGGCTCGCACCATTTTCTTCGCCGTCTCCACGATGTGATCGGCAGTCATGCCGAGCTCTGCAAAAAGTCTCTTCGCCGGCGCGGATGCGCCGAACCGCTCGATTCCCAGCACTACGCCGTCGGAGCCCACCCACTTGTACCACGACATCGGGTGCGCGGCCTCCATTGCAATCTTCCGGATCCCGTCGGGGAGAACCGACTCACGGTACTTCGCGTCCTGCCGCGCGAAGATCTCCTGGCTCGGCATGCTGACGGCACGGGCACGAATCCCCTGCGACTCGAGCTTCTGCTGCGCTTCGAGTATCACGGCGACTTCGGATCCGCTGGAAATGAGCACGACTTCGGGCGCTCCGCCCGGAGCGTCGGCGAGAACATAGGCACCCTTCGCCGCGCCGCTCGCCGGCGCATACTTGCCGCGATCGATGAACGCGAGCTTCTGTCGCGTCAGGACCAGCGCTACCGGACCGGACTTGTGCTTGAGCGCTGATCGCCATGCTTCCGTTGTTTCCGACGCGTCGGCCGGCCTGATCACCGTCATGCCCGGAATCGCCCTCAACGTGCTCAGCTGCTCGATCGGCTGGTGTGTCGGGCCGTCCTCACCCAAGCCGATGGAGTCGTGGGTGTAGACGTAGATGACGTGCCGCTCCATGAACGCGGCGAGCCTGATCGTCGGGCGCATGTAGTCGGAGAAGATCAGAAAGGTCGCGCCGTACGGAATGATTCCGCCGGCGAGCGACATCCCGTTCATCACCGATCCCATGCCGTGCTCGCGGATTCCAAAATGGAAATTCCGACCCGCGTAGCTCGAAGCCGAAAAGCTCGCCTCGCCCTTGATGATGGTGTTGGTGGAGCTGGCCAGGTCGGCCGATCCTCCGATCAGCTCGGGAATTTTTTTGGCGATCGCATTGAGCACCACTCCGGACGCGGAGCGGCTCGCGACGTTGCCGTCCTTCTCTGTGAACGAAGGAAGTACCTCTTCCCATCCATCGGGTAGATCTCCGCGCAAGCGGCGCTCGAGCTCCTTCGCTGGCTCGGGGAACGCGCTCTTGTACGCCGCGTAAGCCTTGTTCCAGGCGCTCTGGGCGCCGGATCTTTGCTTCGCCGTCTCGCGCCAATGCTGGAGCGCTTCGGGTGCGACATAGAACGGCTCGAGCGAAGGATATCCGAGCGCCTTTTTGGTGAGCTCGATCTCTTCGGCGCCAAGCGGCGCTCCGTGGGCTTCCGCGGTGTCGAGCTTGTTCGGGCTGCCGTAGCCAATGTGCGACCGCACGATGATGAGCGACGGCTTGAATGTTTCCGCCTTGGCCGCATCGATGGCGCGATTGAGCGCCGGCAGGTCATTGACGTCGGGCACGTGCTGGACGTGCCACCCATACGCCGCGAACCGACCGGCGGCATCGTCACTGTAGGTGAGCGCCGTGTCCCCTTCAATGGTGATGTGGTTGTCGTCGTAGAAACCGATCAGCTTGCCCAGCTTGAGATGCCCGGCGAAGGATGCGGCTTCGTGCGACACGCCCTCCATCAGGTCGCCATCGCTGGCGATGAAGTACACGTGGTGATCGATGATGCTGTGACCCGGCCGGTTGAACAGCGCACCCAGATGCGCTTCTCCAACCGCCATTCCGACCGAGTTGCCCACGCCCTGACCGAGCGGTCCCGTCGTCGTCTCGACGCCGGCGGTGTAGCCGAGCTCCGGATGTCCGGGCGTCTTCGACTCCCACTGCCGGAACTGCTTCAGATCCTCGAGAGTCAGATCGTAGCCGGTGAGATAGAGGACGCTGTATAACAGCATCGACGCGTGACCGGCGGAAAGGACGAAGCGATCGCGGTTGATCCAGCCCGGGTCGGCAGGATTGTAGCGCAGGTGCTGGGTCCAGAGGACATACGCCAACGGCGCCAGCGCCATCGGTGTTCCCGGATGACCCGAGTCAGCCTTCTGAACGGCGTCCATCGAAAGGACCCGGATGGCGTTGATGCAGAGGTCCTCGAGCGAGCGGCCCGATGCCGACTGCGAAGCCAATGGAGCGGGAGGGGGAGGTGACGACGACCGCTGAGAGGGAGCCGCCGCGGTATCCGCGATTTCTGACATTGAGCTATACGATGCAGAAAGGGAAATGCATTTCGATGGACGTGCCGGTTACGTGTTCTCGCTGGAAGCTAGCTCATACCAGTGCGCGTTGCAGCGTGAGCCAATCCTCGGCTTCCTTGATTTCGCTGGGGACGAGATTGTGTCCGCCGAGCTGCCATTTGAGCGTGACTTCAGCCCCACGCGTCTCGAACAATGCTGCCAGCTTTTCGACGCTGGCCGTGGGAACTATCGGATCGACCCGTCCCGCCGAAACAAAGACCGCGCTGCCGCTCAAGTCGCTCTCTTCTTCGGGCTCCAGCACCAGCATCGGGCGAAGCAGAATAGCTGCCCGGATTACTCCGGGTTCTATCAGCATGACCGTCGACGCTATGTTCGCGCCGTTGGAGTAGCCCAGCGCGAAGATACGCATGGGATCGAGATGATACCGCTCAGCCGCGGCACGGATGAATTGCGCCAGCTCCTTTCCGCGCGAGCGGACCTCCGCCGGCTCGAAAACGCCTTCCGCCAGGCGGCGAAAAAATCGAGGAGCTCCACCCTCGAGGACCTTGCCGCGCGGACTGATGACAGCGGCTCCGGGAGCCACTGTCTGAGCGATGCCGATCAGATCGTCCTCGTTGCCTCCGGTGCCGTGCAGGACGAGAAGGGTATCCGAAGATCCGGGTACAGTCGCAGGCCGGAAGCGGTGGACGAAACCGAGGTCGCCGCTCATGCGTTGGGCCCGTGGAGCTCGAGCGGCGTCTGGATATTGGGAAGGAGAGCTTCGATCTCGAACCGCCGGGGCTCGAGCCACGCCGGGAGCATGAGAGCACGGCCGAGTGCGTCGGCGGGCTCGTCGAGGGAAAATCCAGGGCCATCAGTAGCGATCTCGAACAGTACTCCTCCGGGCTCGCGAAAGTAGATGGACTTGAAGTAGTCGCGGTCCATCTGTGGGGTGACGTTGTAGCCCAGTGCGATGAGCTCGTTTCGGATCTCGAGCTGCTCCCCCTCATCCCGAGCGCGGAACGCGACGTGGTGAACGGTTCCCGCTCCCATCATTCCGGCCCAGATTCCCGGAACACACCGCAGATCCACGATCGAACCCGGCCGACCATCGCCGGCGGCGTACCGGTAAATGCTTCCCTGCTCGCGAACGAGCCTGAATCCGAGAGTGTTGGCGAGCAGCTGGCCCGTGAGCTCGCACACGTCGAGCCACAGGGTTACGGAGTAGAGACCGCGGATCGCGTGCTCGGGAGGAATTCCCGCCGCTCCCCAGCCGCTTTGCGGATTGGCGGCGGGATGCGCCACCAGTTCGCACATGAACCCGTCGTGGTCCTTGAATGCAATCACCCGCTCGTCCTCGTAGCGGGAGACGGGCTGCGAGAAGTCGACCTGCTTCCTTATCAGTCGCTCGATCCAGAATCCAACCGAGCTCGGCAGGATGGCGAACGAAGTTACCGCGACCTGACCGCCGCCCTGTCTTCCTCTCCTCGCGTCAGGCCATGGAAAGAAGGTGAGAATGGTACCGGGGTGTCCGAGCTCGTCACCGAAGTAAAAGTGGTAATTGGTGGGATCGTCAAAGTTGACGGTTCGCTTCACCAACCTCAGCCCCAGCACGCCGGCGTAGAAGTCGAGATTTCGCTGGGGGTCGCTGGCGATACCGGTAACGTGATGAATGCCTGGCGTACGGAAAGTCATTGTACCGGCAACGGGTTCCGGGTAATGCGGAGGGGATGCAAGTGGTGAGTCCTGAGTGTGTCAGTTGTCCGTCGTCAGTGGTTGACAGTCCGCACTGAAAACTGAGAACCACTGAGACACTTACAACTCAGGACTGACCACTCAGAACTTGCATCCCCCATAGGTGCCCCCGTACTCGTTGCGTCATTCAGGGTACTACCGTCCCTTCTTCGGCGTTTCCCTCTGGTCCGTACTCGTCTTCGGAGCCCCGCCATCGCCGCCGTATCCGCTCTTGTGCTGTGTCGAGTGTGAAGGAACATTCTCGGGATTGGGCTGACCCGAGCGCGTTCCCGGATCGCCGTCCCCCTGCTTGGAGGGTTTCCCCTCAGTCTGTCCACCTTCTTTTCTCGATGCCATTTTATCTCCAGTTCCCAAGCCACCCATCAGAAGCAACGGATGTGCCGTATCTCTGACGCAGCATTGTGAGGCGCCCAAAGCCCTCGAAAACGCCGAAGCGCGTTCCCAGCCTGAGTGACCCGGCAACACTCACCGAGATGGCCCTGCGACTGCAGGAAGGAATGTACATCGCGACGCTGGATGGAACGATCATCGACGCGAATCCCGCATTCCTCGAAATGTTCGGCGCCACGTCGCTCAAGGAATTGAAAGGCTTTCACGCCAGCGATTTCCTGAAACCGGAGGTCCGCGCCCGGGAGATGGCGCTGCTCGAGCGCCGGGGATCGATCCGCGACGTAGAGCTTCAGCTGACGCGGCCCGATGGCGAGGTAAGGACGGTGGTGGACAGCGCCTATCTCACGGTGAATCCGAAGACCGGTGAGAAGTTCTGTCACGGCATCATGGTAGACATCACACACCGCAAGGATCTCCAGACGCAACTTCACGAGCTGAGCATCCGCGATCCGCTCACCGGTTGCTACAACCGTAGGTACCTGAACACCATCGTTCGCCAGTGTGATGCCGTGCCCGACAGCGAATGGGGATGCATCTATCTCGACATCGACCATTTCAAGCAGTTCAACGACACCAACGGCCACGCGGAAGGAGACAACGTGCTGGTGAAGATGGCGCGTTATCTCATGCGCCACGTGCGCGCGGAAGAAGCGGTGATTCGCATCGGCGGTGACGAGTTTCTGGTGGTGTTGTGCGACGCCGGTGAGAAACAGACGAAACAGGTGGCAAGCCGGCTGAGGACGACCGCGCCAGCCTCAGCGCCGGCTCAATTCTCCATGGGCTGGGCGGCCAGACGCACCGGAGAGTCGTTCGAGGCGACCATGCAGCGCGCCGACCGAAAATTGCTGGCGGTGCGCGTCGATCAGAGAGGGGGTGGGGCCAGCAGGAGGCAGCCCCGGAAGCCTCGTAACTAGGGGGTGTGCAAGTAAGGGCGTGAGGTACGTCTCACAGTAGAACCCGACTACTGGTGCCCCATGCGCTCAATACTGCTTTTCGCTGCCCTGTCCCTCTCTGTCCCCGCCTCCGCCACCGCGCAGGAGGGGCGCGTGATTACGCCTCCCCGACCCTGGCCGTGCCCGCCGCGCCCCTGTCCGCCGCGCACACTCTGCCCCATGCCGGTGTGCGGGGTACAGTCCCCGGATGTGTACCGGCTCCGGAGCGATGTCCGCGTGGAGCTCGTCGACCGGGTCCTGCGCTACGAGATCACCGAGACCTACGTCAATCGCGGCACCAGGGTCGGTGAAGCCGACTACATGTTCCCACTCCCCAAGGGTGCCGCATTCCAGGACCTCAAGCTCGAGATCGACGGACAGATGGTGGCCGGCGAGACGATGAGCGCCGACCGCGCGCGGCAGATTTACGAGGAGATCGTGCGCAGCCAGCGTGATCCGGCCTTACTTGAATGGATGGGGTACGGCCTGCTCCGCGCGAGAATATTTCCGATCGCACCGGGCGAGGAGAAGAAAGTCGTAGTCCGCTTTCAGGTCGTCGCCACGCGTGAAGGCGATGCGTTGCGGGTCGACTACTTCAGGGGCACAAGGACCGGCCGCGGCGAAGCAAGCCGCCAACCGGAGGGCAGGACATCGTTCTTGCTCCTCTATCCCGACGATCCGGCCTATGGCGTCGCGTACTCCCCTACCCATTCCGTTAGAACGGGACACGGGTCGGCTCGGAGAGTCGAGATAAGGGACGCGCGAGGTGAAGTAACTCTGTTGATTCCGGTCAGACGGGCATCGAGAGCAGCAATCTCGCTACTTACAAACGCGCCAGGCGGCGATGATGGCTTTGCGCTCATCACGCTCTCACCTCCCGCGCTCTCACCGCGACCGGTCCCCCGCGATCTCACCTTCGTGCTCGATGTCTCGGGCTCGATGAGCGGCGAGAAAATCGAGCAGGCCCGGGCTGCCGGAAAGCAATTTCTGCGGTCGCTGTCCTCCATCGATCGCTTCAAGCTCATCGACTTCTCGAGTGATGTGCGGACTTTCCGAGACGATTTCGTGCAGGCCACCAACGTCAACCTCCGGGGAGCGGAGCGGTATCTCGATGCGCTGGAAGCCCACGGCTCGACCAATATCTCGGGAGCGCTGGAAGAAGCGCTTTCCATTCCCACGCAGGAAGGACGGCTTCCAATCGTGTTGTTCCTTACCGACGGCCTGCCCACGGTCGGAGAGCGCGACGCCGGAAGGATCGCGTCGGCCGTCGCCAGACGCCGCGGCTCGCGGAGGTTGTTCACCTTCGGAATCGGCGCCGATCTCAACGTCTCGCTCATCGAGCAGGTAGCGCTGGAAGGGCGGGGCACGGCGAGCTTCGTGCGTCCCGAGGAATCTGTCGAGCGCGCGGTCAGCATCGTGGCCAGCCGCCTGACCAATCCCCTGGTGACCGACGTCCGCGTCCGCGCGGATGGCGTGCGCCTCCTGAAAATGCATCCGTCGGGTCCGGTGGACATATTCGCTGGAGAGGATCTGGTGGTCCTTGCCCGCTATGACGGAAGCGGTGCCTCCACCCTGCGCTTCGAGGGACAGACGTCCAACGGACCTGTTAGCTGGGCAACGAACGTCAGATTTCCCGAGCGCGCGCGAGAGAACGCTTTCGTCGCTCGGCTGTGGGCGACTCAGCGCGTGGGATTCCTGAGCGCGGAGAAGAGAAAGCATGGAGGATCGCGCGAAGTGGACGACGAGATCCGGGAGCTGGGTGAGCGTTATGGAATACCGACCGAGTTTTCATCGTATCTCGTTCTCGAGCCGGGGATGAATCCGCAGATGATGGGACGGATCGGGAGTGGAACGATGCGGCTCGATGCCGTCGTTACGACCGGCGCCGCGGCTGCCGGGTCTA
>JBKKAY010000013.1:0-20047 GCA_046714195.1 Gemmatimonadaceae bacterium
CGCGGTGGAATCTCGATCGGAATCGAAGACCTCCACATCCCGGCCGAGAAGGAAGTTCTTCTCGCCGAGGCCGAGGAGCGCGTCACCAGATTCCAGAAGGCCTATCAGACCGGAAACATCACCAACGGTGAGCGCTACAATAAGGTCATCGACACCTGGACCCACGCCAACAACGACGTGGCGGACGCGATGGTTCGCGCGATGCGCGAATCGAACGACGGGTTCAACCCGGTGTTCATGATGTTCGATTCAGGCTCGCGTGGATCGCGCGACCAGATTCGTCAGCTCGCCGGCATGCGCGGGCTGATGGCGAAGCCGCAAAAGAAGCTCACCGGTGGAATCGGCGAAATCATCGAGAGCCCGATCAAGTCGAACTTCCGTGAAGGCCTGTCGGTGCTCGAGTACTTCATCTCGACCCACGGTGCTCGTAAGGGTCTGGCCGACACCGCGCTCAAGACCGCCGACGCCGGTTACCTCACCCGCCGTCTCGTGGACGTCGCGCAGGATGTGACGATCACCGAGGAAGATTGCGGCACCATCCTCGGCCTCGAAGTCGGAGCGCTGAAGGAAGGCGAGGACATCATCGAGCCGCTGGCCGAGCGTATCGTCGGCACCGTGGCCGCTGAGGACATCTACGACGTCCATGAGATCGACGAGTCCGGCCAGCGCACGCTGCTGGTGGAGGCTGGTCAGCTCATCGACGAAGACATGGCTGCCGGTATCGAGGAGTCAGGTCTCGAGACGGTGAAGATCCGCAGCGTTCTCACGTGTGAGGCGAAGCGTGGTCTCTGCCAGATGTGCTACGGCCGCAACCTCGCGACCATGGCAATGGTCGACAAGGGCGAAGCGATCGGAATCATCGCCGCGCAGTCGATCGGTGAGCCGGGAACTCAGCTTACGCTCCGCACCTTCCACATCGGTGGAACCGCGGCTCGTATCGCCGAGCAGACGGCGCGCAAGTCGAAGGTCGCCGGCACGATCGACTACGGCGACAGGCTCGTCAGCGTCATCAACGCCGAGGGACAGCGTATCGTCACCTCGTACGAGGGCGAGCTCACGATCAAGAGCTCGAGCGACCGGAACGCGTCAGTAGGTGCGCGTCTTCAGGTCCCGCTCGGCGCCACCCTGATGGTCAAGGACGGCGACCAGGTGAAGAAGGATCAGATCATCTTCTCGTGGGATCCGTACACGAACCCGATCATCGCCGACGTGGAAGGAACGCTCCGCTTCGTCGACCTGATACCGGGCGAGTCGGTGTCCGAGGAGCTCGACGAGCTCACCGGTCTCCGCCAGACGGTGGTCATCGAGGACAAGGAGAAGAAGCTGCACCCGCACATCGAGATCTGGGAGACCAAGGGCGCGAAGGAGAAGCGTCTGCGCGACTTCGTGATCCCGGTGGGCGCTCAGCTGACGGTGGAAGACGGCAAGAAGATTACGGCGGGAACCATCCTGGCCAAGATCTCACGTGAGGCGTACAAGACCCGCGACATCACGGGTGGTCTGCCGCGCGTGGCCGAGCTGTTCGAGGCCCGTCGTCCGAAGGATCCGGCCACGATCTCCGAGATCGATGGCGAGGTGAGGTTCGGCGACATCAAGCGCGGCAAGCGCGAGATCAGAGTGGTGCCGAAAGACACGCCGATCGACGCCGAGGATCCGGGACAGCTGTACGAGGTGGCCGCGGGCAAGCACCTTCGCGTGCACGCCGGCGACTGGGTGAGAGCGGGCGACCGTCTCTCCGAAGGCCCGGTGAATCCGCACGACATCCTCCGCATCAAGGGACCGCGCGCGGTGCAGGAGTACCTGCTCAACGAAGTGCAGGAGGTTTACCGCCTGCAGGGCGTGAAGATCAACGACAAGCACATTGGCGTGATCGTGCGGCAGATGCTTCAGAAGGTGCGGGTGCTCGAGTCCGGCGAGACGATGTTCCTCGAGGGCGAGCACGTGGACAAGCAGACCTTCCGGGAAACGAACGACAAGGCAAAGAAGAAAAAGGAGATTCCGGCTGGATCGGAGCCGCTCCTGCTCGGCATCACCAAGGCGAGCCTTACGACCCAGTCATTCATCTCGGCGGCGAGCTTCCAGGAGACTACGCGCGTTCTGACCGACGCCGCGATCCGCGGCGCCAGGGACGAGCTGCTCGGTCTCAAGGAGAACATCATCATCGGCCACCTGATCCCCGCGGGCACCGGCATGTACCGGTATCAGGAAGTGGAGATCGAGGGAGCACCGGTGCCACCGGCGCCGGAGCTTCCGCCGGAGCCGACGATCGCCGAGATCCTGGCGGCGGATTCGGAGTCCGATTTCGCGGTGCCCGAGGCCGTGGCGGTTCCGGAGGAGATCTAGAACGGGCTGGTTCGAGCCCTTGTCGCCAATTCCGGGTTGTTTACTCGGTGACAAGGGCGTACCTTAGCAGGAATACGACTTAGGCCTTCGAGCGCGGCCGTCCGACTATCGGTCACGCGCTCCGTCGGCAAGCTTCGGGGAGCCCCAATTATATGATTCATCGCACAGTCATTCGATTTTTTTCCGCCGCGTTGATAGCGGTCTCCGTTCTCGGCTGCAGCGACGACGAGGTTCCGACCGGCACCGAAGAACCCTCGCTCGAGGTGACTCCGCTCTTTACGGGCATCCTCGAGGGATCGACAGTCCAGCTGACCGCCACTTTCGCTGGTGCGACGGTGCCCGTCACCTGGGAGAGCAGCAATACCGCCGCTGCGACTGTGTCCCAAACCGGCTTGGTGACGGCTGTCGGTGGAGGTTTTGCGGCTGTTACCGCCAAGATGTCGTCGGACCCGTCGAAGATACGGTCCGCCAGTATTACGGTCACCGCACCGCCGACTCTCACCAGCGGGGTCCCCGTTACGGGTATCGGCAGCAGTGGAGCCAGATTCACCACGCTGCTTTACAAGATCATCGTCCCCGCCGGAGCTACCAACCTCAGCGTTACACTGAGAGATGGGACCGGCGATGTTGATCTCTACATCAACAGGGGGACGCCGCCGAATCCTGCGAGCTCTAGTAGCTACACCTGTGCATCGTTCAACGGTGGGAACACCGAGGTGTGCAACCAGCCCAATCCGGCTGCTGGTACGTGGTACGTTTTGCTGGAGCTATGGGATCCTTACTCCGGTGTGACTCTCACGGCGACGGTCACCCCCTAAGTCGTTGAATTTCGGGCCTGAATGACGACGGGCCCCCGACCAGCGTCGGGGGCCTGTCTCATACTTGGGATTGTCTTACGGAGGAGCCACGACCGGTCTCCTCCGTTCCTCTGGAGCCGTCATACTGATCTGGCTCGTAATAGCGGCGCTTCTCCTCGGAGGGTTGGTCATCCTGCCCGCCCGCGCCGGCCGCATTGGGTTGCGGGCATTTCACCGCTCGCGTGGCCGCCTCGACCGGTACAAGCTCACGCGGAAAGCGATTGTGCGCGATACCGTCCTGGCCGACCCGGAAATCGCCGCCGCGGTTCACGAGTACGCCGCCGAGAGCGGAAAGCCGGAAGCCGAAGCGTGGCGCCGCGCCGAGAGCTACATCGACGAGATCATCCCCTTCTTCAACATCCTCACCTACTACAGGATCGGCCTCGTCGTCAGCCGCGCGCTGCTCAACCTCTTCTACAAGGTTTCGGCTGAGTACGCAGGCCCGAGCCAGAGCGAGCTGCCGCGCGACTCGATCGTGATCTACCTGATGAATCACCGCTCGAACGCTGATTATGTGCTTGTCGGCTACGTGCTGTCGGGACGCGTGGCGATCTCGTACGCGGTCGGCGAGTGGGCACGCATCTTTCCCCTCGAGTACATATTCAAGAGCTTCGGCGCGTATTTTGTCCGCAGGAAGTACCGCGAGCACCTCTATCACACGGTGCTCGAGAGATATGTCCAGCTCATCACGCGGAACGGCGTAACGCAGGGGATATTTCTCGAGGGCGGACTGAGCCGCGATGGCAAGCTGGGCAAGGCGAAGATCGGGCTGCTCTATTATGTGCTCGGCGTCGCGCGCGACCCGACGCTCCGCGACAGGCTCCACATCGTTCCCGTCGCCATCAACTACGATCGCGTTCTGGAGGACCGCTCTCTGCTTCGCGAGCTCGATGCGCGCGAAGGGCGCCGGCGTCCGTCGCGGCTCGTCCAGATGCGCGAGCTGCTCAGATACGTGTCGTGGAACATGGCGCGCCTAATCGTCAGAAAGTGGAAGCGATACGGCCGCGCGGCAGTCGTCATCGGCGAGCCCTTCCGCGTCGGTCCGTGGATCGACCGGCAGAATCGCGAAGTGGGGGATCTGTTCGCGATCGACCGCCCTGACCGGCTGGCGCGAATCCAGCAGCTCGCGGACGAGGTCCTCACGCGGATCGCGGCGATAGTGCCAGTTACGCCCGTCACCCTTGCCTGTGCCGCCATTCAGAGCTTCGACGCGGACTTCATTGCGCACGACAGCCTCGTCAGGCGAATGGAAGAAATGCGGCTGGTGCTCGCCGAGTTGAACGCGCGCGTCATAGCACACGAAGGCGGGGTCGAAGCAACGTTCGACAGGGCGTGGCGAATGCTCCGCATGAGACGAATCCTCGTCCGCTCGGGGGGGGGCTATGCTGTTATCCCCGCAAACCGTCCGCTGCTCAGCTATTACGCGAACAGCATTTCGCACCTTCTCGGCCCATTTGCGGAAGGCGTCAGGGAGCGGGACGCACTTCCGGCGATGATGGCCTCGCGTTGAGACACGCCGTCAAGCCCGGAATCCACCGTGTGTTGGCGCCCCGGCCACTCGTGCACCACTTTATTCTTGCGTTGACTTCTCCGGGTCATGGCCTGACTGCTCTTCGCGTCTGGCCGGGCTCGCTTACCTACTACGCTACCGTGAGAATTTCCACGCTGTTCAGAAAATGGGGGCCATCGGGCTTTGCAATTACGCTGATCGCGATTCTCGCCACCGCGTGCAGGCGCGACGAGCTGCCCGAGACGGACGCGCGGTTTCTCGCGAAATGGATGGAGGTGCATTTCGCGCTGGCGCGCTCGGAGCGATTGTCACCCCTCGTCGCCTCTCGCATCGCGGCGTACGGGGCAGTGACCCTTTACGAGGGAATGTACCGGGGCACTCCCACCCTCCGCAGTCTGGCGGGTCAGCTCAATGGTCTCGATTCGCTGCCTTCACCCGATTCCGCGCGGAAATACGACTGGCCGATTGTGACCATCACCGCTGAGCGGATGGTTCTGGACGCATTGCTAAAGGAGGGGCTGGCGGGAACACGCATCGCGATAGAGGCAGTCGCTGACTCACAGGTATCGGCGCGAATCGCGCAAGGAGTCTCGCGGGATGTCGTTGCGGCATCGGTGAAATACGGGTCGACGCTGGCGGCAGCCATTATCGAGTGGGCGGCGCGGGATGGATTCGCGCGTACAAGGGGTCTTGCCTACTCGCCGCCACGAGGCCGGAGGTATTGGGTGAATACGTCGACGGCCGATCAGTATACGCCTCAATCCCTATCGGCCGCGTCCGACTTCGTCGCCCTGGACAATCCATCGGCTATGATGGATCCGGGCGCGGCTGCGGAGCGCGCGCTGCTGATGAATCGCCCGAGGTTGCGCGTCTCGAAGACCATCACATCGATAAATCCAACGCGTGCCCTTGAGCCCCACTGGGGGTCCATCCGTCCCTTCGTGCTGAAGACTGGCGATGACTGCGCCCCTGAGCCTCCCGTGCCATACTCGGAGAAGGTGGGTTCGGAATTTCATGAGCAGGGTAAGGCGGTTTACACGGCCAGCCAGGTTCTCACCGAGGCACAGCGTCAAACCGCTTTTTTCTGGGCGGATACGCCGGGCCAGACAGGTACGCCCGCCGGTCACTGGCTGAGCATCGTCGGGCAGCTCGTCACGCAATATCGTCTGCCTCCGGACCAGGCCATCGAAACCTACGCCCTCACGACGATCGCCATCGCCGATGCGTTCATATCCTGCTGGCGCACCAAATATCTCTGGAACGTTCCCCGACCCGTGACTTACCTGCGCAGGGCGATCGATCCAAAGTGGCGCGCACTGATCGTAACGCCACCATTCCCGGAGTACACGAGTGGCCATTCCGTGCTGTCGGCCGCCGCAGCGAGGGTGCTGTCAGCCAGCCTCGGCGAGCGCGAGTTCACCGACGATACCCAGCTTCCCCTCGGACATCCGCCACGTCATTTCAAATCCTTCACCAGCGCGGCGGCCGAAGCCGGAATCTCACGCCTGTACGGAGGCATTCATTATCCGATGGCCATAGAGAATGGTCTTGCCCAGGGACGCTGCGTGGGGGCGAGAGTGATCGAGCGGATAAAAACGAGAGATCCGGAATGAGGCGGACTCGTGCTACCGGAATCGTGTTCCTCTGTTGCCTTCTCCCGGGCTGTGATCAGTCGCCGGAAAAACCCATCGTCTGGAATGAGGCGGGCTCGTACCGCTGGCGCGAGCTGACGGTTGGCGCCCGGGGAGGCGCGGGATTCAGTGAGCTCAATCCGAACACGACCGGAATCGATTTTGTCGATGGCGTCCCCGAGGATTCCGTACTACTGAATCGCCATCTCGCCTTCGGCTCGGGTGTCGCTCTGGGCGACGTCGATGGTGACGGGCGCGTCGACATTTTTCTCGCCCGCGTCGGTGGCCCGAGCGGTCTCTACAGGAATCTTGGGGCCTGGAAGTTCCGGAATGTCACCGGCGAGAGTGGGGTCGAGCTGAAAGGACGTAACTCCTTTGGTGCGACTTTCGCCGATGTCGACGGAGACGACGACCTTGATCTCATCGTGACCGCGCTCGGTGGGCCCAACTCGCTATTCATGAACGATGGACGCGGGAAGTTCACCGAGGCTGCCGACTGGGCGGGGGCGAAGTCGCGGCGTGGCAGCACCACCGCGGCGCTGGCGGACGTCGATGGCGATGGCGACCTCGACCTCTACATCGCCAACTACAAGGCGAAGAATGCACTGGATATCTACCCGCCCCAGGAGCGCGACTTCGATCAGGTCGTCCAGAGAAACGGAGACGTTTTCGAAATCGCGCCGCGCTTCCGCGAGCATTACCGGGTCGAAGTAAGGCCCGAGCTCCGCGCCGTGGTGAGAACGCAGCGGGCCGAACCCGACTGGTTCTACATCAACGATGGCCACGGGAAATTCAGCCAGGTTCCCTTCACCTCCGGACGATTTCTCGATGAGAACGGGCGACCGCTCGTCGAGGAGCCGGATCATTTCGGCCTCGCCGCGAAATTCTTCGACGCAAATGGAGATGGATTCCCCGATCTCTACGTCTGCAACGATTTCGAGGATCCCGACCAGTTCTGGCTGAACGATGGCAAAGGCGTGTTTCGCGCGGCGCCGCGGCTCGCGCTTCGCGCGAGCAGTAACTCTTCGATGGCCGTCGATGTCTCGGACATCGATCGCGACGGTAATCCGGACCTGTTCATCGTTGACATGCTGAGTCGCGACAGCCGCCGGCGGAAGAGAGAGACTCCAACGCACACGCCACTTCCCAAGCAGGTGGGCGCGATCGACGACCGTCCCCAGATGCAGAGAAACACAATGTTCCTCAATCGGGGCGACGGAACCTACGCCGAAATTGCGAGCTTTGCCGGGGTCGACGCGTCGGAGTGGTCGTGGTCATTGATGTTTCTCGATGTCGACCTCGACGGTTACGAGGACGTTCTCGTTGGAACGGGACACCTCTGGGATGTCATGGACTCCGACACCTGGGAGCGGATCAGGACCTCGGTCACGGGAACGAAGTGGCACGACGAGTTCAAGCTGTTCCCGAAGCTTCCCCTCAACAACGTCGCCTTCCGGAATAACCGCGACCTGACGTTCACCGAAGTCGGCCGACAGTGGGGCTTCGCTTCAAAGCCGGCGGTCACGCACGGACTTGCCGCCGCCGATCTGGACGGGGACGGCGATCTCGATGTCGTCACGAACCGCTTTGGCGACTCTCCGGGAATTTTCCGGAACGACGCCGGCGCGGGGAGAGTGTCGGTGCGACTCAGGGGGCTCGCGCCGAACACCCAGTCGATTGGTTCCAGGATTCGCGTGCTCGCCCGCGGAATGCCGGAGCAGCAGAAAGAAGTAACCGCCGGTGGCCTATACCTGTCGAGCTCCGATCCGCTCTACACTTTCGCGGCTGGCGGAGCCGACACGGTCACCGTGGAAGTGACGTGGCGCTACGGGCAGAAGACGGTACTGACCGGCCTCGGGACGAACCGGGAGTACGAAATCAGCGAGCCACCCAGGCCGGCGGCGAAGGACCTGGTCCCGGCGCGCGCCGACACCGCGCCTCCGCTCTTCGCCGATGTCTCGAAGCTGCTGAACCACACCCACGCCGAAGCACCGTATGACGATTTCGTGCGCCAACCGCTGCTCGCCAACAAGCTGAGTCAGCTCGGACCGGGTGTGACGTGGTACGATGTGGATGGGAACGGCTCGGACGACCTCCTCGTCTCTTCCGGTAAGGGAGGTAGTCTCGCGCTGTACGGGAACTCGGGAGGTCGTTTTTCCCGGGTTCCCGTGACGGGAGCGCAAGCCGCGGGCGATCAGACGACCATTCTTGTTTTGCCCAACGGGCAGGGCCGCAATCAGCTGCTCGTCGGCCAATCAAGTTATGAGGCGGCCAGCCCGGAGGAGGCGCTGGCGATGCCCTCCGTTCTCGCTC
Organism: Gemmatimonadaceae bacterium; assembly: GCA_046714195.1. Classification (GTDB taxonomy): domain Bacteria; phylum Gemmatimonadota; class Gemmatimonadetes; order Gemmatimonadales; family Gemmatimonadaceae; genus UBA4720. Next base: position 8,655 of record JBKKAY010000013.1, read on the forward strand.
TCAAGCTGCCCGGCAACGGTGGAGCTGCAAGCGCCGGCATTGCCGTCCCCGGAGATACCGCGAGCGTCGGGCCGCTGGCAGCAGCTGACTATGACGGCGACGGCGATCTCGATCTCTTCGTCGGGGGACGCGTGCTGCCCGGCGCCTACCCCATTGCCGTTTCCTCGCACCTGTATCGCCTGGAGGGCGGGCGCTTTGCCCTCGACACCGCCAATCAGCGCGTTCTCGACGGCGTCGGAATGATCTCTGCCGCGCTCTTCTCCGATATCAACGGAGATGGCCATGCCGATCTTCTGCTGGCGCCCGAATGGGGGCCGCTGAGGATCTTTCTCAACCATGGCGGGCGGTTAGTAGAGGCGAGCGAGTCTTACGGATTCCGCGCCTACATCAGTCGCTGGAACGGGCTCGCGACCGGGGACGTGAACGGGGATGGCCGGCTCGACATCATCGCCACGAGCTGGGGGCGCAACACCAAATACCGTGTCAGTCGCGACAACCCGATCTTCCTCTATTACGGAAATCTCGACGAGAACGCCTCGCTTGATGTTCTCGAGGCGCAGCGCGACGATCAGGTGGGTGGCATCGCTCCGCTCGAGACACTGTCCCGTCTCAGCATTGCCCTTCCATTCGTACGACAGCGAACCCGCACCTTCGCGGAATACTCGACGGCCACGATCGACAAGCTACTCGGACCGGCGCTCGACGGGGCGCGCCGACTCGACGCCAACACTCTCGATCATACGGTGTTCATCAACGGAACCACCCGCTTCACGGCAACCCCACTTCCTCCGCTCGCGCAGCTTGCGCCCGCGTTCTACGCGGGAGTGGCGGACTTCGACGGGGATGGGAGAGAAGACGTCTTCCTGGCGCAGAATTTTTTTCCGACGGAGGTCGGGACGCCGCGGTATGACGCCGGAGTCGGGCTGTTGCTGAGAGGAACCGGCAGCGGCGGATTCGTACCGCTGACGAGCCGTGTCTCGGGGATCCAAATTTTTGGTGACCAGCGCGGGGCAGCATTCGCGGATTTTAACGGCGATGGGCGCCTCGACCTCGCTGTCTCGCAGAACGGCGCTGGCACCCGACTTTTCCGGAATCAGGCCGGAACTCCCGGGCTCAGAGTCCGTCTGGCCGGAACCGCGGGAAACCCGAGCGCAATAGGGGCTCTGATCCGGGTTCGCTACGCGGGGAATCGTTCTGGGCCGGCGCGGGAGGTTCAGGCCGGAGCGGGATACTGGTCGCAGAACTCTCCTGTTCAGGTCCTGGGACTTGATGGAGTGCCCGAAGCGGTATGGGTGAGATTCCCGGGCGGCGCGGAAGTGACGCGCACTGTCCCCGCCGCCGCCCGGGAAATCGTGATCCAGCTACGGTGAGGATTTCGTCCAGATTCCGATTGCCCCGCAGCCCGAGTTGGGGCCGAGGTACTCGGCGGGCATCTCCGATGGGCCCAGATAGACTTCGATACCCTGAATGTCCCGAACCGGGGTGCTGGGTCCGAAGGTTGTCGAAAGCCGCCCATCGACGAAATATGCCGGAGCGCATCCATGCGCCGAGCGTGCGGCTTCTACCGAGCATGTAAAGCCGACACATTCAAAACGGAGTCCGCGCATGCTTTGCAGAAGGTCGGAGATGCTCATGGCGTTTCGCGCTTCGATCTCCGAGCGCGTCATGAACTGCCCCCTCTTCGAAGCCCGCCTGCGATAAAAATCGTCAAATCTGCTGCCGACGCTCGGTCCGCGGGCGGTTACCAGCACCTTTGGAAGATCCGGCGGAGCGATAGCGGTCAGCACGAATGTGTAGACGACAGCCTGCCCTTCCGAGACCTGAAAAGATTTCGACGCTGGTCTGTATCCCACGGCGTGGACGTGGACTTCGTACGAGCCGGCTTCGAGCGCGGCGTGAACGAATTTTCCCATCCCATCGGAGGTCGCAGAGCGAGAAAGAACGGGGATGGTAATGGCCGCGCCCACGACGGGAATGCCTGTGCGGCCGTCAACGGTCATTCCGCTGATCGAAGTTGTGGGCTGTCCGCCAAGGCCTCCGGCGCAGAAACAGAGAGCCAGCGAAGAAAAGGCGCCGCCGATGAGACGATTTCTCCATCGGCATGAAGATGGAATGGCTGTGAGCTGGCACATGAGGCGCCTGCCTGTTTGGAGAAGTCCGACGCAAAGTAGTTTAGCGGGATACACGGCGCGGTCAATCGTTTTCCGGGGGGCTCGCGTACCCAAAGCCGGCAGTGCCAGTCCTCGAGCCTCCGCTAGCGGCTATTGCGCACTGGGCGACTCGTCAGCACTTTTGTTCAAGCAGACCACTCCGCCCGCGTTTCATCGACCCAGGCAGGTGGTGTTCTGAACGCTAGTTGTCCGCATGCTTCCTGGTGGGGGGTCTTGCGAACACGTTTGCTCACATGTGCAATCTGTCTTCAGGCCAGACTGCAACCGTCCCGCTCCATCAGAGTCGCGGGGCATTTCCTCCGGGAAGGGGGTAGGAATGACAGGTAAATCGGTTAGAGATTGGCTCCTCACAGGAGCGCTGGCATTGATCGCAGGCGCGGGTCAGGCGGCAGCGCAAACCACGGCAGTCATTACCGGAAAGGTGACGGCCGAGGGCGGCAGGCCTATCGGCGGGGCAAGTGTGTTCTTTCCGGACTTCAATGTCGGAGCCAATACTGCTGAGGACGGGAGCTACACTATTAATGTGCCTTCCGACCGGGTCAGAGGACAGGCCGTTACCCTCACCGCCCGCTATATCGGCTATTCCCCCGTAAGGCGTCAGGTAACTCTGCGTCCGGGAACTCAGGAAGAGAGCTTCTCACTCGTCCGCGATGTCGTCCAGCTGAATGCGGTCATCGTCACCGGAACGGGAAGCGCAACGGAAACGAAGAAGATCCCCTTTGCCGTCGGCGTCGTTTCCGCCGACCAGCTCAAGGAGACCCCTTCCGTAACGCCTCTCGGAGGACTAGTGGGCAAGGTTCCGGGCGTTCAGGTTCTCGCCGGTTCAGGCGAGCCTGGGGCTCCTCCCGCGGTTCGGCTCCGCGCCGCAACCAGCCTGACGGGCACGCAGGACCCCCTTGTCATCATCGACGGAACCGTCAGCCATTTCACGCTCGCGGATATCAACTCCGAGGACATCGAGCGAGTCGAAGTCGTCAAGGGCGCGGCCGCCTCCTCTCTCTATGGGTCGAACGCGGCGAACGGCGTGATCCAGATCTTCACCAAGCGGGGCGCGAGCAACCCTGAAGGCGAGATCGTTACGACCGTCAGAAACGAGATGGGTCGCTCCTCCGTTCCGGAGCTCATCCCGCGCACGGAAGCGCATGTCTGGCAGCTAAACCCCGACGGAGATTACCGTCGCACGCCAGGCGGCGCGCGCGTTCCCGAAGCAGACGGCATCGCGGACAATCCCTACAAGGTCACCTACGATCCGCAGGCGCAGGCGCTTAAACCCGGCGAGTTCATGACGAACTACATATCGATCGGACAGCGCCGGGGAAGCACCAACTACAACGCCTCGTTCCAGAACACGAAGACCGAGGGGATCCTGTTCGGCATCAAAGGTTACACCAGGCAAAACTTCCGCGTCAACTTCGACCAGGTGTTCAACAGCCGGCTCGATGGATCGTTTGGCGCGTTCTATGGGAGGTCGAACAACGACCAGACCACACAGGGTCCGGGTTCGCCATTCTTCGCCCTGACTTTCGTCGAGCCAGACGTCAACCTGTATGCCAGGAACCCTGACGGAACTCCGTTCGCCGCCAAGATCCCCAACAGACTCTCCAACTCCTCGAACCCGCTCTACGCGCTCGCCAACATCAAGAACACCACTGACCGCACCCGGTACACCGGCACGGGGAAAGCACGATTCCGGGTGTTCGACTGGCTCACCGCGGAAGGCAACTTCAATTACGACGAGGAATCCAACTCCTACAAGCAGGTGACACCGTTCGGCTTCCTGGATCCATTGGGGATTGCAACGGACGGAAACCTTTATCAGCAGGATGACCGTGGCCGGAGCTACAACACCGGAGCGAACCTTACCAGCATCCGGAAGTTCGGCGTCGTCACCAATACCACCCGTGCGGCCTATTCGTACGACGATCAGTACCTGACGAGATTCCAGTTGAATGCTTCATCCTTCACGGTGACCAAGACACCGGAGTTCACCGCCGTCGATCAGGCGAACCTGGACCCGAGCTCGAACTCGGAGACGATTCGCACGAGAGGCCAATTCCTGGTTTCGACGTTCGACATTCAGGATCGCTACATCCTCGACGGTCTGATCCGCAGAGACGAATCCTCGCTCTTCGGTTCCGCCGCTCGCACCAAGAATTACTACCGGTACTCCGGAGCATGGCGCGTAAGCGAGAACTTCAGGATCCGCGGCGTGGACGAGCTTCGTCTGCGCGCCTCGAAGGGCACCGCGGGACTGCGCCCGGTTTTCAACGCTCAGTATGAGACCTTCGCCATCGTGGGCGGAGCACCCGAGAAACAGAACCTCGGCAACAGGTTCCTGCAGCCAGCCCACTCGACCGAGACGGAATACGGTCTGAATCTCGATTTCCTCGGCCGCTTCCGCTTCGAGTACACGAACTCGGACAAAGTGACGCGTGACCAGATTCTCCTCGTTCCTCTCTCTGCCGCGACTGGTTATCAGAACCAGTGGCAGAATGCCGGCGCGCTGAAGGGTCGCACGCAGGAGGCAGCGCTCGGCGGGCTGCTCGCATCGCGTCCAAATTTTACGCTCCGCCTCAACATCACCGGTGATCGTACCCGCCAGCGAATCACCGAATTGAGCGTGCCGACGTTTCTGACCGGCCCGGCCTACGCCGGGAGCGATGAGGTGACACAGATCTTTCGTATCGCCCCGGGCCAGACATTCGGCATCATGTACGGCACGCGCGTCGTTCGCACCCTCGAGCAGCTATACACGGACCCGGCCAAGAACGCGCTCTCCAGCCCGGGCCAGGCTTGGAGTCGGGATAGCGTTCTCATCAACGAGGAAGGCTTTGTCGTCCGCAGAAGCACGTGGCGCACGACCGGTGAGAGACCTCTCGTTTACGTGAACGCGAAAGGCGAGACCAAGGTGCAGATCGGCGATGTGAACCCCGACTTCACGATGGCGTTCAATCCGCAGATGAGCATCCGTCGCCTGAACGTGAGCGCCCTGGTAAACTGGGTGAAGGGCGGCCAGATATACAACGGCACCCGTCAGTGGCCTTTCTTCGAGAACCGCGATCGCATTTACGATCAGCGGGCCAAGCCGGCGGCGGAAAGAAAGCCGCAACAGTACTACAACTTCTTCTACAACAGTATCGATCCCATCGATTTCTTCGTCGAGAACGGGACATATGTCAAGCTGAAGGAGCTGGCGGTGAACTACACGTTCCCTGTGGCGGCGGGCTCACGTATGCGCTTTCTCGGAGCGAACGGGCTCAAGGTCGGCATTGTGGGGCGCAACCTTCTGACCAGCACCAAATACAGCGGTTACGACCCTGAAGTCTCTGGTTTGTCCGGCGATCCTTATTCCTTCCGGTTCGATGGGTTCTCCTATCCGAACTTCCGTACGTTCACGGGCGTCGTCGAGCTCGCCTTCTAACCGGGAGAACCAACCATGAAATCAACTTTGACTGCCATGAAGAATCTTCTGCGCCGCCCTGGTGTCTGGGCGATCGGAGCGCTCGTGGCCGTTTCAGCCTGCGGCGACTTTGATATCGAGAATCCGAACGAGCCGGATGCCAGGCGCGCACTTTCGGATCCCGGCGGCGTGCAGAGTATCGCCGGCGGAACGTTTCGCACCTGGTTCAACACTCACCAGAGCATGGAGGCGGCCGGCCCGCTTACTACGATGGCCGACAGCTACACGGCGTCGTGGAACAACTTCAACATGCGAATCTATTCGTCACAGCCGCGGGATTACTGGAGGAACGATCCGGCTGAAGCCGCCCGAACTTCTGTCGAGCATTACTGGTATAAATACTACTCCGCGCTTTCCTCGGCGAACGACGTTCTCACGGCCATTCGCAAGAACAACATCGTGATCACCGGGGCAGCCAATACGAAGATGGTCGAGACGGCAGCCCAGCTAATGCAGGGCATGACGCAGGGCGAGCTGGCGCTCAACTACGACTCGGCGTTCGTCGTGGACGAGAACAGCGACCTGACCGGGCTCCAGTTTTCGGGCCGGGTTGCGGTTCGGGATGCCGCGGTAACGAAGCTCGAAGGGGCTGCCGCGCTGGCGGATGCCAATGTCTTTATGACGCCGGCCTCCTGGACGAACGGTACTTCCTACAGCAATACCCAGATCGCCAGACTGGCTCGGACTTACGCCGCCAGAGTTCTGGCGTATTACGCCCGCAACGCCGCCGAGAACAACCAGACCAACTGGGCGAAGGTTGCGACCCTTGCTTCGGGGGGCATAAGCACCGGCGGAGCTTTCAACTTCCAGTTCACAGGCGACGCCAACACTTTCTATGACGAAGTGAAGGCGTGGAGCAACGACATCACCACGATGCGAATGGATACGCGCGTCGCGAATCTGCTGGATCCGTCTACCCAGCAGCATCCCTGGCCCAGTCCCAACGGGAACCCACCGCCGAACTCGCCCGACAACCGACTCGGTGATGGCACCGATGGAACCGACTTCCGCTGGGGTGGCCTGGCAATCTTCCCTGTCGCGCGCGGTCAGTACCACCAGAGCAACATCGGCCATATTCGCTATGAGTATGCGTCGTTCAACGATCCAGGTGGCAGCGGTGGCGGAATCGGCGTTGTGCCCGTGATTTCAAGCACAGAGAACGACCTCCTGTGGGCGGAAGGCCTGATCCGCAGCGGCGGAAGCCTGCTGACCGCGGCGACCCTGATCAACAATACCCGCGTGACGCGCGGCGGCCTTCCTCCGGCTACCGCTGCTGACGGCCTGCCGGGACTCCTCTCGAAGCTTCAATACGAGCAGGACGTAGAACTTCCGGGTCTCGGTGATATAGTATTCTTCAACCGACGCAGGATAGACGGGCTGCAGCCTCTGACCCCGCGTCAGATGCCGGTTCCCGCAAAGGAGCTTCAGGTTTTGCAGAAGCCTCTTTACACGTTCGGGGGAACGTTCCCGGTGCAGTAGACGCCGGACCGTTTCCGACCTTCTCGGAAAACGAATCGCGGAGGGGGAAAAGTAAAGCGGGGGTGCCGAGAGGCGCCCCCGCTTTACTTTTGCGGCCGAAGCCGGCTTTACCCCGGTACGAGGTTCGTCACTCCGCCTGCGGCGACGCTCAGCTCAAGCGTTCCCGCGACAGTGCCGCTCGTAGCGGTGATGGTGGTGACGCCAAGGGCAACTCCCGCAACCAGCCCTTGCTGGCTGACGGTCGCGACAGACGCGTTCGAGGATGTCCAGGCGTATGTCGCCCCGGGAACGGGCACACCGGACCTGTTGAGACAGTTGAACCATCTTGCCGACGGCGATGCTGCTGCGCGGAGAGGCAATGACGACCGAGCTTATGGCGGATGAAGAAGTTCCGGTAGACTCGGAGCCGCACCCCGTCAATGCAGCGGAGAGAAGGAAGAGGCCGAGCCGCGTAGCTCGCCTATATTTACCTGGATTCGTTCGCATTGGCGTCTCCGGAGGAATTGAGCGCGACGATAGCCCTGGAAACAATGGAAGGAAACCTATCCTTTGCGTTTGCCAGAAGGAGGACATTTCTATTTCAACGAAGGCGGACACTTCTATTTCAATGCTACACACGGTATGAGCGCGAAGTTGACATAAGCGTCTGTCGCGTCTAACTTTAAAGGCTAGTCTACCCCGAGTTGGGGAGGCTTTGCAAATACCGGTCAAGCCTTAATGCCGACAATCAATCAGCTAGTTCGTCAAAGCCGCCGCGACGTCCAGAAAAAAGAGAAAGCGCCCGCGCTCAAGTCCAACCCGCAGAAGCGGGGCGTCTGCACCCGCGTCTACACCACGACCCCCAAGAAGCCCAACTCCGCGCTGCGCAAAGTGGCTCGCGTAAGGCTCACCAACGGCTTCGAGGTAACGGCGTACATCCCGGGCGAAGGACATAATCTGCAGGAACACTCGATCGTGCTCATTCGTGGTGGCCGCGTTAAGGACCTTCCCGGCGTGCGCTATCACATCGTCCGCGGCTCTCTCGATGCCTCGGGCGTCAACGGTCGAAACAAGAGCCGCTCCAAGTATGGCACCAAGAAACCCAAGGCCGGCGGAGCAACCGCTGGAGGCAAGAAGAAGTGAGCCGCCGCAAGAAATCCATCAAGCGTCCGATTCTACCGGACGCGCGCTACGACAGCCAGACCGTCTCCAAGTTCATCAACGCCATCATGTACGAGGGCAAGAAGTCCACTGCCGAGCGGATTTTCTATGGCGCCATGGACATAGTCGAGACCAAGACGGCGCAGTCAGGTGTCACGATCTTCAAGCAGGCACTGACCAACCTGAAGCCCGCGGTCGAGGTGAAGAGCCGCCGCGTCGGTGGCGCGACCTATCAGGTACCGGTGGAAGTCCGGCCCGACCGCCGCACGGCGTTGGCGATGCGCTGGCTGATCACGTTCTCACGCGGCCGCAACGAGAAGTCGATGGCCGAGAAGCTGGCGGCGGAAGTGATCTCCGCGAGCAAGGGCGAAGGCAACGCGGTCAAGAAAAAGGAAGACACGCACCGGATGGCGGAAGCGAACAAGGCGTTCGCGCACTATCGCTGGTAGCGCTTCCGCGAACCGTTTCACGATCCCATTCGGCTCCGCCGGATGGGATTTTTTTCTGCTGTTACTTCGGCTTTCTGGCGCGATCGCCGAGGCGGCGCTCCGTGACTTCACGCGCCTTCCGCCGACGCTCCGCCGACGTCGCGATGACGGCGAGCAGGAGCTCGATCAGGCCGTACACGAGCGCGGCGAGCGCGAGGAGCGATGCCACCGCAAAGACTCTCGTCATCGCCGCCGACAATCCTGCCGCGATCACGGCGTAGCTCGATGCGCCGACGACGATGAGTGAAACGACGGTGATCGTGAGAGCGAGAGGGATCGACATTCCCTGATCGACCGCAGGAATGGTAGCTGGCTGCTCAGCTGAGGTCGCGGGGTCTGTCATAGGATCGGCGTGGGTTACTAGTTCCATGGAGCGTATCAGCATCATGCTTCGTGCCGCGATGACTCGCAAGACAGCTCATGCGGCGTCTTGCGAGTTGAGCACCCCACTCACATCTTCGGAATAGGGCTCAGCTGAGGTTAAGCATTAAGTACCCCGAAGTCCGGAACTATCTCGACGGCTCTTTCGTCGGGAGCGAACGTCCGTTCCTCGAAGTCCATAACCCCAGCGACGGCAGCGTGATATCACGCGTGCCGCTGTCGACGCAGGCGGACATTGACGCGGCCGTCGCCAGCGCCTCCAAGGCGTTTCCCGGCTGGTCCGCCACGCCCATCAAGGAGCGCGCTCAGGTCTTCTACAGGTATAAAGCGCTGCTCGAGAAGAACATCGACGAGCTGGCGTCCCTGATCACCGAAGAAAACGGGAAAGTGGCGGGCGAAGCACGTGCCGAAATTCTCAAGTCGGCCGAGCTGTGCGAATTCGCCTGCTCGCTGCCGCAGATCACCCCCGGAGAGGTGCTCGAGGTCAGCCGCGGGGTCGAGTGCCGGATCGAACGGTACCCGCTCGGTGTGGTCGCCGCGATCACACCGTTCAATTTTCCGAACATGGTCCCGAACTGGTCGATTCCCAACGCGATCACGCTCGGGAACTGCCTGATCCTCAAGCCGTCCGAGCTGGTGCCGCTCAGCGCGGGCAGGATCGCCGAGCTGCTCAAGGAAGCAGGGCTGCCGGAAGGCGTGCTGCAAATAGTCCACGGCGGCAAGGAAGCGGTGGAGGCCATCTGCGACCACCCGGGGATCTCGGCCATCAGCTTTGTCGGATCGACGAAGATTGCAAAGGTCGTGTACCGCCGCTCCACTGCGACGCTCAAGCGCTGTCTCGCGCTCGGCGGCGCCAAGAATCACCTGATAGTGATGCCCGATGCCGACCGGGAGATGACATCGAGCAATGTCGTGGCTTCGATGTCGGGCTGCGCGGGCCAGCGATGCATGGCGGCTTCGGTGATGGTGGCGGTGTCCCAGACCGATCACATCATCGATCGAATGGTAGAGCACGCGAGGGGGATCCTGCCCGGCCGGGACATCGGCCCTGTGATATCCGTTGCCGCAAGAGAGCGAATCGAGACGTACATAGCCGAAGCGGAAGCGGCCGGCGCCAAGGTGCTGGTTGACGGCAGGAAGGCCGTGGTGAAAGGGAAGGAGAGCGGGTATTTCATCGGACCGACGATCATCGACCACGTCACGCCCGACATGAGAATCGCCAAGGACGAAGTGTTCGGACCAGTGCTGGTGATCATTCGCGCGAAGAACGTCGACGAGGCCCTCAAGGTCGAGAACGCATCTCCCTACGGCAACGCTGCGTCGGTGTTCACCGAGAGCGGCGGAACGGCGCGCTACGTCATGGAGCACGCGAGCGCGGGGATGGTCGGAGTGAACGTCGGGGTGCCGGTGCCGCGGGAGCCGTTTTCGTTCGGCGGCTGGAACGACTCCAAGTTCGGCGTCGGCGACATCACCGGCCGCGGATCGATCGAGTTCTGGACGCAGTCGAAGAAGATGACGACGAAGTGGAACAAGGAAGCCGGGACCAACTGGATGTCATGATCGGCTGTCGCCACCACTCGTTTGTGGCGACGGGAAACCATTCGGAGGCTGTATGGGCGTGGATCGGTCGGTAACGTTCACCGGAATCAAGTTCGAGAATCCGTTTCTCCTGTCATCCGCCCCTCCGACGGAGTCCGAGTCGAACATCATGCGCGCGTTCGAGGGCGGCTGGGGCGGAGTGGTGACGAAGACCATCGGCCTGCACCCGGTGGTCAATGTCTACGGCGCCAAGGCCAAGTTCATGCGGACCGGCGCCGACGACTCTCATGTGTCGATGAAGAAGCGGCCAGGCGCGGCGCTCCATTCGTCGTGGAACTGGGAGCTCATCTCCGACAAGACCCTGGACTGGTGGGCGCCACGGATCCGGCGGATCAAGGAGGCGTACCCCAACCGCGTGCTGATCGCTTCGATCATGGCGGGCTCAGGCAACGACAAGGAGCTGAGGCACTGGCAGGAGCTTGCCGAGACCGCTCAGGGCGAGGGAGCTGACGGGCTGGAGCTCAATTTTTCGTGCCCGCACATGGACCGGCGCGACATGGGCTCGAACATCGGTAGGGATCAGGGGCTTTGCTCGGTCGTTACCGAAGCCGTGAAGGAAGTCGCCAAGGTTCCGGTGTGGTGTAAGCTCACTCCCGCGACAGCAGACATCGTGGTCGAAGCCGCGGCGTGCTTCCGTGGCGGAGCCGATGCGATCGTATCGTCGAACACGTTTCC
>JBKKAY010000014.1:0-9517 GCA_046714195.1 Gemmatimonadaceae bacterium
GCCTTCTCGGCGCAGATCGACTTGGCCGCCGACGCCGGACGCCCGCTCGTCGTACACACCCGGGATGCCGAAGACGACACGCGCCGGATGATCGATCACGCCACGGGCGCGGGAGCCTTGGGAGTGCTCCACTGTTATACGGGCTCGCACGCCCTTGCTCTACACGCGATCGCCGCGGGTTGGTACGTGTCGTTCAGCGGGATCGTCACGTTCAGAAGGTGGACGGACGACGACCTGCTTCGGCTTGTCCCGGTCGAGCGACTGCTGGTGGAGTCTGATTCACCGTATCTGGCCCCGGTTCCGTCTCGTGGAAAACGGAACGAGCCTGCGTGGGTGGCTCACACCCTGGCCCGGGTCGCTGCTGCACGCGGGGTCGACCTCGAAGAGCTCGGACGAATCACCGCCGACAACGCGCGCCGGCTGTTCGGTCTGGCACCGAAGGCCGCAGCTTGAGTAACATTGGCGCTCCACGCAGCCTCGCACGCTTTCGCCTTCCGGAGCATTGAATGCCACTGAAGCAGATCAGCACCGATAAAGCGCCCTCAGCGATCGGACCCTACTCGCAGGCCGTGATCGCGAACGGATTCCTGTTCACCGCGGGACAGATCGCTCTCGATCCGGTCGAGGGCAAGATCGTCGCCGGCGGCATCGTCGAGCAGACGGAGCGCGTGATGCAGAACCTCAGTGCCGTGCTGAGCGCCGCCGGGGTATCATGGAAGGACGTAGTGAAGACTACGGTTTATCTCCACGACCTTTCCCACTTTCCGACGGTCAACGAGATCTACGGCAAATGGCTCGGCGACGCCCGGCCAGCGCGGTCGACCGTTCAGGTACCCGGGCTGCCGCGCGGGGCGCTGGTCGAGATCGATGCGATAGCCGTCGCCCAGTCGAAGTGATCGCACATGAGGAGCGACAGTGACTTCCAACACGCTTGAAGCAACGATTCGACTGACTGGATTCGCGAGGTGCGCCGGCTGCGCATCCAAAATGGGTCCCGGTGACCTCTCGCGCGCGCTGTCCTCGGTTCCGTCGAAATCCGATCCGCGCCTGCTCGTCGGCCGTGAGACCTTCGACGATGCCGGAGTCTTCAAGGTCTCGGACGATTTCGCTCTGGTACAGACCGTGGATTTCTTCCCGCCAATAGTTGACGATCCGTACGACTTCGGCCAGATCGCGGCCGCCAACGCGTTGTCTGATGTGTACGCGATGGGTGGGCAGCCGCTCACCGCTCTCAACATCGTGGCGTTTCCCACCAGCGAGCTTCCACTCGACATCCTCTCCGACATTCTCCGCGGCGGGCAGGACAAGGTCCATGAGGCCGGCGCGCTGGTGGTCGGCGGTCACACCGTCGTCGATCCCGAGCTCAAGTACGGCCTCGCCGTCACCGGCCGCGCGCATCCGGACTTTCTGCTCACCAACGCCGGCGCCAAGCCGGGGGATCAGCTCGTGATCACCAAGCCGGTGGGCAACGGCATTCTCGCGACGGCGGCCAAGCGCGGCAAGCTATCTCCCGGGGAGCAGCGCCCCATGCTCGACGCGATGAAGACCTTGAACGGCGTGGCGAGCAGGGCAGCGCTGGCGGTGGGTGCGCGCTGCGCGACCGACATTACCGGGTTCGGATTGCTCGGCCACCTTTCGCACATAGCACGCGCGAGCAAAGTCACAATTCGCGTGAGGCTCGACCAGGTTCCCATCTTCGACGGCGTTCGTGAGGCCGTGCGCGCCGGAGCCGGCACCGACGGTGGAAAGCGCAACGCCGAGTACCTGCGCGAGCTGGTACGGTGGCAGTCGGGTAGCGACGAGGACCGCGCAATCCTGATGGATCCACAGACGTCTGGCGGTCTTGTGGTCGCCGTGCCTCCGGCGAGAGTCGCCGAGTATCTTTCGCGGGTGAGCGGTTCGGTCGTAATCGGCGAAGTCGTCACCCGGGGAGATGTTGCTATCGAGGTTCAGTGAGCGAGCCCGGGGCGGGGGTGGATGGGGCCTGGTGGCTTCCGTGATCTTCAAAATCACTGTGACCCTACTACGTAGGGTCGGGTGGGTTCGATTCCCACACTCTCCCGCCACCACTTTGATCGCTCTCGCGGTGCTCGCTACGCTCGTGCCGCGCACGGGCGCGGCTCAGCAGGTGGATAGCGCGCGCGTCGGCGTCACGGCGCAGACGACACGTGCGGCGCAGCCGGTGCCGGACACGACGCCGCGGCCCCCGATGAGTCCGCGCCGCGCGTTCCTGACATCGCTCCTCCTGCCCGGCTACGCGCAGACCGTCTTCGGCCGCGACCGTGCGGCGATGTTGTTCGCGGTGGTCGAGATCGGCGCAATCGGCATGGCGCGGAAAGCCGCCCATTCACTCGCTCAGGCGAAAGCTCTCGCCCGCGACAGCGTCGTCGACACCTATCAGATCGATCCCGTGACGGGGCGAGTGGTGCTCGATCCAGTCACGGGACAGCCGGTTCCCGCCACCTATGCGCCCAGCCGATTTACCCCGGAGCGCGTTCGCGCCAGGCGAACCCACTACGAGGACTGGATCGCGGCCATCCTCTTCAACCACCTGATCTCGGGCGCGGACGCGTACGTCGCCGCGAACCTGTGGGACTTCAAGACGAACGTGAACCTCGCCGCATCGCCGCGGTCGACCACCATCGTCGCGACCGTTCGCTTTCGATGACAAGAACGGCGCCGATCGGCGTGTTCGACTCGGGTATGGGCGGACTGACTGTGATGCGCGAGCTGATGCAGCAGCTCCCCAACGAGAGCATCATCTATTTCGGAGACACCGCCCGGGTGCCTTACGGTCCCAAGAGCCCCGACACCGTGCTTCGGTACAGCCGGGAGATCACCGGATATCTGCGCGGCGAAGGGATCAAGGCGCTCGTGATCGCCTGCAACACCGCCACCGCACACGCGCTGCCCGCGCTACGCCGGGAGTTCGACATCCCCATTGTCGGCGTGATCGAGCCCGGCGCGCGAGCGGCCGCCGCGGCAACCAAGTCCCGCCGCGTGGGCGTGGTGGGAACTGCCGGCACAATCAAGTCGCACGCGTACGAGAAGGAGTTGAAGAAGCTTCTGCCCGATGCCCAGGTCACCGAGCAGGCGTGCGCGCTGTTCGTGCCGCTGGTGGAGGAAGGCTGGCTCGATACGGAGGCGACGCGGGCGATAGCGCGGAATTATCTGGCGCCGATCGTCGCCGCCGAGGTGGACACGGTTGTCCTTGGGTGCACGCACTATCCGCTGATCAAGACAGTGATCGGCAACATCGTCGGGCGCGACGTCAGGCTGATCGACAGCGCGCACGAAACCGCACGCGAGACGCGCGTGATACTGGAAGCGAACGGCATCGACAACGAGACGCCGCACGAGGCCCGCTACCGCTTCATCGCCTCCGATGCGCCGGACACTTTCCTCTCACTTGGCCGCCGCTTTCTTGGGTCGGAGATCGATCGAGTCGAGTCGCTTACCCTCGGGTGAGCCATCCCACTCCCTGAGCTCGACGGACTCGTTCGTCAGCCTGAGAAAAGTCGGAGCGTCGAGCCACGAGCCCGCGTTGGCGAACACCCCTCCGCCCGCCATCCTCTCGAGCGCCGCCACGTGCGAGTGCCCGTAGACCAGCAGGTCGAGGCCGTTCGACTTTTCCAGCTCTTTCTCGGCGTAAGCGCGGAGACCACGGCCCTCGTCCCTGGCGCGGTGGACTCTGCTGGCGGTCGAGCTTCCGAGCGCGAGGCGGCTCGCCCAGTCGGGGTGAAGCAGCGAGCGAAACGCCTTGATGGCGAAACGGTTTCGCATCACCGGACGGATCATTCGGTAGCCGCGATCCTCGCGGTCACGAAGTCCGTCGCCATGCTCGATCCTCGCGTTCCACCCGGCGATCTTTCCCTCCCACGGGCCGACACTGTACTCGACGCCCACGTCCTGGCGGAGAATCTCGCCGCCCCAGCAGTCGTGATTGCCCGCGACCCACAGGATCTTGACGCCCGCATCGTTGAGCTCGGCCAGCGCCGCCAGCGCACGAAAGCTCCGGCGGGGAATTACGCTCTTCCACTCGAACCAGAAGTCGAACAGGTCGCCGTTGATCACGAGCGAGCTCGCCTTGCCAGAGAGGCCGCGCAGAAACGCGACGAACGATCGCTCAATTTCGAGGCTGGCGACACCGAGGTGGGCGTCGGAGACTATGTAACTCGGGGCGCTTAGCACGGCTCAAGTTAGCGCCCACCGGCGGGCTTTACAAAGGAACGCGTGAGGGACATTTTCGCTCTTCCCACCACATGACAACCCAAGCCAATCGTGGAACGACGCATACCGTCGAGTTCAGGGTCCGCTACGCCGAGACCGATCAGATGCAGGTGGTGTATCACGCTAACTACCTGGTGTGGTGCGAGATCGGCAGAACGGAGTTCATTCGCGCGCTTGGAACGCCGTACTCGGAGCTCGAGCGGCAGAATGTGACGCTGGCTGTCGTCGAGGCAAACCTGCGATTCCATGCGGCGGCGCGATACGACAATCTGATCCGGGTAAGCACCACCATAAGCGAAGTCAAGTCTCGAACGATTACCTTCGATTACGTCATCACCAATGCGGAGACCGGTGAGCGCTTCGTCACGGCCTCCACCAAGCTGGCATCGCTGACTCGCGATTCACGCCTCGTTTCACTGCCTGAACAACTTCGGACGGTACTTCGGAATGCTGCGTCGTAGGAACCTTGCCATAGCGCTTTTCCTGCTGCTGCCCCTCGCCGCCGGCCCCGTTCCCGCCGGCGCGCAGCGTCAGGCCGCGGCACCCACCGATCGCGACATCCAGATCTACGCCCGCATTCTGGCAATGACCGACACCAGAACGCTGAATCAGGCT
The DNA here is from genome assembly GCA_046714195.1 of Gemmatimonadaceae bacterium. Classification (GTDB taxonomy): domain Bacteria; phylum Gemmatimonadota; class Gemmatimonadetes; order Gemmatimonadales; family Gemmatimonadaceae; genus UBA4720. Next base: position 4,846 of record JBKKAY010000014.1, read on the forward strand.
TTGATCGATGAGGCGCTGGGCCGCAAATGGCGGCCGCTGCGCGCCGCGGCGACGCTGGCGGTCGGACAGGTCGGCGCGGAGGTGGGAATGCCGGGGGCGGCGCGTCTTCGTCCGTTGCTGGGCGATACGGATGCGAAGGTCGCCGCCAACGCCGCTTATGCGATTGGACTCCTTCGCGACTCGCTGGCCGTTGCCGACTTGAGCGCGACCCTCGACTGGGGCAAAGAAGTAGCGCGTGAGGCCGCGTGGGCGCTCGGGGAGATCGGCGCTCCGGGCCGCGACGCAATCGTCGACGGTCTCAGGCGAAAGCGCGCACCCGACGTCTCGCTCCAGCTGCTCCTTGCAGCGGCGAAGCTGCGGCCGGTGCCCTTCGCCGAGGTCGAGCCATATCTTAAGCACGAGCATCCATCAGTGGTGTGGGCAGCCGCGTATGCGATCGCGCGCACGCGTGTCCCGGCGGGCGTGAGATACCTGATCGAGCTCGAGATTTCACCGGCGCTCAGCGCGCGGCCGATGGTCGTGAGCCGCGCGCCCGATGTCGCCGTCACGTACATGGACACGTTGCATGCACGGCAGCGCACCAGAGCGGAAATCGCGCGCGCCCTCACCCGGGGAGCGGCTGGCGACTCGCTTGGTGACAAGGCATTCGTAGTCCTGTCCAGGCTGCTCGGTGACATCGATACGCACGTTCGAATCAATGCCGTGCGGTCGATTGCGACCTACGGGCCCCGGGCGAAAATGGCGCTCGCAAGTGCGGCGCGCGATTTCGATCCGAATGTGCGGATCGCGGTAGCGCAGAGTCTCGGCACCGTTCTTGGCTCGGATAATGAGCTGGCGGCGTTCTGGGCAGCCGACACTTCGCTCACCTACCGCGCAGGTTTGCTGAGCTCGGCGACGAGATCGGGATTGCGCCCGGCGACGCTGCGTGAATGGGCGGCGAGCTCCGACTGGCGTTTTCGCGCCGCCGTGGCAGCTGCAGCTGGCGACAGCCTGGATCGATCGTACGCGATCTCGCGCGCGCGATCGCTCATCGCGGATCGCGATCCGAGGGTACGTCAGGTCGCGTATGGAGCGTTGGCCCCGGCGCCATCGATGGCGCTCGAGGACAGCGTGCACACGGTGCTGGTGAGCGGGCTCAACGATCCGGACTTCTACGTTCGCGCGACTATCATCGGCGCGCTCGCTGACCGGCCGTCGACGACCGACCTCCCGGCGGTGCTGGCAAGCTATTCAAGCGCCGTGCGCGACTCCGCCAACGACGCTCGGCTCGCCGCGATACAGTATGTAAGCGCGCTCTGGAAGAAGGACAGCGCGTCGCTCGATGCTGCCTCCCGCGCGCAGCTGGTCCGGCTTCCGGTGCCAAAGGATCCGCTCGAGCGCCTGGCCGGGAAGGGAATCAGGGTTTGGGAGTCTTGGGGTCGGGTCGCCGCGACGGCCAGACCCCGGACGTGGTACGAGAATCTGGTTCGGACAATCGTGCTGCCATCGCTTTCAGGCGCGGGCCCGACGGCGACGATCCGGACGGCTAAGGGCTCACTGCATCTCGAGTTGCATGGCGCCGATGCTCCGATCACGGTGTCGAATTTCCTGTCGCTGGCACGGTCGGGTTATTACCGGAACACGCGCTTTCACCGCGTAGTGCCGAACTTCGTGGCGCAGGACGGCGATCCGCGTGACGATGGCAACGGCGGTCCTGGTTATTCCATCCGCGACGAGATGAACCGGCAGCGCTACGAGCGCGGGGCGGTAGGAATGGCGCTCTCGGGCCCTGACACCGGCGGCAGCCAGTACTTCCTCACGCATTCTCCACAGCCCCACCTCGACGGGCACTATACGATTTTCGCGCGACTCGTCACCGGCTACGACGTTCTCGACAGGATCGTGCAGGGAGACCTGATCCTCCGGGTGGATCCGCGATGAGAAAAACGGCGCTGTTCCTCGCTTGCGCCGCGATCGGCTGCGCGCCCGCGCTGCCGCCGCTCGCCGGCGTGCCGGCTCCGGACCGCTCGCTGCCGTCGCTCGGACTGCCGGAAGGGCACCGTCACATCGTGTTCAAGTGGGAATACGAGGAAGGAGACATCGCCGCCCGCGGCGACGGATCGGTGAGAACCGCCTACCCTGACAGCGCGCGCCTCGATTTCTTTCTCGGCGGTGGCCTGGGTGCGGGCTCGGCGGTGTTGATTGGCGACACCCTTCACTCCCCCCGTCGCGACCTGGTACAGAAATATCTCCCGCCCATCCCGCTGCTCTGGGCCGCGCTCGGACGCCTCGCGATTCCGGCTCTTCCCGACACGGCGATCCGCCTCGATGGCGAAGTTCTGCGGGCGCACATAGGGCGGCCGCCCGAGTGGAGCGTGGCGGCGAGGGACACCAGTCTCGTGGAGCTGATCCGCGTTTCACGTGGAAAGATCACCGAATCGCTGTCGCGCCCGGGCGGAAACGTCGTCACATACGAAGCTCCCGGCGCGCGCCGGCGGCTCAAGCTCACAATCCTCAGGAATGAGATTGGTTCTTTCGATGCATCGATTTGGAGCTTATAGTCTTGTCCTGTTGGGACTGACCGGTTGCATCCCCTATGGCTTCACGGGTGGGGGCCTACCTTCGCACGTGAGGACGGTCGCCGTCGTTCCATTCGACAATCAGACTGCCACACCCGAGCTGCAACTCGAGCTCACGGAGGCGCTTCGTGCCCGGCTTCAGGATCGGCTCGGGCTTCGCGACGCCTCGGAGGCAAAAGCCAATGCGCTCGTCAGGGGAACGATTCACCGCTATGAAGTCGACATTCCGATCGGCTTCAGCGCCAACAACCCGCGCACGACGAGCGCGTATCGAATGTTGCATCTTGTCGTCGACATCGAGATGGTCGATCAGGTGACCGGTAAAACGCTCTGGCAGCGCAAGAACCTCCAGGCGGAGGGGCAGTACGAGGAGCGCGGCGAGGCCCAAGGCAGGAAGCAGGCAATCGACAGGATCGTAAACCAACTGGTTGAGGGAGCCCAATCGCAATGGTGATGCGCCGTGGATTCAGCAGTCTTGGCTGCCTTTTCCCGCTGCTCATTCTTGCGGTAGCGGCTTACTTCGCCGTCGATGCGTTCGAGGCGTATTTCGATTTCTATCGCTTCAAGGACACGATGGGGCAGGAGGCGCGCTTCGCCGGCGACCAGACCGATGAGCACATCACCAAGCGTCTCGCCGCGCTGGCGGACTCACTGCAGCTCCCTCCGGGGGCCGAGCAGATTACCATCGAGCGCACGCCCACCATGGTCACGATCTCCTCGGATTACGTCGCGGTCATCCGCCTCCCGTTCAACAAGGAGAAAGTGATCCGCTTCAACCCCACCGTGCGGAGCAAACTCTGACGCCTCGCAATCCACTGTCAAAGATTGCGACGTGGGCTCAAGCGGAGCGGTGGCGGGCTGAGATCAGTGGCGAAGTTGTCTTCACCAACGGAGTGTTCGATCTCCTGCATCCGGGCCACGTCGACCTGCTGACCGCCGCCCGCGCCGCCGGCGATGCCCTCGTCGTCGGAGTGAACACAGACGACTCGGTGCGCCGGCTCAAAGGGCCGACGCGTCCAGTGAAGAAGGAAGCGGATCGGGTGTACGTTCTGGCGGCTCTCGAGTGTGTGGATCAGGTCGTTACGTTCTCCGAGGACACGCCGCTCGAGCTGGTAAAGCGCTTGCGCCCCGATGTAATTGTCAAAGGCGGCGATTACGCCGAGGACACGATCGTCGGCGCCGACGAAGTGAAGAGCTGGGGCGGGCGCGTCGTCGTCGTGCCGCTCACTCCAGGACAATCAACCACCAGGATCATCGAGAGGATGAGTGAAGGGAAATAAGACACCGCGCGAAGGCCGCAGCCCATCGGAGCTGAGGCCGATCATCGTTGAACGGGACATCGCTCCCTACGCTGAAGGGTCGTGCCTTATCTCCTTCGGCGCGACGCGGGTTCTCTGCACCGCGTCGGTCGAGGACGGCGTGCCCGGCTGGAAGCGCGGGCGCGGCGAGGGTTGGCTCACCGCGGAGTATGCGATGCTCCCGCGCGCGACGCGGACGCGCACGTCGAGGGAGCGCGCTCAGCTCGGCGGCCGCACCCAGGAGATACAGCGGCTGATCGGCAGGAGCGTCCGGGCGATGCTGGATGACTTCAAGTTCGGAGAGTTCACCGTCAAGCTCGATTGCGACGTCCTCGTCGCGGACGGCGGCACTCGCACCGCCGCGATCACCGGCGCCTCGGTCGCGATAGTCGATGCGTTCGACTGGATGGTGGAGACGGGCAAGCTTCCGGCAACACCGATCAAACGCCGCGTCGCCGCGGTGAGCGTCGGGATCATTGACGGAGAAGCGCGACTGGATCTCGACTACGAGGAAGACGTGCGAGCGGAAGTCGACATGAATGTCGTGATGAGCTCGGAGGCGCGATTCGTGGAAGTGCAGGGCACCGGTGAGCACGGCACCTTCGACCGCGCGCAGCTCGATGGACTCATCGATCTGGCGGTCGCCGGAATTCGCACGCTCGACGCGGAGCAGATCAAAGCGCTGTCGGCGTGAAGGCGCGGCGCGTCCTGCTCGCCACCCGGAGCGCGGGGAAATTGCGCGAGCTCCACCAGATCTTTCTGGGGCAGGGTCTCGAGATAGTGGATCCCGCGACACTCGGGATTCCTGAGACCGAA
>JBKKAY010000015.1:0-3050 GCA_046714195.1 Gemmatimonadaceae bacterium
GCGAAATCGAGGTAATGCCGCGCCGGATCCGCCGCGCCGTAGGCAATGCCCGTTCGGGAAGGGTCGAGCGTGCGCCACAGCTGCGACCGAAAGCTGGCGAAGCCGGTCTCGCTCCCCGCATATCGGCTCGAGCTCGCGAACAGAGCCACCACCACCGGCGTCATGGCGTTGAGGAGAAGCCAGCGCGAGAGCGGATCCTCTCCGCGCTCGACATTGATCTGGAGGGCGGCCGTCTGGCGCATCATCCGAACGCCGGGCGGCCCGATGGAATCGAAGTACTCCGTCATGCGGACGTATCGATCGCGCCGGAGCTGTAGCGGAACGGTGGCGATGTCGTTGTACGGATCCACTCCGCGCGCGACCAGTGTCACGCCCGACGCGATCATTTCTCGCTCGATGGTGCCGGCGACTCGTCGCACCGCCTCGATCAGCTGTGTGGCCGTCGCGTGTGGCGCGCTGCTGATCTCGATCTGCCCTCCGGGCTCGAACGAGATGCGCGCTCCATCGCTCAGCGTCCACGAAGGCGGATCGTCGTCAGTTCGTTGCTCGGTCCAGCCCTCGCGCGCAGCCAGCCGTGAAAGCACAGCGGCGGTCGACCTGGTGCCTTCCCGCGCCGACACGACTTTCCGTGTCACCGAGTCGACCGGAATCAGCTCGAACTCGGCGCCAACCGTCCGCGGCGACGCCGAGCGGGTGGGTGAGAACAGTCGCTGCCGAACGTCGTCGAGCAGCAGTGCTTCGGTGAGCGTCACGGAACCGAGTCAGCTCTTGGAGCGAGCCAGCGCCAGCGCGAACGATCCATCGTCGGCGGGCAGCCACCTCTCGAGCACCAGCCCCGACGCCTGAAGGATGCCGTCGACAGCGCCACGATCGTACTTGTAGCTCAGCTCGGTGCGGATCGTCTCGCCGTCCGAAAAGCCTATCTCACCGATCTCTGGAATCGTCACCTTTTGCGGGCGCTTCGCGACCAGGTGCATCTCCACACGATGGTGCTCCGCTGAATACAGTGCTCGGTGCTCGAAGGCGTCGAGAGAAAAGTCGGCGCCGAGCTCCCGATTCAGCCGCTCGAGAATGTTGAGATTGAACGCGGCGGTTACGCCCCTGGAATCGTTGTAGGCCCGTTGGATCACCGCCGGATCCTTTCTCAGGTCGACGCCGATGAGAAAGCGGTCTGCCGGAGCCATCGTTCCGGCCACGTGAGAAAGCAAGTTCACAGCCGGGTCGCGCGGGAAGTTGCCGATGGTGCTCCCGAGAAACATCACCAGCGTCGGACTCGCAAGATCCGGCAGCGCGAATGGCTCGGTGATGTCCGACACGACAGGCAGGACCCGGACATCCGGATAGTCGGCGCGGAGCTGGCGCGCGGTGGCCTCCAAAAAGTCCCGGCTGACGTCGATTGGCACATAGTTCTTCGCTGAGCCCCGGGCGCGCATGGCATCGAGAATGAGCCGGGTCTTTCTGGCGCTGCCGGCGCCGAGCTCTACCAGCGAGCACGGCCGAACTGCCGATACTATTTCGGCTATGACTTTTTCCAGCAGCGCGCGCTCCGAGCGCGTCAGGTAGTACTCGGGCAGGCGCGTGATCTCTTCGAACAGCTCCGAGCCACGCTCGTCATAGAAGTACTTGGGCGACAGCTCCTTGGGTGTCGACGTCAGTCCCCGGCGCACGTCCTTGAGCATCTGCGAGTGCGAGCGGTGCACCGTGTACGGGGCCGCCTCACAGGGGCCATGACTCATGCGTCCCGCGCGCAACGGAAGCCGCTGAAGATCTGACGTCGGATCGGATAGTCCCAGTTTCGAAACGTGTTCCGTATGGCTCCCAATCGCGTCGCCCAGGAGCCGCCGCGCAGAACCTTGTAGTCGGGCCCGAAGAACTCCTCAGAGTATTCCTTGTATGGAAAGCTGCGAAATCCCGGATATCCGCTGAAATCGCTGGATGTCCACTCCCACACATCCCCGATCATCCCGTGGCACCCAGTGGGTGAGACGTTGAGCTCGTGGGCGCCGACCGGCGCGGTGTCGAAGGCGAGCTGATCCACATTGGCGTGTCCCGACGGCGCGTCGTCGCCCCAGGGGAAGACCCGCGCCGTGCTGCTCTTCGGATCCCACGACGCCGCCGCTTCCCACTCCACCTCGGTCGGCAGCCGCTTGTTGTCCCAGCGCGCGAAGGCCTCAGCCTCGTAGTAGCAGACGTGACATACGGGACGGAAAGCGTCGATTGGACGGATCAGGTCCATCACTCGATTCGTCCAGGTCGATCCATCCTGCCGCCAATACTTTGGCGCGATCGATCCGCTTTCGACGAGCCACTTCCAGCCCTCTTGAGACCAGAGCTCCTCGCGGCGGTACCCGCCGTCATTCATGAACTCGAGATATCGACCGTTGGTCACCGCAGTCCGATCGATCAGGAAGGGACGCAAGCCGATGCGGTGTCTCGGGCGCTCGTTGTCGTAGGCCGCGCTCGTGTCGTCGGTGCCGACCTCTACGCGCCCGCCGTCGAAGTGCACCATGTCAGGAGCCAGTGCCGATGCGGCCGGAAAGTAGACGGAGCGCGGCGCCGCGTAAGGCGCGCCGGTTTTTAGCTGCAGTGTCTGGAGAATCGTCTCGTTGTGCTGATACTCGTGTTGCAGCACCATCTGATAGACGTAGCCGCCCTGGATCAGCGGATTGCGGTCATCCCATTCGAGCGTGTCGAGCTGGTCGAGAACCCGAATGCGGATCTCAGTGAGTCGAGCCAGCATTTCGGCAAGCGTCGGCAGCGGAAGCGCGGCCCGCTCCGCGCGCGGGTGCTCGAATGGATTGTAGAGCCCGGGCATCTCCGAGAACTCGATGTCGCCGCTCAGGTTCCGAGTGAGCCAGAGCTCCTCGAAGTGCGCGATGTGACCGACGTCCCAGATGATGGGACTCATGAGCGGATCGTGCTGAAGATGCAGATCCTCGTCTGACAATCCGGAGATCAGCAGCAGTGTCCTCGCGCGAGCCTCGGTGAGGAGATCGCTGATGGATTGCCTGGAGAGGTGTGTACCGGAAGCCGGTGCGGGCATCGATGCG
>JBKKAY010000016.1:0-7960 GCA_046714195.1 Gemmatimonadaceae bacterium
ACACGCTCGTACGCGTGCTCGAGCATTTCGGGCGTCCCCACCAAAAACCGGCAGCGCTCGCTCGCGCCGGCGCTGCATTCGATCTCCATCACCGCCACCGGATAGTCCGCGAGACAGCCGAAGAAGCCGGCGAGAGTTCCCGTGGTGAGGTGACAGCCCGTCTCACCTTCGCCGTGCAGCTGCGCCTCCCAGCAATCTTCGATGTCGAGCACGCCCATCGCATCGTGGAGCGACCGGAACGACACCTTGCCCCAGCCCGCTCGTTGAAAGAACTCCGCCGCTTTCGACGAGAATTGGCTTACGGCCAAGTCTTTCACCGACGCTATTCCCGAATCTGAGGCCCAGGTCTCGAAGGCGTGAAACAAGGACTCCGCGCCGGCATAGCCGGCTTCGCGGAGTGCATCGGGCCCGCCGCCGCCCGCGACCGCGACCCTCAGTCGCAGGTCGCGCAGCGTGCGGTGCGCAAAGCCGATCAATTCGGGAGCGTCTGAAGCTGTCATTCGAGGTAAGACGATTTCACGACGAAGATGTTGCCGAAGATTGAGCCCGACGCAAGAGGCCGGCCTCGTCGATCACTTCCACTCCAAGCGATTTCGCTTTTTCGAGCTTACTGCCTGATTCCTCTCCGGCGACGAGAAGGCTCGTCGACTTGGACACCGATCCGGTCACCCGCCCGCCCGCCGATTCGATCAGCGATGTCGCTTTGGCACGGCTCAGGGTCGGCAGCGTACCGGTGATTACAACGGTCATTCCTCTCAGTGGCCCGCCCGACACCACCACGCGCGGCTCGGTGAGGTTGAGACCCGCGGACCGCAGCTTTCCAACCAGCGCTTTCCCCGCCGAATCGGAAAAATAATCCACGACGCCATTGGCGATCGTCGCGCCTATTCCGCGGACGGCGAGGATCTCCTCCGCCGATGCTGACATCAGCGCGCTCAGGTTTCCGAAATGCTGCGCCAGGAGCTGCGCGGCGATGGAGCCGACGTGTCTGATGCCCAGCGCGTGGAGAAGCCGCGACAGCGGCTGCGATTTCGACGCCTGAATCGCGGCGAGAAGCGCGTCGGCGCCCTTGGCGGCGTAGCCCTCGATCTTGAGCAGGCTCTCGCGCTTGAGCGAGTAGATGTCTCCCGGGTCGCGGACGAGACCAGCTGTCACGAGCTGCTGAATCCGCGCGTAAGACAGTCCGCGAATGTCCATTGCTCCGCGCGACGTGAAATGAACGAGCCCCTCCAGCTGCCGCCCCGGACAGGCGACGTTGGTGCAATACACGGCCGCTTCGCCTTCCTCCCGGGTCACCGGCTTCCCGCACGAAGGACATTTGGTCGGCATCTGCCACCGGGGCGGATCCTCCGTCGCGCGCTTTTCCGGCACCGACGAGATGATCTGCGGAATCACATCCCCCGCGCGCTTGACCAGCACATAGTCGCCTTCACGCAGGTCTTTGTCGCGGATCAAATCCTCGTTGTGGAGCGTGGCGAGCTTGACGATCACTCCGCCGATCTCCACCGGAGTCAGTATCGCATAGGGATTGAGCGCTCCGGTCCGGCCGACGTTGATGCCGATCTTCTCCAGCACCGTCTCCGCGATGTCGGGCGCGAACTTTCTCGCGATCGCCCAGCGCGGCTCTCGCCCACCGACGATTCCGAGCTCCTCCTGGAGCCGCAGCGAATCGACCTTCACCACCCCGCCATCGATCGCGAAATTGAGCGCCGGCCTGACGTCGTGCTCGATCTCGTGCGCCCACCTCTCGACTTCAGCGAGCGTCGGGCATAACCGCCGGTTCGGCGCGACCGGTACGCCCCATTTCACCAGGGCGTCCAGGAGCTCGAACTGGGTTTCGAACGGCATATCTTCGCCGTCCGGCACCGCCACGGAGTAGCCGAAGAAGCGGAGCGGCCGGGACGCGGTCACCGCCGGATCAAGCTGCCGCAGGCTCCCGGCCGCCGCATTGCGGGGATTGGCGAACACGGGATCGCCCGCGCGCGCCCGCGCGGCGTTCATCTCCCCGAAGCGATCGAAAGGAAAGTAGATCTCACCCCGGATCTCGATCCTCCCACGGGGAGCGCCCTCGTGCAGGCGGAGCGGCACGTCGCGCACCGTACGGAGATTGACCGTCACGTCCTCGCCGATTATTCCGTTGCCGCGCGTCGCGCCCTTCACGAAAATCCCGTCCTCGTAAGTGAGCGCCACCGCGGTGCCGTCGATCTTGAGCTCGGTGGTGTATCCCGATGCCTTCACCTCACTGCCGGCGATCCGCAGCAGTCGTTCTTCCCACGCCCGTAGTTCCTGGTCGTCGAACGCGTTGCCGAGAGAAAGCATCGGCCGCAAATGCTCGTGCTTGGTGAGCTGGCTCTGTGGCTCGGCGCCAACCCGTACCGTGGGGGAATCGGGCGTGGCCAGATCGGGAAACGCGGCTTCCAGCTCGAGCAGCTCGCGGTACAGCTTGTCGTACGCGGCGTCCGCCATCGTCGGACGATCGAGCACGTAGTATTCGTGACCCGCGCGGTTCAGCGCCGAGCGCAGCTCGGCGGCGCGCTTATGCGGTTCGCTGCTCCCCTTGGGGTTGAGGCTTGGCGGGGCTGCTGGGGGTGCTTCCTGCTCCGTGTCCTGTTCCTTCGCTGACCGGCGTATCGCCATTCGACGTCGATTTTCCCTGCAAATGTGCGTTGAACTCGGCGCTATCGAAGCGCACCACCCGGTTGCGTCCGGTTTCCTTGGCGACGTAGAGTGCGTCGTCGGCCGCCCGAAGCAGTCCTTCCTGGTCCTTCACCCGCGGGTGGGGAGAAGCCCCGACTCCGCAGCTCATCGTCCGTTCCAGCGTTCCGCCCGGATAGGTGAATGTATGGCTCGCAACCTTCTCGCGCAGCCGTTCGGCGAATGTAACGGCGGCATCCAGCACCGTGCCGGGGAGGATGAGCAGGAACTCCTCTCCGCCGTACCGCCCGACCCGATCGATCTCGCGTGCCTCGTCCTTGAGCAGCTTGGCAAACTGCTGCAGCACGGCGTCGCCTGCCTGGTGTCCGTAGTTGTCATTCACGCTCTTGAACTTGTCGATGTCGCACATCACGACCGAGATCGGCTCGTGCAGGCGCACCGAATGTTCCCACATCTCGTGGAGCCGCTCTTCGAGCGAGCGCCGGTTGTCGATCTTGGTGAGCCCGTCGGTGAGCGAGATCTCGCGCAGCTTGTCGTTGAGATCGGAGAGCTCCTTCTTGCTCGCGACCAGAGCGGACTCGGCCGCCTTGAGGCGGAGGAGGGCGTTAACGCGCGCCTCGAGCTCGGCGAAGTTGATGGGCTTGGTGATGTAATCGTCGGCGCCGGCGTCGAGGCCCTCGACCTTGTTCTCGGTCGAGTCAAGCGCCGTCTGCATGATGACGGGAATGAACGGAAGCGCGCTGTCGCTCTTGAGCCTCCGCACCACTTCGATGCCGTCCAGCTTGGGCATCATCACATCGAGGAGAATCAGGTCGGGACACTGCCGGTAGACGGCGTCCAGAGCCGCCTGTCCGTCACCCGCGCCCTCGACGACGTAGCCGCGCGCCTCCAGGCGGGCGCGCAGCAGCTCGATATTGTCCTCGTGATCGTCTACAACAAGGATCCGGTACTTGCTTCTGTCCTTATGCTCCATTGTTCTTGCCGAGGAATCGCTGGACTTCCGCGACCACAGCTCGAGGCTCACAGGGCTTGGCGAGATACCCGTCGCAGCCGACTTCCATCGCCTTCTCCCGATCCGAGGCCAGGGCATGGGCGGTGAGCGCGATGATGGGGATTGATTTGGTAGCCGGGTCGTGCTTTAGGACCTGGGTCGCCTCCCAACCATCGATGATCGGAATGGAGATGTCCATGAGAATCAGATCGGGCTTCTCAGACCGAGCCTTGGCAATTCCTTCCTCTCCGTTCAGAGCTTCGGACACCTCGTAACCGAAGTGCTTTAGAATGGTGGAGTAGACGATCCGATTGTCTTCGTTATCCTCGACCAACAGTACCATTTTACCTGAAACGCTCATTCACTATCCTCGCACGGCTATTGCTGGGTAGCGTTGTGAGGCAAATACCTTACCACGTCCTCCCATGTTGAATTCCTACGAAGAGTCAAAGAGCCGAACAGCCACTCCGAAGGCGCCGCCGCCGGGGTCAGTCCCTCAGCCCAATTCCGACGGGCTTCCGTTCGATACCGTTCCCGACTGGAACAACATTGGACTCTTCGCCGCAGGCATCGCCGTGGGCGCGGTGCTGGGTGCCGCGGTGGCCCTGTTGATGGCCCCGGCAACCGGTGAGGCGACCCGTCACAGCATATCGCGACGGGTGAGAAGGCTGCGGGGGGACGACGACGTGTGGGACGAGCTCGCCGAGGAGCTGGAGCGGGCCGCCGCCTCCCGAGAAGAGAAGGCGGCGGAGACGTCAGCCGAAGACTAAAGGGAGCGCAGTCCGCGCTCCGCCTGCGCCTTGTAATGCTTGTCGTTGTAATCGCCGAGAGGAAGCCTCATCACCGCCTCGAACTCGGCCTTCGCCTTCGCCTTGTTCCCTACGTCCTCATAGATCTCCGCCAGATCCACGTGGTGGACGATCCGATCAGGCTCCGCCGCCACAGACTCCTCCATGTACCTCTGCGCATCGGCCCAGTTGGCCGACCCGAAGACCTTTCCGCCCAGCAGGTTCTTGGCGAGCATCCGCGAGAAGCCGTTGAGTCTCATCACCTCGGCGTTCCAGACGCCCATGACGTGCAGGCAGCCGGGATGCTTCGGGGCCGTCTTCAGACACTCCAGCGCATGGGACCGGACGTCGGTCGCGTACTTGATGCGGGCCCGGGTTCCCAGAGTGAGAGCGTTTCTTCCCAGCGCGCGCGCCAGGTGAAAATGCCCCTCGGCGTCGGCGGGATTCGCTTCGACCGCACGGCGCGCATAGAGCTCGGCTTTCCTGTAGAGGAGGCCACGCTTTTCGGCGTCAGCTTCGTACGACCCCAAATCCACGGCGGCGCGTGATGCCTTCCAGAGCGCCTCGTAGTCCTTGGGGTCGGCCGCGATCGAAGCCTCGTAGTGGACCAGCGCAGCGGGCGCGTTCATCGCGACGTATTCTTTGTCGCCGAGAGCGTTGTGGGACTGCGCGGCTAGCGCGCTGCCGTTCAGGGCGAGGAGAAGCATGGCCGCAGCGGCAAATCCAGGAAAGCGCATTTGGACTCCAAATAGGCGGTGGGAGTGGAGCAGAACTGTACCCCGGCAGACTGTAAATGATCGTACCCCGCCTGATCGAACGCAAACGGGACGGCCAGCCCCTCGAGGCATCCGAGCTCCGCGAGCTGATATTGGCCTACGCGGAGGATCGCGTCCCCGATTACCAGATCGCCGCGCTCCTGATGGCGATCTATTTCCGCGGCCTCGACCGGACTGAAATGAACGCGCTGATGGACGCGATGCTCGACAGCGGAAAGCGTCTCGACCTGTCGCGATTGGCGTTGCCGAGGATAGACAAGCACTCGACCGGAGGGGTGGGGGACAAGGTCTCGCTGGTCCTTGCTCCGTTGATCGCATCACTCGGGGTTGCGGTGCCCATGATGTCGGGGCGCGGGCTGGGCCATACCGGTGGCACCCTCGACAAGCTCCAGTCGATTCCCGGATTCAGGATCGGCCTCTCGATCGAGGAAGCCGAGCGTCAGCTCGCCAGGATCGGCTGCGCCATGCTCAGTCAGACCGACGAGATCGTTCCCGCCGACCGCAAGCTGTACGCGCTTCGCGACGCCACGGCCACGGTGGAAGTGATCCCGCTGATCGCGTCGAGCATTATGAGCAAGAAGATCGCGGAGAGCCTGACCGGGCTCGTGCTCGACATCAAGCGGGGCTCCGGATCGTTCCTGCCAAAGCTCGACGACGAGCTCGCTCTCGCCACCGCGATGATCGATCTCGGCGCGCAGCACGATTGCCCGGTTGTGGCGCTCGTTACCGCGATGGACAGACCTCTCGGATGGGCGTGCGGAAACGCGCTCGAAGTGGCGGAGGCCATCGAGGTCCTGCTCGGTGCGGGACCCGCCGATCTGCTGGAAGTGACACTCGCTCTCGGGGCAGAAATGCTCCAGCTCGCCGCGGTTGCGTCGACGGCGGCAGGAGCGCGCGAGCTGATGCGGGAATCGATCGCATCCGGAAAGGCCCTGCGCAAACTGGAAGAGATCATCGCCGCGCAGGGAGGCGACAAGCGCGTCGTGCGTGATCTTTCACTGCTGCCCCAGGCACCCCATCGATCCATCTTCGAGGCACCGCGCGACGGTGTAGTGCGCGCCGTCGAGCCGCGTGCAGTGGGCTACGGAGTGATCGCGCTCGGCGGCGGGCGGCGGAACATGGAGGACGAAGTAGATCCGTCAGTCGGCTACGTGATCACCGCCAAGCCGGGGCACAAAGTGAAGAAAGGTCAGCCGCTCGCGACCATTCACGCCCGAACTCGTGCAGATCTCAAGGTCGGCGCGAAAGCCCTCAGAGAAGCTATTGAGATCGGCGATCGCGAGGCCGATGCACTGCCGCTCGTCTCCCACCGTGTTACTGTCCGGGGCGTCGAGGTGCTCGCGTGAGCTTTTTGGGCGCGATCATCCGGTAGGAATCCGCCAGCAGCTCGCCCAGCTCCTTCCAGTCGATTTTTCCGTCCAGCCAGACTCCGATCCACCCGCTCGGTCCGACATAGGGCGGCACGAAGAAGCGATCAGGGGCAGCTTCGATCATCAATCGCTGGTTCACGGGCGACGCCTTGCACCACACAGCAGGTCGTCCGCCGCCGTGATGGTTGTTCGGGGCCGCATACATCGCAAACATCTTGTTGCGGATCCTGAATGTCGGCTCGCCCCAGGCTTCCAACTCGTGTGCCTCCGGCAGGGCGAGACACAGCTTTCGAAGACGCGCGACGGGACTGGGTGGCACTACTTGCCGGCTGTCGCCGCCTCTTCAGCCTGAGCCAGATGTCGCTCCTGGTGGCGCGGAAGGATTCTGAGCGCCGCGTAGAAGTTGTATCTGATCTTTCCGCCGAATGGAGAGACGATCATCATCTCTTCCAGCGGAAATCCGTCTGCCTGCCCGGTCAGGCCGATGAGCTCAGACTGCAGGCGATCGAATTCGGCGACCGCCTCAGCGCGGTCGACCTTCGCCTGGGGCACGAAATCCGGAGTCGTCTTCACTTTGCCGAGTCTTGTCTTTCCGAGACGCGGCATGGGGCCGACCATCGTCGAGAAGAGCCAGCCGAGAAAATCGCGGCGATATTGGCCAGTCGCGTTTCGTGGCTTGCTTGTCGCCGATTCCAGCGCCCGCCGGAAAAGCGGGATGTACGCCTTTGAGGTGAGGCTCATGTGCTCTATGCATTCCGCCGCCGACCAATGATCCGGGCCCGGGCGGCTCGTCCAGCGTGCATCGGGCAGCTGATCGGCGAGCCGATGTAGCCTCGTGTCCGCGGATTCAAAAGAGGCGACGATTGCTTCGAGCTGCGGGTGCATTTGGAAGTAGCTCGCGCTGGCTCAGCGAAAGCGGGGCGGTGCAGGCGCGAGGACCACGGTGGGTCCGGTGACCTCGAACTTCATGCTGAGCGCTGCTGCGGAATTCGTGCCGACGAACACGGTGAATGTTCCTGGCTCGATGACCCGGCGCATAGATCGGTCATAAAAAGCGAGAGCGTCCGCCGCGAGCACGAAGCTCACGGTGCGTTTTTCTCCGGGAGCAAGACTCACGCGACGGAAAGCCTTGAGCGATCTCACCGGCTGTGAGACGCTCGCGACATCGTCACGAACATAGACCTGCACCACTTCCTCACCGGCGCGGGCGCCAGTGTTACTGACTTCGACCCGGACATGAATCGAATCGCCCCCGCGGATCAGCGCCGGGACGGCGGTGGCTGGGACCGCCAACGAGTCTGGCACCGGGACCGGCACGGCAGTGCCGGCGGCAACGGCCAGATTTCCGTAGGCGAAGGTCGTGTAGCTCAGGCCGTAGCC
>JBKKAY010000017.1:0-2736 GCA_046714195.1 Gemmatimonadaceae bacterium
GGTGTGATCCTGTAGCAGACCATTGAATTGACAACCGTGCGACGTACCAACTGGAGACATCGATGAAGCGCCACACCACCGCCTCGCTCTGTTATCTCGCCCTACTCTCATGCTTCGCGGCCATACCGCTCGGGCTTCCCGCGCAGCAGCCCGCGACCGATCCCTTCATCTGGCTCGAGGAAGTCGACAGCAAGAGGTCGCTCGACTGGGTCAACGCCAGAAACGCGGCGACCTTCGCCGAGCTCGGCACTACGCCGCTTTACAAGTCGCTTTACGATAGAACGCTCAAGATCCTCGACTCGAAGGACAGGATCGCGTATCCGCGCATCATCGGCGACCACCTCTACAACTTCTGGCAGGACGCCGATCACAAGCGTGGGATCTGGAGGCGAACGAGCTGGAGCGACTATCTCGGCGGCAACCCAAAGTGGGAGACCGTGATCGATGTGGATGCGCTGTCCACGGCGGAGAACGCGACGTGGTCCTTTGCGGGCGCTACCTGCCTCGATCCGGAGGAGCGGCTCTGCATGATCTCGCTCTCCAAGGGGGGGTCGGATGCGAGTGAGGCCCGTGAGTTCGATCTGAAGACGGGGCAGTTCGTGAAGAATGGCTTCTATCTCCCATCGGCGAAGAAATCTCTGGCGTGGGCGGACGCGAACACTCTGCTGGTGGGGACGGATTACGGACCGGGCTCTATGACTTCGTCCGGCTACGCGCGGATGATCAAGCTCTGGAAGCGGGGCACGCCGCTCTCGTCCGCGACGGCGGTATTCGAGGTGCCGGCGAACCATAATGGAGCCTTCGTCGGTTCGACTGACGCCGGCAATCGCCGTCATATCAGGATCGCCGATCGGGAGACTTTCTACAGGGGTACCTCCTCGCTATATCGGGGCGGACGCGTGGTGAAGCTGGACATTCCCGCGGACGCTGATCTTTACCTGGTGCGCGATCAGATGATCGTGTACGTGCGGGATCCATGGCAGGTTGGCGGGAAGACCTGGGGAACCGGATCGCTGGTGGCGATGCCGGTGGACGACTTTATCGCCGGCAAGCGTGACCTGAAGCTGGTGACCAAGCCGGGACCGCGCGAGACGATCAATAGCATTGCGGCGACGCAGGACAATCTGCTGGTCAATGTGTTGAACAACGTGCGTGGCGAGCTGCGGCGGTATCGCTTCCAGAACGGCGCCTGGACGTTCGAGAAAGTGCCGGCCCCCGACCTGGGCCAGATTGGCGTGGTCGCGAGCTCGCCACGTTCGAACGGATTCTTCTTTACCTACACGAATTTCATCCAGCCCACGACGCTCTATCTCTCGGGGGAAGGAAAGATTCTCGAGGTGAAGCGGCTGCCGGCGCAGTTCGACGCCAAGGGTCTCCACGTCGAGCAGATGCAGGCGACGTCGAAGGATGGGACGAAGATCCCATTCTTCATCGTGCACAAGGAGGGAATGGCGCACGATGGCAACAATCCCACGCTGCTGTACGCGTATGGTGGGTTCGAGGTATCCAGTACGCCATCGTACGGCGCCACGGTGGGCGCGAACTGGCTGGAACGCGGCGGAGTGTACGTGCTCGCCAACATCCGGGGCGGCGGCGAGTTCGGCCCCGCGTGGCACCGCGCCGGACTCAAGGAGAACCGCCAGCGCATCTATGACGACTTCATTGCGGTGGCCGAGGAGCTGATTAAGCACAAGGTGACGACGCCGAGGCGTCTGGGAATCATGGGCGGCAGCAACGGTGGTTTGCTGGTGGGAGTCGCGCTCACCCAGCGGCCCGATCTGTACAACGCAGTGGTGGTCCAGGTGCCGCTCCTCGACATGCAGCGCTACAGCCAGCTCTTGGCCGGCGCGAGCTGGATGGCGGAGTACGGCGATCCGAGCAAGCCGGAGGAGTGGGCGTACATCTCCAGGTACTCACCGTACCAGAACCTCAAGGTGAACACCAAGTATCCGAAGGTGCTCTTCACGACGACCACCAGGGACGACCGGGTGCATCCCGCCCACGCGCGGAAGATGGCGGCCAAAATGGAGTCGATGGGAATACCGTTCTACTACTTCGAGAACACCGAGGGCGGGCACGGCTCCGGCGTCACCAACGAGCAGCGGGCAAAAACAATAGCGATCACCTATGCCTACCTGTGGCACCAGCTGGGTGGACACCGTTGACGACGCGGAGACACGCAACCGGTTACCGGCAACCACGACTCATAACAGGTAGTCCTGAGTTATGCGGTCTTGCCCGGTGTCACGGTCCTCCTCGTCTCGGTTGCATCCGGTGCGCCGTGTACAGAAATACCGCTCCGGAGAACAGAAACAGCAGCACGCGCCAGATCGTTTCGACGCCCGCGAGATCGATGAAGAGCAGCCTCCCCACGACGATGACCATCGTCGCTCCGCCGAGATATATGAGCACTGGGCGCGCGCCCTCACGTCGGCTCAGGATGAGCAATACCGCACCCAGGCCGGCGTAGGTCGCGGTCACCAACGGCTCCCAAATCGGGCCGAGAGCGCGCGCGATGACCATCAGTGCGGTCAGGTAGCCCAGCCCGGCGAGAACGATGCCCTGCTTCTCCTCGGCAGGATCGGGGATGAGGCGATGGACGACAAACACCGTCGCTCCGAGGGTCACGATCGAGGAGAGCAGCCACCGCAAGCGGATGAGCCCGGTGTCAGGCCACGATTGATGTTCGGTGACGATCACCAGCGCCGTAACGATCGCCAGTTTTGCCAGCGTGCG
>JBKKAY010000018.1:0-3151 GCA_046714195.1 Gemmatimonadaceae bacterium
TCGGCGACGATCTCGACTACTTGCGGCTGCCCGATGGTGAGCGTGCCCGTCTTGTCGAAGATGATTGCCTGCAGCCGGCCCGCCTCTTCGAGCGCGGTCGCGTCCTTGAAGAGAACTCCGTTTTGGGCTCCCTTGCCGCTGGCGACCATGATCGCCATTGGCGTAGCCAAGCCAAGTGCGTCGGGACAGGCGATAACGACCACCGTGATCGCTAACAGCATGGCAAAGACCATGGTCGCTCCGGCGAACCAGTACCAGCCTGCAAAAGTAGCAATACCGAATACAATGGCCGAAATGGTCAGCACCTGGGCAGCTTTGTCAGCGAGTCGCTGCGATGGTGCTTTGGAGTTCTGCGCGGCCTGCACGAGCTTCACGATCTGAGCGAGTGCGGTCTCAGCCCCGACTTTGGTGGCGCGGAAGCGGAACGCGCCGGTCTTGTTGATCGTGGCGCCGATTACCTTGTCGCCGACAATCTTTCTGACCGGCATGCTCTCGCCCGTGATCATTGATTCATCGACGTTCGACTCGCCCTCGACCACTTCGCCGTCGACCGGCAGCTTGTCGCCGGGGCGGATCATCACGATGTCGCCCATTACAACTTCGGAGGTCGGAACTTCGACGGGCTGGCCGTTGCGTATCACCGTCGCTTTTGGCGGCGCTAGGTTCAAGAGCGCCTGCACGGCTTTCGACGCCCCGGCCCGCGCGCGCATCTCCAGCCAGTGACCGAGCAGGATGAAGACGAGCAGCACCGCGACTGCTTCGTAGAAGACTTCAGCCGTGAAGAAGAACGTCGCGCCGACGCTGAAGAGGTAACCCGCAAGCACTGATAGCGAAACGAGTACCGCCATGTTGGCGACACGATTCTTGAGTGCGCGCCAGGCGCCTATGTAGAAGACCCAGCCGCCGTACAAGACCGCCGGAGTCGCAAGCAGGAAACCCAGCAGCTCCTTCGAGATTCCAAACGGCGTTGGCAGCGCGACGCCGGTGAGTTGCTGAAACATCGGCGCGTAGAGATAGATGAGGGCTGCCAGGGCGAGCGTGACGAAAAAGCGGCGACGCATGTCCTTCACCATCGCGTCCATCGATTCTCCCATCCCATGCCCCATCTCCTGGGCCATCTCGATTTTGTCCCGCGCCATCTCTTCCGCCCGGTGGCCAGCGTGCGCTTCACCCTTGGCGCTGCTCGCGGCAGGCCGGGTTTCAACCTTGACCTTTTCCTCAGGCGGTTTGCCGACCGCGCAGACATGCGCGGGAACGACCTCACCCCGGCAGTGGTAGCCGCATTCGGCGATAAACGCTTTGATGTCATCCGCCGCGACACGCTTCTCGTCGAACACGACGGTCGCCGTGCCGCTCAGGAAGTTGGCGTCTACCCTCTCGACACCGTCCCGGCGCTTGATCTGCTTCTCGACGCCCGCGGCGTCGAAGACGGACATCATCCCGTCGATTTGCACCGTAGTCTCTTTCACGATCGGCTCACCTATTGCGGGGATGCGATATAGATTTATGCTGCATAAAACGCAATCGCAACCATTTCTCTTGTGCTAATGTCGAAGCCAAAGAATCTGCCGCGCATACAGGATAACTTCCGCCTCGGATCCGAGGGACTGGCGAAAGTCCTCGGCGACCTCGAAGCCCGCGTCATGCGCGCGGTCTGGGATCTCGGCGCGCCCTCCCCTGCCCGAGCCGTGCACGATCGCGTCGCGGAATCCCACGATGTCGCCCCGGAAACCGTGATCACGGTCCTCAACAAACTCGTGTCGAAAGGACTGTTGCGGCGTTTCAAGCGCGGCGATCGCCTCCACTACGAGGCGCGGTGGTCCGAGGCAGAGTTTTTGAAGCACGCCTCGCGTCAGGTCGTCGCCCAGGTCCTGGCCTTCGAACCCGATGTCGTAGCTGCCTCGTTCGTCGACATTATGGCCGAGCGGGATCCGGCGCGACTGGCGGAGCTCGCGCGCGCCATCCGGCGCCGCCTCAAGGCCGGAGAATAGGCAATGCGGGTGGGGAGGTTGAGATCCGGGGGCGACCTGTCCAGGCGACGTGTTCTGCTCATGCTCATCAGCGCACTTACGCTCCTGGCGACGATTCCCGTGGTCGGTCACCACGCTCTCGGGAGCGAAGCGAATTTTCTCGACGGCAGAGACAACCTGGGAAACCTCTGCCTGGTCGCGCTCCACATCATTCTGGGTCCAGTGCACTCGGGATTTCACATCGCCTTGGGCTTCGGGCTGGTCTATGCCGCGGCCGATCGTGGACGCGCGTGGCTCAGGCTGCGGCGCGTGATCGGCACGCTCAATCTCATGAGCCCCCTGTCGCTCGGCCCGTTCAGAAGTGCGATCGCCGGTGCCGGCGTCGATCCCGACAAAGTGAGGGTCGTCGACGGATTACCGAATCCCGCTTTCACGGCCGGGTGGTGGAAACCCCGCATCTATCTCTCGGCGCAGCTCGCAGACGCGTTGTCGGCTCCGGAGCTCGAGCGACTCGTATTGCATGAGCGCGCCCACCTCGAGCGCCGCGATCCGCTCCGGTTGGCCATCCTCAGGTTTTTCGCCTGCATGCTTTTCTGGATCCCGGCACTCAGAAAGCTGGCCGCCGACGTCGCCGACGAAGCGGAGTTCGAGGCCGACGATGCCGCCATAAATGGAAAGCCTTTGGTTCTTGCTTCAGCGATTCTAAGCATCGCGCGCTGGAGGCAGACTCGGTTGCCGACTGCCGCCGCTTCCGGATTCAGCGACTACGACCTCGTCGAGCAGCGCGTCCGCCGCTTGTCGGGCGAGATCCCGCCGAGCAGGTCTCACGTGACGACGCGCTCCCTGATAGCTGCAACCGCAATGCTCGCGGCAGTGCTCAGCTCCGGAGTGATGGTGACACACCCGCTCCGTCCTGCTGAGTCGATCGCGCAAGCGGATCACGCCCCTCATGTCGGTGGGCACAGTGGACGATGCCGCGGGCACGACGAGCCGGTGTTCTTCCATCTGTTCTGCGGGGGGCTTCCTTTTGGCCTTGGCGGGGTCGACTGCCCCCACCACATTGCCGGCCCGACCCACCATTCCTGAATATCCGCGCGTGGCCGGGACCCTGGCACATTTTACGCACAGTAAAGCCGGATTGCAGCCTCAGAACTTCGGAGAAACCTTGAACCCCACCATTC
>JBKKAY010000019.1:0-2717 GCA_046714195.1 Gemmatimonadaceae bacterium
TGGTAATCGCGCGGCTTCGCTCGCGTCAGCATCCATCCGATCACCGCTGACTCCCGCAATGTCCGATAACACTCACTCAACTCGTCCCATGCGCCCTTCTATCGCCGTTTCCCGATTCCTGCTCGCATTCACTCTGGTGGCTTGCGCCAAAGACAGCGACACACCCGGCGCCGTGCCGCCCGACACGATGAATATCGCCGGTGACCCACCGGAATCAGTACCGGTTCCGGCTCCGTCAACACCCGCACCCAGCCCCGCGGGATGCACCGACACGCGGTTGAGCGGCGCCGGGGTCGGAGAGCTGCGGATAGGTGCGAGCGTCGCGTCGGTGAAGACAACCTGCCGCGTCGGACGCGACACCACCGTTACCGGGGCGGAGGGGATGCTGGCCCGTGTCATCCCGGTGGACGTGGGCGGCGAGCAGGTCGAAGCCGAGATAGTGGACGACAAGGTATGGCGACTAGCGGTCAGATCGCCGCGCTATCGCACCGCCGACTCTCTCGGAGTGGGTACGCCGCTCTCGCGGCTGCTCCAGCTTCGCGAGCCGCGCGGCAACATGGGCGAGGGCGCGCTCTACTTCACTTCTCCCGCCCACTGCGGTCTCAGCTTCAAGCTCTCGGAGAACCGGCCGCTGCCTCCCTCGGGACAGGACTGGAACGCCGCGGCGCTGCGGCGACTGCCTGCATCCACGCGGGTAACCGAGGTGTTAGTCGTGGGTTGCGCGGGGCAATAAGTACGGGGGCATCTATTGGGGATGCAAGTTGTGAGTGGTCAGTCATGAGTCGTCAGTCATCAGTGGTTTACAGTTGGCCCTGTAAAACTGACAACCACTGACGCACTGATCACGGATCACCTGACCGACTCAAAACTTGCACCCCCTCGGCCTTACCGGAACTCAGACCACTACAGGATGTATCGCCTCAAATCCTCATCATCTGCGATCGTCTTGAGCCGACTCCGCACCAGCGCCTGATCCACCCGTATCACTTTCGCCCCGCTGTCGGGTAGTCCAAAGAGGACATCCTCGAGCAGCGTCGTCATGACCGTGTGCAGTCGCCGCGCACCGATGTTCTCCATGCGGTCATTGACGTGGGCGGCGATCTTTGCGATCTCCGCGACTCCGTCCGCCGTGAACTCGAGCGTCGCGCCTTCGGCGGCGACGAGCGCGGAATACTGCTTGGTCAGCGCGTTCTCCGGCTCGGTCATGATCCGCACGAAATCCGATTCGGTGAGCGATTGCAGCTCCACCCGGATCGGAAATCGTCCCTGCAGCTCCGGAATGAGATCGCTCGGCTTCGCCACGTGAAACGCGCCCGCCGCGATGAAGAGCACGTGGTCGGTCTTCACCATTCCGTGCTTGGTCTGCACGTTCGAGCCTTCGACGATCGGCAGCAGGTCGCGCTGCACGCCCTCGCGTGACACGTCGGGCCCGCCCGCGTTGCCACGCTGGCCCGCGATCTTGTCGATCTCGTCGAGGAAGATTATCCCCATGGTCTGCACCCTCTCGAGCGCATCGGCCGTCACGTCTTCCTTGTTGATAAGCTTGCCGAGCTCTTCGTCCACGAGAATCCGCCGGGCTTCCGAGATCTTCACCGTCCGCTTCTTCTTTCGCTTGGGCAGCATGTCCTGCAGCATCTCGGAGATGTTGTCCATTCCCTCGGGAGCGCCCTGCGGAACCATCATGTCGAACATCACCGGAGTATTCTGCGTCACCTCGACCTCGACCTCGCGGTCCTCGAGCTGTCCGTCGAGTAGCAGCTGCTTCAGCTTCTCGCGCGTCCGCTTGTAGCGCTCCTGCACGGCTTCGCTCTCCTGCGATACCGCGCCGCTCGGTGACACCACGAACAGGTGGGCACCCCCTCCCTCCGGAGGAGGATTCGCGTGGGCCTGCTTGGCATCGGCGGGAACCGGGAGGAGCAGGTCGAGGATCCTGTCTTCCGCCTTCTGCTTCGCCAGCTCCTTCACATCCACTTCACGCTCCGAGCGCACCATGGTGATGGCGCTCTCCACGAGGTCACGCACCATCGATTCGACGTCGCGGCCAACGTATCCGACTTCTGTGAATTTGGACGCTTCGACTTTCACGAACGGCGCTCCCGCGAGGCGGGCAAGTCTGCGCGCTATCTCCGTCTTGCCCACGCCGGTGGGACCGACGAGGATGATGTTGTTGGGCGCGATCTCATCGCGGATCGCCGCCGGGGCG
This sequence comes from Gemmatimonadaceae bacterium, assembly GCA_046714195.1. Classification (GTDB taxonomy): domain Bacteria; phylum Gemmatimonadota; class Gemmatimonadetes; order Gemmatimonadales; family Gemmatimonadaceae; genus UBA4720. The sequence goes on from JBKKAY010000019.1 coordinate 2,204, forward strand.
CGCTGCCTGCGCCAGCGGTTGCGGAGCGCGATGGCGACTGATTTCTTGGCGTCACCCTGGCCGACGATGTACCGGTCCAGCTCCTCGACTATCTGCTTCGGCGTAAGCTCGGCGAGCCGCTCCAATGCCTGCTGCGTGCGCGGAGACTCCATCAACCGGGCGTCGGCTCTATCACCGTGATGTTGGTATTGGTGTAGACGCAGATCTCTCCCGCGATCTCGAGACTCTTGCGAACAATGTCGCGCGCGGGAAGCTCGGTGTTGACGAGCAGAGCGCGCGCCGACGCCAACGCGTACGATCCGCCCGAGCCGATGGCGAGTATCCCATCGTCGGGCTCGATGATGTCGCCGGTCCCGGAGATGATGAATCCGTGATCGCGGTCGGTGACGGCGAGGAGTGCCTCGAGGCGCCGCAGCACCCGGTCGCTGCGCCAGTCCTTGGCCAGCTCGACCGCCGCGCGCGGGAGATTGCCCGGGTACCGCTCGAGTTTCTCCTCGAATTTCTCGAACAACGT
>JBKKAY010000020.1:0-5079 GCA_046714195.1 Gemmatimonadaceae bacterium
CCGGGTAAGTGCGAGGAGCTGTGGGCATCGCTTGGCGCGCCGGGAAAACCTATCGACCTGCGCTTCGACGGCTTGAAGGAGCTGGATGCAACCGGGTGGCGGGTAACCAAAGGAGTATCGCTCTTCCCGAAGCTGGAGACCCTGCCGCAAAGATCTGTCTTGCCGAGTGGAGTTACCGAAGCGTAGTATAGGCTCCGTCTGACTTGTCGAGCGGACACGCGCTGGTTTTCTCTCGTTCGCCGCGCGAAGCCTATCACAGGGGGTGTAAATGATTCGCGCTACGTCTCGTAATTTTTTCACGCGCTGTAATGCCCGCCACGCACTTGTTACTATAGGTATCCTCGCCCTGCAGTTGATCGCGCTTCCCACGGCCGAGGGCCAGCAGGAAGGCGTGATCGCGGGCGTCGTGCTGGGCGCGGGCGGCCAGCCCCTCCCTGACGCGCGAGTGAGCATTCAGGGGTCCACTACTGTCGGTGCGATCACGGACGCGAGCGGACGATTCCGAATCGCCGGAGTCTCCGGCTCACAGGCGGCGATACAGATTCGCCGCATCGGATATCGAATGGATAGCCGTCAGGTTCGCGTCGGAGACACGAATCTTCGCATTCCTCTCAGCGAGCAGTCCATCGCCCTCGACGCTGTGGTGGTAACGGGCACGGCTGGCAATCAGTCCAAGCGCGAGCTCGGCAACGCAGTCACGACGATCAACGCCGCGGCGGCCAAGGAGATCGCCCCGATCAACAGTGTGCAGAACCTGTTGAACGGCCGTGCTCCCGGCGTCGTGGTCCAGAGCGCGACGGGCAACGTCGGCGCCGGTGCCAGGATCCGCATTCGCGGAGCGTCCAGCATGGCACTGTCGAACGAGCCGCTTATCTACGTCGACGGCGTGAGGGTCAATAACGCTCCGGCCTCGGGGTTCGCGAACCAGGATTTCGGATCGGCGTCCATATCGCGAATCAACGACATCAACCCCGACGAAATCGAAGCGATCGAGATCATAAAGGGCCCGGCCGCCGCGACACTGTACGGGACCGAGGCGTCGAACGGCGTCATTCAAATCATTACCAAGAAGGGAACTACCGGTGCGCCGCGGTGGACCATGGCCACTCGACTCGGGAGCAATTACCTCCGTGACCCCGAAGGCCGTTGGCCGGTGAATTACGCGGCTGTTCCGCGTCCGGGCGGCCCGGCGGGAGCGCTGGATACCGCTTCGATCGACATTATCGATCGCGAAAACGCGCGAGGAACTCCGGTTTTCACCAACGGTCGCTTGCGGGAGTTTGACCTGAGCGCGAGCGGTGGATCGAACATCTTCACCTACTACGCGGGCGCCGGACTCGAGGATAGCCGTGGGATCGAGCCGAACAGCACGGTCGAAAGATATTCGGGACGACTCAACGTGTCGATCGTACCCACGCCGAAGTTCAACATGGGCGTGAACCTGGGCTATGTGAACGGTGAAACTCACCTTCCCTGCGAAGCGGGTTGCGGCGGCAGAACCCTGGGAACCATTTGGGCCAACGCTCTGCATGCTGTGCCTCTTGCGAATGGTCAGGAGAATCCACGCCGCGGGTTCAGTTCCTCTACACCCGAGATCTTCGACGAGATGGTTCAGATCTGGCAGGGAGTCAATCGCTTCACGGCCGGGATTCAGCTCAATCACGAGCCCACCACATGGCTCAGGCACCGTCTCAGTGCCGGCACCGACAGGGCTACCGAAGACGACAATTGGCTTCAGCCGCGCAGCGAAGACTCGTTGACGAAGGTGTTTTTCACCAGCGGCGGGTATCGCGCCGTGCAAAACCGGCAGATCAACTACTACACCCTCGACTATTCCGCTTCGGGAATATTCGATCTCCGTCCCAGCATCAAGTCGACGACTTCCGCCGGAGCCCAGTACTACCGCAACACGAGCCGATTCCAGTACTCGGAAGGCTCGGCTTTCGCCGCAGTCGGTTTGACCGCTCTGTCGGCCACCACTGTGCTCAAGAGCACTTTCGGGGACGCCGAACAGGATGCAACGCTGGGCTTCTTCCTACAGGAACAGGTGGGGTTCAACGACAGGTTGTTTCTGACGGCCGCGGTGAGAGCCGACGACAACAGCGCCTTCGGCCAGAACTTCGACCGGGTGGTCTACCCGAAATACAGCGCTAGCTGGGTGGTGAGCGAGGAGCCCTTCTGGCGATTATCCCTTCTAAACGCCCTCAAGCTGCGCGCCGCATACGGGGAGTCCGGGAAACAGCCCCTTACCTACTCCGCCCTTCAGACCTATGTGAGCGCCACCGGCCCCGGCGACGTGGCCACGGTCACGCCGCAATTTCTCGGGAACCCGGACCTCGGACCCGAGCGCAGCAAGGAGCTGGAGATGGGCTTCGACCTGGGCGCACTCGATGACCGCCTGGGGCTCGAGTTCTCATGGTATCGCAAGAAGACGATAGACGCGATTCTGAACCGGCAGATCGCTCCTTCACTGGGACTCCCCAACACCCAGCCATTCAACGCTGGCTCGATAAGGAACTCCGGGACAGAGCTATTGGTGCGCGCTACGCCGATCCTTCGCGATGCGGTCACCTGGGACATGACCTTCGGTCTGGCGACCAACGACAGCGAGGTGGAGGATCTCGGAACGTCTGACGCCATTTTGGAGCTGCGCCGCGCTAACGGAACGCCAGACTTCGTCGTCGGCGGGTTTGCGATCAAGCACCAGGTGGGTTACCCGATCGGCTCCTACTTCGAGCAGAGAGTGGTTAGCGCGGCACTGCTTCCGAACGGAACTCCCGATGTCGCCAACGTCCTGTGCGACGATTCTAGAGGTGGCACGATGATCTGCGCGGGACCGGATCTCACCTACAATACCCGCGACGACGCACCCGACGTATTTCTGGGCAGGTCGTTGCCGGGTACCGAAGGATCCTTCAGCAGCACGGTCACTCTATGGAAGAAACTCCGCCTTTACGGCTTGATTGATTTCAAGCGGAATTTCCTGAAGCTGGACGGCAACATGCGGTCGCGCTGCGCCATCTTCAACCGGTGTAGGGAGATTTTCTATCCGCTGGAGTTCGCTCCGAAAACCATTGCTGGGCTCAGGTCGAATGGTGCGCTGATCGATTACTACATCAACAACTCTGCGTTTACCAAGCTGCGCGAGGTGAGTGTTTCATACACGCTACCCGCAATCAATACGCGGTTCGCCAGGTTCAACCGCGCGGTGCTTACGCTCGCCGGCCGCAACCTGGCCACCTGGACCGATTATCCGGGGCTCGAGCCGGAGGCGTTCTTCCTTGGCGGCACCAGAGGGGGGAACTTCGGTCAGTTCGAACAAACGACCACCCCGCAGCTCGCCTCGTGGGTGCTCGGCATCAATCTGGATTGGTGAACCGTGTCCAAATCATCCTCGACTCGAGAATCAATCATCATGATCTCATTGAACCGAATTGCACGGGCGATGGCGTGGACCGCTGTGGTTGGCCTTATCTTCGTCCCCACGGCGTGCGACACTCTGAGCAGCCCGCTCGAGGTCGAGCCGGCGAGCAGAATTCCTGCTGGACCATTCCGATCGCCCACGAACGCGATCGCCCTCTCCGACGGCGCGATAGCCGATTTCGAGTGCGCCTTTGGCTCCTACACGGTGGAGAGCGGCCTCATCGGCGAAGAGTTCGTTTATGCCCAACAGACCGCGTCTCGCGCGCCGTATGACCGGCGCAACACAACCAAAGATGATTCCGATTACGCGGTGAACGCCTGCGACAGCAACCTCGGTGTGTATACGCCGCTCCAGGTGGCGCGCGGGTCGAACGAGAACTTACTGGCGCTGCTCAAGACCTGGACAGACGCCGAAGTGGCGGTGGGAGCGACCCCTCCCAATCGCACCAACCTGATCGGGATAGCCGCGGCATATGCGGGCTACTCGTATGTTCTGCTCGGGGAAGGCTTCTGCACGATGGCGATCTCGTCGGTCAATTTCGACAACACGCTGAACTATGGCGGCGAGATTCAAAGGGACAGCGTCTTCAGGCTCGCGGCAGCTCGGTTCTCCGAGGCAATCACTGCTGCGACCGCCGTGAACAACACGAGCATCGCTACGATGGCATACCTGGGTCGCGCCCGAGCCAGGCTGAATCTCGGTGACTACCCCGGCGCGAAAGCCGATGCCCAGCAAGTTCCGTCGGGCTACCTCCGAGTCGTGAGCGCATCTGACGTGAACACCCGCCGCCGTAACCGGGTTTTCATCGAAAACAGCCTGAGCAACCGAACCCAGTCAGTGGGGGCTCCCTACCGGACGATGGGCGATGCGCGCGTACCGGTCACTGGACCCACGGGATCGTCGAGCGCCACGGGCGTGCCCCATTTCTATCAGACGAAGTATACGTCCACGTCTACACCGCTTCCGCTCGCGACATACGAAGAAGCGCAGCTCATAATCGCCGAGGCTGATATCCGTGCCAACAGCCTCACCACGGCATTTCCGATCATCACCGCATCTCGCACGCGCGGCGGACAGGGGGCGTTCGTTGGTACCACTCAGGCCGAGTACCTGGCCGAGCTCGTCGACCAGCGCCGGCGGGAGCTGTTTCTCGAGAGCCATCATCTAGGTGACGTGATCAGATACAGCATTCCTCTTCAGCCCGCCACAGGTACTCCATATCATTTCGGCGGAACCTACGGCAATCAGATCTGTCTCCCCCTTCCGGCGGCTGAGAGGCTGAATAATCCGCTGATAGGCAGCTAAGGGCGGGACGTACCTACAAAAAGGGCGGTATTACTCACCGCCCTTTTTGTTCGAGTGGATGGTTGAAGTCAGCGCACCAAATGCTCTCGCGAACGACAAACCGACATTGGCGGCTCGATCGACCAATAGACAATGAACCGCTACACCTACTCCTTCGTGCTCTGCTGGCTGACTCTGTCGGCGTGTAGTACACCTAAACACCTTTCATTGCCGGCCCGCCTACAAACCGCGCAGACAGGAAGCGACTTTTTCAAAGCCGCTTTCGCAATCGACTGGATGCGACGAGAAGAGTTAGCGAAGAAAGCAATCCTCAAAGGAAATATCCCTGCATTTTTGAGATCATTTGTCGA
>JBKKAY010000021.1:0-8839 GCA_046714195.1 Gemmatimonadaceae bacterium
AATCAGGAACATTCGCAATTCCACGGCACCCCGGCTCTTTACCCTCCCCGACCCCTATAACAAAATGATCGTTATGTAACATCCCGTTACAACGATATTGATGAGCTTGAAAGTAACATTCTCGCTAACCTCTTGGTGCGCAAGCAGTTGTGGTGGGGCATATCCGTTGCCTTACAGCCGCCCGTCTACCAGCCTGCTCACCGCCAACCCGGGTCCGCCAGAATGATGTCAGGAAAAAACATAATTCACTCGAGATCTATCGGACACTTTGCGCTGCTTGTGCTCGCGGCGCTGACACTGTCGTGCGCGGATAGCGGCGCGCCGACCGCTCCGGTCGGCCAGGAAACGCTCGTAACACCACCGCTGCCGGGCAGTCCGGGCGGGACCAACGGCGGAGAGTGGATTCCGATTGCACCTTCAACGGATCCTGACGGGAAGCAGGTAAGGGGCGCACGATGGAGCTCTACGCGCACTCCCGTCGAGTTGTCGGTGACCGGAACGATCGGTCCCGAGGGCGGGTCGCTGGCGATCCCCGGGGCGGATTTCGTAATACAGTTCCCGGCTGGCGCTCTCGCGGCTCCGACGACGATAACGATCGATTCGAAGGAAAGCCCGTGGGTGACGTACGACATGCAGCCGCACGGACTGATCTTCCTCAAGCCCGTCTACGTTATGCAGGCGCTCGCCAGGACCGCGACGCACCAGACTCCGGCCGCATTCTTCCTGTTTGGCGCTTATCTGCCAGAGGGCAGGGAAACAGTACAGCCCGATAACACCGCAATTTCCACCGAAACGACGCCGTCCTTCATTTACCTGGACCGAAATGGCGTTCCCACGTGGTCCGTTTGGGTACTCAGCCACTTTTCCCGGTACATGCTCGCGTCCGGCTGACCTCCACGACAAGTCGTAGACTTACGAGCGGGGCTGAAGCATGCGAATCCTGACGCGCGAACACTATGGCTGATGATGGCACGCGAGCATCCGAGCTCGTAGCACAGGCGCGTGCAGCCGAGCGTCGCGGTCAGAGCGTCTACGCGTTGGCTCTCTATGACGACGCACTTTCCCGTCTCGATCAAGGGGATAGCGACGCACTCCTCGCAGACACCCTCAGATGGAAGGGTACGCTCCTGCGTGAGCGGGGCGAGACTGAAAGCGCGAGGCGTTGCTATGTGCAGAGTCTGGACGTGGCCCAGCGGGTGGAATCCACGGGCGCCCAGGCTCACGCACTGAACTGCCTGGCCATCGTCGCTCAGCGCCGCGGGGAAGGCAGTGAGACCGAAAGGCTTTGTCAGCGTGCCGCGATGCTTGCCGAAAAAGCGGGTGACTCGAGGCTGCTCGGCATGATCGAACAGAACCGAGGCGTATTGGCCACGACGCGAGGCGATTTCATCGCGGCAGGGCAGTGCTACAGGAGCAGCATGAACGCCTTCGAGCTGTCCGGCGATGCCGAAGCGCTCTCGTGGGTACTCAACAACTTCGGCATGCTACGCATCAGGACCGGGAATTTCGAAGAAGCCCGCGCGCATCTCGAGCGTGGCCTCGCCATCGCGGTCAGCCGCGGTGATGCGATCGTCACGAGTGTACTGACGCTCAACCTCGCGGAGGTATGGCTCGGCGTGGGACGGCTCGAGCTCGCGGACGAGTTGTGCGGCCGCGCGCTGGATGAGGCGGCAAAACGGGGGGATCACCTCACGGTTGCGGGCGCGCTCAAGTGCCGGGCCAGTATCGAGCGCAACCGTGGTTCCTTGGACAAGAGCATCGCCACGCTGCGGATTGCGCTGTACGAAGCGCAGGGCGCCGAGGATCGGCTCCTTCATGCCGAGCTGCTGCGTGAGCTGGGTGAAACATCCCGCGCGCTTGGCAATGCCGGCGCCGCACGTTCGGCGTGGCGAGAAGCGGCAGACTCGTTCACCGTGATCGGCGCGAGCCGCGACGCCTCAGAGTTGAGCGCGCGGATTGCTTCGCTGCCGGCATAGGAAGCTTTCCGCGGGCGCCGCGGGCGCGCATCTTATGTTTCACGATGAAGTCGAGTCGCAACACCATCGAGCTCGGCGCGCTGGAATCGCCGGCCGTCAGCGAGCGGATCGCCAGCGCCAAGCAGGCCGAGCGCGAAGGACGCTGGTCCGACGCGTGTTCGCTTTATGAGCGCCTGGTGCGCGACCCCGACGCGCATCCCCCGACGCGACTCGCGGCACTGCGCTGGCTAGGACGCGCCTACCTGGAACAGGGGAACAGAACGGCGGCGCTCGATGTGCTCGAAGCCGCCGTCGCCGCGGCCGACGTCACTGGATCGCCGCCAGCGGTCGCCCAGGCGCTCAACGTCGTCGGCATCGTATACCAGATGGGCGGCGACCTCGACCAGGCCGCCGCGATGTATCAGGCGGCGCGCGAAAAGGCGGAGCTCTCGAGCGACGGAGCGCTGATTGCGATGATCGATCAGAACCTGGGGACCGTCGCGATTATTCGGGGTGATCTGCGCGCCGCGCTCGAAGCGTTCCGCCTCAGCCATCTAGGCTACCAGGCACTCGGCATGAGGAACCACGAAGCTCAGATCCTCAACAACATCGGGCTCGCCTACATGGAGCTGGGCCAGCTCACCAATGCGGAAGCCGCGTACGCCGAGGCTGCCCGCGGGTTCGAAGAGGAGGGCGATCAGGCCAGACGGCGCGATCTGGGAGTCAATCAGGTTCAGCTCTACATCGCCGCGCGCCGGTTCGACGAGGCCGAGGAAGCCAGCCAGGGGCTACTGGCCGTACCAGGGAGCGAAGCGCAACCGTGGCGCGGAGAGGTATTCCGCCACGTTGGCGTGATTGCCCGCGAGCGCGCGGATTTTGCGCGGGCATCAGAGTACCTCGCCATGGCGAAGGAGCACGCCGCCGAAGGCGGTGACGTTCTGCTCAAGGCTGATGTCGCCGAGCAGGAGGCCGAGCTGTACTGGGCCCAGAAGCGGCACCGCGAGATGCTCCAAAGCCTGAACGAGGCGCACGCGTTCTATTCACAGCTGAAAGCTCAGCACCGCATTCAGCACATCGAGAAGCGCAACGGCGTTCTCGAAGCCCGCTTTCTCGAGATGGCACAACAATGGGGCGACTCGATCGAAAGCAAGGACCGCTACACCCAGGGTCACTGCGAGCGCGTCGCTTTCTTTGCCTCCGTGCTGGCCGATAGCGCCGGGTTCAACAACCGCTCGCTGTTCTGGTTCAGGATCGGCGCTCTGCTCCACGACATCGGCAAGATCATCGTTCCGACCGAAGTGCTGAACAAGCCGGGTAAGCTCACGCCCGAAGAGTGGACTCTGATGAAGCGGCATCCTGAAGCTGGTCTCGAGCTTGTCGCCGACATCGATTTTCCCGGCGACATTCGGGCGATCATACGCAACCACCACGAGCGCTGGGATGGAGCGGGATATCCGGACGGGCTCGCGGCGGAGAACATCCCGCTCGCCGCCAGAATTCTCTGCGTGGCCGACGTGTATGACGCGCTCACAACGACGCGGTCCTATCGCGCCGGGCTCAGGCACGACCGGGCGGCGGAAATCATGCGGTCTTCGGCCGGCCAATTCGATCCGAATCTGCTGGACACGTTTCTGGCCTGGGCCGAAACGGCGAACATTCCGGGCAAGCCGACCCCTCAGCGGCTCGCGATATTCGCGGGCGAAGACCCCTATAACCAAACGGAACGATCGTAACGGGACGTTACAACTAAACGATCCACCCACCCTACTTACCAAAAGCCTAAAGCCTTACATAGTAACGACTTAATGCGGGGCACGGCGCGTGCCACGCATCAACCTCGAGAACGCATCCCCCTTTTTTTCGAGGTTAGTCAGATGCTTCGTTCACGAGCACTTCGTCATGTCGCCCTCCTTCTGAGCGCTGTTGCCAGCGTCTCTTGCGGCGATTACACGGGCTCGACCGGCCCGGCAACAGTGGGCTCCAGCAGAATTCTTCCGACAAAAACGGTCATGTCGTCCTTTGCTTTTGTCCAGGATGGCCTCAGGGCACAAGCGGTACGATGGGCCGATTCACACGCCATGGTCGAAGAGAGTGTGTCGGCCTTGATCGGTCCGGCGGGCGGCACGCTGGCTCTGCCCGGCTCCGACTTCGCGATGCATATCCCCAAAGGCGCTCTTTCGGCGCCGACCATGATCACGGTGACGTCGGTGGCTGGTCCGTACGTGACGTACGACATGCAGCCGCACGGCTTGCAATTCCTCCGGCCGGTTACCGCGGTCCAGGACCTGGGCAATACCGCGGCCTATCGCACCAGTGCGGCCGCCACAGTACGCTCCGCGTACCTTTCCGACCGCAACGATCAGATCGGCCCCGACGATATGGCGGCGCCGGCGGAGCTCCAGGCCGCGACCACACTGTTTTACGGTGCTGATCCTGTCGCGGAGACCCACGTCTGGACTCTGAAACATTTTTCGCGCTGGATCCTCATCTCCGGTGTCATGACACTCGTAGCGTGAGCTCGGTCGTCCTGTAAGGATCGTTCACCGCATTCTTGCGAGGTGCCGAAAATGGCGCACGCCACGGTCATATCACCATGACACAGACAGATCTGGAGAAGGCTCGCACCCTGGTCGAGATGGCCAAAAGTGCCGAGCAGCGGGGCCAAGCCGACAAGGCCCTCGCTTACTTCGACGACGCGATCGGCATTCTCGAGCGTCAGATGGATATCCCGTTTCTGGCGGATGTCCTCCGATGGAAGGGAACGCTGTATCGAGAGCAGGGCGAGACGGAAGCGGCGCACCGCTGCTACCAGCAAAGTCTCATGCACGCAGAGCGCGTCGGTGCGGTTAGCGCGAAGGCGCACGGGTTCAACTGCATGGGTATCATCGCCCAGCGACGTGGAGACCTGCGGGATTGCGAGGCGCATTACACGCTCGCCGCGGAGTTCGCGTCGAAAGCCGGTGACACCAGACTGCTTGGGATGATCGAACAGAACCGCGGCGTCCTCATGAACGTGAGGGGAAACTTCGCGGGGGCGGAAGCCCGATACTCCAGCAGCCTCACGGCCTTCGAGGCGGCGAACGACCAGCAGGCTGTGTCCTGGGTCCTGAACAACATGGGAATGCTCTACTCCAAACTCGGCCACTACCAACGCGCGGTGGAGACCCTGGAGCGCGGCCGGGAGATCGCCAAGAGTCGCAACGATACTTTGGTCGACAGCATCCTCACCCTCAACCTCGCGGAAGTCTGGACCGCCACCGGGAAGCTCGATCTTGCTGAGGACGCATGTAAAAGTGCCCTCGACGAAGCGCGCCGCCGCAACGATCACCTGACCATCGCGGGCGCGTTGAAATGCCGAGCCAGAATCGAGCGCGAGCGCGGAGCCTTCAACGACAGCATTGCGACATTACGGATCGCGCTCTTCGAAGCGGAGGGGCTTGAGGACCGTCTGCTCCAAGCCGAGATGCTTCGCGAATTCGGTCAGACCTCCCACGCGCTCGGACATTCCGCCGAGGCCCGTCTGGCATGGCTGGATGCCGCCGAATCCTTCCAGGGAGTGGGGGCGCTCCACGAGGCCGCTGAAATAGACCTGTTGCTCGCCTCACTGCCGAGCTGAGCCGCCGCCCGGCCCATCCGGCGGGGCGAACCCCTCTGGAGCCACCTAACCCCTGAAAACGGGGTGACTTAGCCCTTCGCTGCGTCGTCTAAATGACAGCAGCGACTGATGAGCTTCCGGCCGACTGCCAAACATATGTAACCTCCCTGTTCCTCGCCCGGGCCGCTCCACACCCGTGCGAACTAAGGAAAGGTGTAATCATTTCAGCCCGATCGCAGGACGCTTCAAGGGAACGCTGGAACTCACACGTGATCGGTGAGAGCCAGGCGATCCGCGATGCCATCGCACTCGCTACCCAGGTTGCCACGAGTCGCAGCGTTACCGTGCTGCTCGTCGGAGAAACGGGGACGGGGAAAGAGCTGTTCGCTCGCGGGGTCCACTCCGAGAGCTCGCGCGCGACGGAGCCGTTCGTGGCGATCAATTGCGCCGCAATTCCCGAGACCCTGCTCGAGAGCGAGCTCTTTGGCCACGAGCCCGGCGCCTTCACCGACGCCAGGACGCTCAAGCGCGGTCTCTTCGAGGTCGCGGGGGCGGGGACGATTTTCCTGGACGAGGTGGCCGAGCTGCCACTCAAGCTGCAGGCGAAGCTCCTTCGCGTGGTCGAGGATCGTCGCTTCCGCCGTTTGGGCGGTTCAGAGGAGCGGACTCTCTCCGCGCGAATCGTCGCAGGCACCAACACGCCCCTTGAAGCCGCGGTTACCGAGAACCGCTTCCGGGCCGACCTGTTTTACCGCCTCAATGTGGCCCGCCTGGAGCTGCCCGCTCTCCGCGAGCGCACCGGCGACATCCCGCTGCTGGCCCAGTTTTTCGTGCGGCGACACGCCGAAACCGAGGGTCGCGAGGGCCTTCGCCTGGCCCCTGACGCCCTCAACGTGCTGGAAAGGCACCGCTGGCCTGGAAACATCCGTGAGCTCAAGAACGTGATCGAGCGCGCAGTCGTGGTCTGCACCGGTGAGGTGATCCAGCCCCACCACCTGTCACTCCAGCGCCGCTCATTCGTCCCACTGGTAGAGACCCCGGCAGGCTCGACCATACACATCCCGCTCGAAGGGAAATCACTCCAGGCGATCGTGGACGAAGCCATACATATCACGCTCGGCTCGACCGGCGGCAATCTCAGCGCCGCGGCGAGAATACTCGGAATCTCCAGGCCAACCCTGATGCGCAAGCTGCGTGACGAGGGAACTGTGAGGCGCACCATACTCGCGTCGTCATGACCGCTACGCCGACCGCCGCCATCCTGGCGGCGGAGTCAGCCGCGGTGAAGGCGTTGATCGACGAAGCAAAGACAGCGGAACGGGACGGGAGATGGAGCGACGCATCCGCCCGTTACGAGACGCTCGTCAGAGACCCTGAAGCGCACGTCCAGACGCGACTCGCGGCACTGAGATGGCTCGGCCGCGCGTATCTGGAGCAGGGCAACCGCGGCGCCGCGATGGATGTACTGGAAGCAGCGGTGGCCGCCGCCACACAATCGGGTTCGCGCTCAGCACTGGCTCAGGCCCTGAACGTCGTCGCGATCGTGCATCAGACCGGCGGAGATCTCGACGGAGCCGAAGCGATGTACCGGGAAGCACGCGCGTCGGCCGCGGCTACGGGCGATGCACAGGGCATGGCCATGATCGATCAGAATCTTGGCACTGTCGCGGGTATCCGCGGAGACCTGCGTGCGGCGCTCGAGGCATTCATACTGAGCCGCGACGGCTACCGCGCGCTGGGCATGCGAGACCAGGAAGCACAGGTCCTCAACAACATGGGTCTGGCATACGCCGACCTCGGCGAGATGGACCGCGCACAGGAAGCCTACAGGGAAGCTGCCCTCGCCTTTGGTGAGGAGCACGATCACACCAACGAGCTCGAGGTCGCGCTCAATCAGATCGAGCTATGCATCGCCACCGGCCGCTTCGATGAGGCGGATTCCATGTCGGAGCCGTTGCTGGACTTGAGAGGAGAGGTATCGCCAGGACTGCGTGGCGAAGTTTTCCGGCACGTGGGAGTCATCGCTCGTGAGCGCGGCGATTACGTTCGTGCGGCCGAGTACCTTGGCCGCGCCGCCGAATGCGCCGCCGAAGGAGAAGACCTTCTGCTGAGGGCCGACGTCGCCGAGCAGCTGGCCGAGCTCTATTGGACCCAGAAGCGGCACCGGGACATGCTCGCGCGGCTCAACGAATCGCACTCTCTGTACACGCAACTGAAGGCAAACCACCGCGTCGCCAAGGTCGAGCAGCGGAATACCGCGCTCGAGGCCCGGTTCCTCGAGATGGCGCACCACTGGGGCGACTCGATCGAAAGCAAGGACCGGTACACTCAGGGCCACTGCCAACGCGTGGCCTTTTTGGCTTGCGTGCTGGCGGACGGTACGGGGATGGATTCCCGGTCTCTGTTCTGGTTCCGGCTCGGCGCGCTGCTTCACGACATCGGAAAGATCATCGTGCCCACCGAAGTGCTCAACAAATCCGGCAAGCTGACGACGGAAGAGTGGGCGATCATGAAGCGCCACCCCTTGGCGGGGCTCGAGCTCGTTGCCGACATCGATTTCCCCGGTGACGTCCGCGCGATCATTCGCAACCACCACGAGCGCTGGGATGGAATGGGATACCCCGATGGCCTGGCCGGTACGGACATTCCGTTCGCGGCGCGTGTACTTTGCGTCGCCGATGTTTACGACGCTCTCACGTCGGCGCGGTCTTATCGGGGCCGGATGACCCCGCCACAAGCCGCGAAGGCAATGCGCGAGTCGCGTGGGCAATTCGACCCCGATCTGCTGGAGACTTTTCTCAGCTGGGCGGGCGAGACGGACAGTGGCCTCGATCCCTTACCACCTCACCTGACCAATCTCTCACCGGAAACTTCGGCGTGATTCACCGAAAGAAGCTGACGGCGCTCATGGTCTCATCGTGTCTGGTCTCAGCATGCGCCGGCGACGCGGCAAAAAAAGTTGGGGGCACGATCGTGGTGTCGGCTTCGGCTGACGCCGATGTGCTTTTCCCGCCGCTCACGCTGACTCTTCTCGGCAAGCAGGTGACCGACCAGATGTTCGACAACCTCGCCGACATCGGCCCGGATCTCAACACTGTTGGCGACGCCGGGTTCACTCCGCGGCTCGCGCGGCGGTGGAACTGGGGAACCGACTCGCTCTCCGTCGACTTCGAGCTCGATCCTCGAGCGCGATGGCACGACGGCCGCCCAGTGAGGGCAGCCGACGTTCAGTACACCTTTGACCTGCTCAAAGACCCGGCGCTCGCATCGCCCCTGTCCTCTAGTGTCG
>JBKKAY010000022.1:0-9624 GCA_046714195.1 Gemmatimonadaceae bacterium
GGGGTCTCCTCTACGAGCGCCGGATGAAGCAGCTCCGCACCAACGGGAGCAAGATATTCCTCAAGGGCGCGGACACCATCGGGCTCAAGCGGGAGACCGTCCCCGACCTCGCGGAGGTGAATCGCAGACTCGCCCCGCCGACCGGGTGGGAGGCGGTACCGGTCTCCGGATACATCCCCGCCAAGACCTTTTTCCAGTGTCTTTCGCTCCGAAAGTTTCCCACGACGATCACGATTCGTAATCGGTCGCAGCTCGATTATCTCCCGGAGCCGGACATCTTTCACGATGTCTTCGGCCACGTTCCTCTCCACGCCGATCCTGTCTTCGCCGATTTTCTCCAGCACTACGGGCAGGTCGCCGCTGCCGCAACGAACGACGAAGACACCACGCGGATGGCGCGGCTGTTCTGGTTCACCGTCGAGTTCGGGCTCATCCGCGAAGACGGAGAGATCAAGGTCTACGGCAGTGGACTCATCTCGTCGCACGGCGATGCGGCGAACGCGCTCGGGCCGAAATGCGATCGCCGCCCGTTTTCTCTCGATGCGGTGTTCAACCAGCATTTCGAGATCGACAAATTTCAGGACGTGTTGTTCGTGACCGAGTCGTTCGACCAGCTCTTCAAGGCGGTCGAGGAAGCGGGACGGAGAATAGGGACGATCCGCTAGGCGGCTCGGCGCCGCGTGTTACGCGTTCGAGGCGCGAACGCGATCGAGCAGCGCGATCAGAGAGTCGATGTCCGACGACGCGAGCACGGACACTGAATGCGCGTCGGCGCGGTTGATCGGCTCGTCGAGCTCGGCGAGAAGCGAAAGACCCTCGGGCGTGATGCGACAGTAGACGCGCCGCCGGTCCTTGTCACATGGCGACCTGCTCACCAGCTCTTTCTTCTCGAGGCGGTCCACGAGTCGCGTGACTCCGGGTGTCTGCTCGATCATCCTTTCGCCGATCGTCAGCGTCGGGAGGCCGTCGGGCCCAGCGCCGCGAAGGATGCGCAGGACGTTGTATTGCTGGAGGGTGATCCCGTGCCGCTCGATGACCTGGCTGAAATGGCGCTTGATGGCGTCAGCCGTGCGCAGCAGACCCAGTGTGGCCTCCTGCTCTTTCGACCTGAACTTCTCGGCGGGTGTCTGGCGCAACGCCATTCGGTGAGTCTACGGAAGCTTTCGGTACGGAGCAAGGTAATCCGGCGGGCCTTTTCTCCTCGCCAGGTGTAATATCGGTCAATCAAATTCGTCCTTATAAGATGACCACTCGCTCCTCTTCAGCCATTCTGGCATGCGCGTTATTTCTGACCGCGTGCTCCGATTCGCCGTCCGAACCGACGCCGAATACGACGTACAGAGTCAGCGTACGATTCTTTGGCGCGCCCGTGACCAGTGCGCAGCAGGCGCTCTTCGCCAACGCCGCCGCCCGCGTCGGCTCCATGATCGTCGGCCCACTGCCGGCCGTCTCCGTGACCGGCAGCCAGGTCATTCAGACCTGCGTTCCGACTATGCCGGCGCCGGCCAACGAGACTACTACCGGCCTGATCATCTATGCTTCGATCGATTCGATCGACGGTCGCGGCCAGGTGCTGGCGGAGGCAGGGGCCTGTTTCATCAGGGAAACCAACGGAGTGAAGGACTACCGCACTGCCGTTGGGCTCATGAGGTTCGACTCGGCGGACATCAACTCCCTGGCGGGATCGGGGAACCTTCAGAATGTGATCACCCACGAGATGCTGCACGTGGTCGGGTTTGGAGCGTTTTGGGGTCCTGACGAAAAGAATCTGCTCGTCAACTCGGGGACCGTGGACGCCGCGTATTCGGGATCCCGGGGTATCGCCGGCTGCCAGGCGATTGGCGGCACCGCTACCTGTGCGTCTTCCGTCCCGGTCGAGAATTGTGTCGGAAGGCCCAATTGCGGAACCGGTTCGATCGAGGCGCATTGGCGCGAAAGCACTTTTAGCACGGAGCTCATGACCGGCTTCCTCAACAGCGGGTCGAATCCGTTGAGCGTCATGACCATCCGCTCGTTCGAGGACCTGGGTTATCAGGTCAACGTCGGCGCAGCAGACATGTACCAGATCTTTGTTGGCAGCCTGAGAGCCGCCGACGATGTGCGCCCGGCTTCGATGCTCGCATCCGAATGGGAGCGTCCTGTTCGGATCACCCCCAGGTCGCTCCCGACAATTGAGCGGCAATGACTAGGGAACCGGGAATGCTCTGCCTATCGTCCCTGCTCGCGGCCGCTGCTTTCGTCGTGGGCTGTGAGCAGGCCGGAGAAGCCACCATCGACAGCGTGGCGGCGGCGCCCGCATCCTCATCGCCGCCTGTCGTTGCCGCTCCCACTGTCGACAGCACTCCAGCCGTTAACGAGGTAATCCGCAAGTCTCCGACTGTGAAGACCGGGAGGAAACCGGTGACAGCTGCTTCGACCGCGCCCAAATCCTCGGCCGCGCCGAAGACTCAGAGCAGCACCCCGGCCCAGCGCGAAGATTCAATTATCGGCTACGATAGGCTCATTCGCCGACCCATTCGGACGCTACCGCCGGCCAGCTCCACGCCTCGCAGATAGGTCGTGACGTGCGCGCCTGACGCCTTGGTCAGGCATCTCTGAGCGCGGCGATTGGAGTCTCCCTGAACACATCGCGGCCCGCCAGCAAGCCAATCAGCAGAGTGAGTCCGACGATCACCGCCGCTATCGCGGTGACCGGACCGAGCGCAGGAGCGAAGGGCACCTTGAAGACGTAGTGCACCACCGCCCACCCGCCCGCGATCGACAGCAACATTCCCGTCAGCCCTCCCAGGACTCCCAGCAACGAGTACTCGGCCAGCAGAATGCGCGCGATCTGTCCGCGCGTGGCGCCAAGGGTCTTGAGCAGCACGCCTTCCCTGACACGGGCACGGCGAGTGGCGGACACCGCGCTGAAAAGAACCGGGATCGCTACCGCGAAACTGAACAGCGCCATGAACCGGATTGCCAGCGACGCCCTTCCTACGATGCGATCCACCGTCCGCTTGATCGAGGTGAGGTCGAGGCTCGAGACGTTGGGGAACCGGTTCACCACCGATCGCTGCAGGAGCGCCACCGCCGTCGGATCACGAACATCGGCTAGGAGCACGAACTGCTTTGGCGCAGCTTCGAGAATGGGTGGAGCGAACACCACGAAGAAATTGGGCTCGAATCGCGTCCAGGTGACTTTGCGCATGCTGGTGATGCGCGTCGGGATCTCCACGCCCTGCACGTTCCAGGTGATGTTGTCACCGAGCTTGACGTTCAGCTCCTTCGCGATCCCATCCTCGATCGAGATCTCTCCGGTGTCGGCGGGCGTGCTGATGGCCGCGGCGCTGAACCACTTCCCACTCGTAACCTCTTCACTCGACGCCGGCTTGTCCCGAAACGTGGATCGGAATTCCCGCCTGAGCGCCCACGACGCGCGTCCAGCTTCTCCGCGCGGGACGGCGCGCATGTCCTGGATTCGTTTTCCGTTGATGGCGGCTATCCGCATGTTGACCACCGGCGCGAGCTGCACCACGCCATGGCCTCCGCGGCGGACGAGCGAGTCCAGTCCCGCTGTCTGGTCCTGCTGCACGTCGAAGAACACCACGTTGCCGACCGATGCCTCCGCCACCACGCTGAATTGCTTGAGGACGTTTTTCTGCACGAGGAACAGCGTGCTCACCAGGAACGCGCCAAACCCGAGAGCGAGCGTGACCGCCCGCGTCTGGTTGCCGGGCCGGTAGAGATTCGCGACTCCCTGGCGGACGACGTACGGCCAGCCGCTGCGCAGACCTCGGCGAGCCGCCCAGGAGAGGAGTATCGCGCTGAGCAGGAGAGCGAGGATTGCCGCCCCCGCGGCACCGGCCATCCAGAGCGCCTGCTCCACTGTACGCGCTCGCAGTAGCGCGATTGCCAGCACCGTCCCGACGAGCGCGAGGTTCACCACGATTCTCGGCGAATCAGTCCAGCGCATGCGGAGCACATCCGCGTCCGTGTCGCGACGCAGAGTTTGAAGCGGCGAAACATTCCTGAGCGCGAGCAGCGGTCGAAGCGCGAAGATGAGCGCGATCCCGCCGCCGATCGCCAGACCGGTGAGCACCGCCTCAGGCACCAGCGTCACGTCGACGTCCACCGGCAGCAATCCGGTGAGAACCTGCGGGAGGAGGAACTGGACTGCGACACCGATAGCCGCGCCGACCGCCGCTCCCACCAGTCCCATCGCCGCTGCCTGGGTGACGTAGATCACCATCACCTGCCCGCTCGATGCGCCAAGACAGCGCAGCACCGCGACGGTGTCGATTTTCCTGGCGACGAAGGCGCGAACCCCGCTCGCCACGCCGATGCCGCCGAGCAGGAGGGCGACGAGTCCGACGATCCCGATGAAATCCGAGAGGTCCTCGATCGCGTCGGCCGTGTTCATTTCGCTCTGCGTCACCGTTCGCACCCTTATCTGCGCGTTCTGGAATCGCGCGCGCAACGGCCCGATGAATTTGTCGGGGTCGGTGCGTGGCGGGAGCTTGGCGACCACGCTTCGGTCGGCGGTGCTGCCGAACACGAGCAGCTGCGTTTCGGCGACGTATTTGGCGGGAATGTAGATGCGCGGGCCAAAGGCTTCGGCAATCCCCACTGCGCCGGGCGCATCCTTGATCGTCCCGATGATCCTGAACGTTCCGAATCCGAGCCTGAGCGTGTCGCCGACGCGCGCGCTCAGGGTGGTGAGGAGCGATGGGTCGACGATGGCGTTCGGTCCTTCGTGGAGCTGCTGCCACATCCCCGCGGGCTCGGTGATGATCTCACCGTAGAAGGGAAATCCCCGGTCGACGCCGCGGACCTGGGCGAACCGAGTGCCGGCCGTGCGCGGAACCACGGCCATCGACGGGAAGGTCGTCACCTTGGCGAACGAGACGCCCTCGCGCGAGAGTGAATCGAGCAGCGAGTCTATTGCCGGCGTGAGCGGCTTCGACGAGTTGAGCGAGAAGTCGCCGCCCATCAGCGCGCGGGACTGCTCCTTCACCGACTGGATGATGTTGGACGAGAACGAATCGATCGCCACCAGCGCCGCGACGCCGAGGGAGATGGACGACATGTAGAGCAGGAGGCGGCGCCGGGCGGTGCGGCTCTCGCGCCAGGCCAGACTCCAGATGCTCCGGGAGAGACCGATCACCGCGCCGGGTTCCCGTTGCCGGTGTCTTCCACTACCGCTCCGTCGAGGAGCCTGATGGTCCGCGATGCGCGCGATGCCAGGTTCGCATCATGCGTGACGAGGACGATGGTGGACCCGCCGCCCTTGTTGAGCGACTGCAGCAGCTCGAAGATTCGTCCCCCGGTGGCGGCATCGAGATTTCCGGTGGGCTCGTCGGCGAAGAGGATCTTGGGCGAGTTGGCGAATGCGCGCGCAATCGCCACCCGCTGCTGCTCGCCGCCAGAGAGCTGGGAAGGGAAGTGGTGTCCGCGGTCCGCGAGTCCGACGCGGGCGATCAAGTCGCGGGCGCGCTCGACCGCGCCCGGCGTTCCCCGCAGCTCCAGCGGGACCTGGACATTCTCGAGAGCGGTCAGCGTCGGAATCAGCTGAAAGGTCTGGAAAACGAAGCCGACTTTCTCGCCTCGCAGCCGCGCGCGCTCGTTCTCGTTTAGCTTGCCAAGGTCGGAATCGTCGAGGAGCACCGTGCCCCGAGTCGGGGTATCAAGTCCGGCGAGGAGTCCGAGCAGGGTAGTCTTGCCGCTCCCCGAGGGTCCCACGATCGCGACGAACGCGCCCTGCGGGATGGTGAACGACACATCGTCGAGGACGGCGATCTTGTGGTCGCCGCTCTGATATTCCTTGGTTACTTCACGGGCAATGAGCATGAACGCATTGGGAGTTTTGTGGCTGGCTGCGGGCGCGGTCCTTATCGCCGGCTGCGGGTCGGACCGAAACGACAAATCGGAATCGATCGCGAGTGAGGCGAAGGATAACATGACGGCGGCGAAAGGAGCTCCAGCGAGCACGACGCCGTCGTCCGCTACACTACGGAAGCCGGTGGTGCTTTTCTTCGGAACCAGCCTGACCGCGGGGCTGGGTCTCGAGCCCGAGGAGGCATTTCCCCTGCTGGTGGAAAAAATGGCGGACTCCGCGGGACGTCCGATCAGCGCGGTGAACGCCGGACTTTCGGGAGAGACCACCGCCGGCGCGGTACGGCGGATCGACTGGGTACTCCGCACGCCGGCTGATGTGATCGTGCTCGAGGTAGGCGCCAACGATGCGCTCCGGGGGCTCGCGCCCGACGCCGCGCGGGCGAACATCGAGAGCATTGTCGGAGCGGTGCGGCGGAAGCAGCCGCGGGCAAAGATCGTCCTCGTCCAGATGGAAGCGCCACCCAATTTCGGGATCGCGTACACCCGGGCGTTTCGAGCCGTCTACGCCGATGTCGCGAGGCGGGAGAACCTGACGCTGATACCGTTTCTGCTCGACGGTGTCGCCGGAATCGCGCGCTTAAACCAGTCCGACGGGATCCACCCGAACCTCGAAGGCGAGCGCATTGTGGCCGCCAACATCTGGCGCGCACTGGAGCCGGTGATCGCTCAACTGTCGAGCACGGGTGACAATGGCATCCTCAGCAACGAGTAGACTGCGGAGTAATTGCGGACTGCAAACTAATTGCGGGCTGCGAGCTAATTGCGGACTGCGGACTTAGTTTGGGCCCGCGGTTCTGCCGAGACTCTCATTCCTCAAGGCTCGGCTTCAATCGTTCACCAACGAATCCGTGCCTTTGTGAAGCCAGCCGAACCCGCAGTTGGCCGTCTCACGAATAGAGTGACACCGGCTCTTACCTTCTCCTGGCTTGACCGTGTACCAAAAATCGGCTAACTTTCAAGGCTGTATACGTTTACGCAACACTTTCGACCCTCTCTTTTCAGTCCGGAAAATCGCAAATGGCAATGCCCGCCACCCAGATCCGCCGCGGAATGGTACTCGTGCTTCAGGGTGATCCATGCCGGGTAGTCGAGTTCCGGCACCACACCCCGGGAAACCTGCGGGCGATGGTGCAGGCGAAGCTCAAGAACCTCCGCACCGGCAACAACTTCGAGCACCGTTTCCGCGCCGCCGATACGATCGAGAAGGCATCGATGGAGACCCACGATCTCGAGTTCATGTATCAGGGTGGCAATACCTACCATTTCATGAACAGCCAGAACTACGACCAGCTGGAGATCGAGGAGGAAGTGCTCGGCGACAACGCCCAGTGGATGCAATCGGGGATGAAGATCCAGGCCGAGTACTACAACGGGAAGGTGATCGGAATCCAGCTGCCGAACTCGATGATCCTCGCGGTGGTGGATACCGCGCCGGTGATGAAGACCGCGACCAAGACCGCGTCCACCAAGCCGGCGAAGCTGGAGAACGGCGTGTCGGTGAACGTGCCCGAGTTCGTCAACACCGGGGAGAAGGTGCGCGTTAATCCGAACACCGGCGAGTACATGGATCGCGCGAAGTAAGTCGCACTTGGCGCGAGTACACCGCGGTTGATTCGACTGTCAAACGCGGTTAAGATGCAGAGCGGTTTCATGGTGGCTGTAGCTCAATCGGTTAGAGCACCGGTCTGTGGCACCGGGGGTTGCGGGTTCTATTCCAGTCAGCCAGCGATCGTTGAAATGCAGGGGCGCGTTTTATTGTTGCGGTCCGCTGGACTCGGAGTGGCGCGATGTGTTGGTCCGCAGTTCGCATTCCGCAATCCGCAGTCGTAGTTAGGTCCGTAGCTCAATTGGTAGAGCACCGGTCTCCAAAACCGGGGGTTGCAGGTTCGATTCCTGCCGGGCCTGTTGTTTGTACGAGGTCGCCGGCTGCACTGGGCGAAGCGAAAATGTTCTTGTTGTTGCGGCGCTATCGTCTAGGGGACTAGGACGGGGCCCTCTCAAGGCCCAAACACGGGTTCGAATCCCGTTAGCGCTATGGAACGATTGCGGACTGCGGACTAAGTACGGAATTGCGGACGGCCCCATCGTCTATCGGTTAGGACGGCACCCTTTCACGGTGCAGAGAGGGGTTCGATTCCCCTTGGGGCTATGCTACAGGTCGGCCGACTGACAATCGGCTGGTTGCGGGAGAAGTGAGCGGTGAGGAAGGGGTATCCGACCCTGACTCCAGAAGTTGGGGCCGTAGCTCAGTTTGGTTAGAGCACTCGACTGTCACTCGGGAGGTCGCGGGTTCGAGCCCCGTCGGCCCCGTTGTTTTTTGAAGGAAGTCGGGTCCAGCTGCTGCGGACTGCGGACTAAGGCTTGCCCTGGTGGTGAAATTGGTAGACACGCCATCTTGAGGGGGTGGTGCCGAAAGGCATAGCGGTTCGAGTCCGCTCCAGGGCATTCGGGTCTGTACGCTCAGACTTGCCACAGTAGCTCAGGGGTAGAGCACCCGATTCGTAATCGGGCGGTCGTGAGTTCAATTCTCACCTGTGGCTCTACATTGAAGCTTGAAAGGGCGGCCTTCATGGCCGCCCTTTTCGCATCATGGATGGTCAATCCGCCTAGGCGACTACGTCACAATACGTATTCTGCTCTCTTTTCGTCCCCGATATTCTCTGCCACGAAATACCACGCCGCCTTAGGGCGGCAACGACCTTGGCAAGGAGATCAAATGCGTTCGGGCATTTCAGGATTGGCGGCAATCGCCGCGCTCTGCGTCGGTGCCTCGGTGGGTGTGGCGCAACAGCGGGACTATCAGCTCGAAGCAGGCGCGCGCGTTCGTCTGACCAGCCCGAAGCTTCCGGCTAGGGACCGGATCGTCCGCATAGTCGCGGCAGGCGGTGACACCATCTCGTTCCGGTCGGAGCGCGATTCAATGGTCCGAACCCTTCCGCTGACCGACATCGACGCCGTCGAGGTCAGCCTGGGCCAACGGCGTCAGGTCGCGCGAGGGGCAGGACTGGGCGTGTTGGTCGGCGGTGCACTCGGCGGGGTCGTTGGCTATGCGACCTATACGCCGTGCGAAGGCTTTTGCATTCTCGGACCGTCCAGCCGGGGAGAATCGGCGGTCTTTGGAGCTCTGGGCGGTGGCGTGCTCGGCCTGGTGGTGGGAACGACGATCGGTGTGGTCAGGAAAACCGAAAAATGGCAGCGCGTGCAATCCACCACTCGCGTGGGATTAGTCCCGACCCGGGGAGGCGGCGCGGTGTCATTCTCTCACGCGTTCTGAATCGCGTCAGGCCTTTTCAGCGTTACAAGCCAACTGTAAGTTGTCCGTTAGTCGCGGGCGTAATTCAGTTGGTAGAATGCCAGCTTCCCAAGCTGGACGTCGCCGGTTCGAGTCCGGTCGCCCGCTCTTCAGTTTTTTCGATGGACGTCGCGGCACGACAGCCGTGCTCATCGAATACCTTTCGGGATGACAACGACACCGATCGCGCATCCGCCCGAAACACTCGAGGGGTGGTACGCGCTGCACCAGATTTTCCGCGTCAATCGCCAGGCTCTCGACGCCAGACCCGCCATCGCCGCGCGCATGGGTGAGAGCGCGGGCGACGCGCTAAAAGTCAGCGACGCCAAGCCTGCTCCCGCCGCGGCCGCGGCGTCGCGAGGGAAGAAAGCGGCATCCAAGGAATCACACCCAGGAAGAGGATGGAGTTGTTTCGTGAGACTGATCGGCTCGAGCGCCGATCTCATGATCATTCA
>JBKKAY010000023.1:0-2943 GCA_046714195.1 Gemmatimonadaceae bacterium
CCGCCGCCTTCCGGCCCGCTCAGCATCAGCTGGACCCCGCCGCAATCGAAGAACGAAAGCTGGGGCGGTGCATCGAATAGGTGGCGCATGCCTAGCACGTCGCGGTAAAACCGCGTGGCCTCGACTATCTCCCGCACCGGTACTGCGATCTGCCTGATCTTCGCGAACGAAACCGCGTGTTGCGTCCCCATGCCCCCCTCCCGCGCTTAACGCGCCAGTAATATCGTTAGCGTCGCTAACGATGTCATTAGCAATGCTAACGATCTATTAGGCCCCTCGCAAGGGGGGTGACCGGAGACCTAGTCGGGCGGGGCCTGCTGCTTGAGGCCGGGCTTGACGTGCAGCTCCTTCTCGACCATCTCCGCGAGATCCTTTAGCGTCTCGCGATCGCCCTCGGTAAAGGGGCGCGGCTCCTTGTCGATGATGCAGAGCGTGCCGACGTTATGGCCGCCCCGCCCCTGCACGGGGAACCCGGCGTAGAACCTGACGTGGGGCTCCTCGAGCACCATCGGATTCTGGGCGAAGATCGGATCGAGCACCGCGTCCTCGACCACGTACACCTCGCTGCCGTTGATCGCATGCCCGCAGAACGAGCTCGCGCGCGGACTGTCGGCGATGTCGAGGCCCTGCTTCGACTTGAACCACTGGCGGTCTCCTTCCACGAACGACACCGCCGCGAAAGGAACCTTGAACATCCGGAGCGCCATCCGGGTGATCTTGTCGAAGCGCTCCTCGGGAGTGGAATCGACCGCACCGGTGAGCCGCAGCTCCACCAGCCGCTCAGCCTCGTCCTGCGGAATGAGCGGGCGCATCACCTCTTCCGTCTCGGCCCATAGTCCGCGGCTCCGCATCACCGAAGTGACGCGCGCGCGGAAGCGCTCGGAATCGAACGGCTCGATCAGCACGTCGTCGACGCCCTGCGCCATGAGCTCGTTGCCTTCGCGGTCTGAGCCTTCGGGCGCGACCACGATTATCGGCATGTCGACGAGCCCCACGACGGTGCGCGCGGCATGCACCACCTGGCGTCCGTCGAGAATCGGGAGCTTGAGGCCGACGACGAGCGCGTCGGGCGGATCCTGCGCCAGGATTCCCAGCGCGGCGGCGCCATCGACGGCGATCTGAACGGAGAGTCGAGCTTCGACCAGGATATCGTTGAACCGGATCCGGTCCTCCTTGTTGCCGACTGCAAGGAGCACTCGCGACGGCTTGGCGACGCCGTCCGCATCGAGCTCGGGAACGAACTCCGCGTTGACGCGCGGGGTGTTGCCGCGCGGCGTGCGGCGCCTCTCGAACTCGGTGTAGGGAATGACTTCCTCTGCCGTCGTGTCGCCCTCGGCGATGTGCCAGAGCCCGTCGCTATCGAACGGGTGCAAGGCCCCGGTGCGAAGGGCAGTTGCCCGGATCTCGTCGGTTGACTTGTCGGTGGTAATCATCCCCCGGATTTCGGGCGTGATCTCCAGGAATTCCACTAGTGGCAACCGCCCCGTATATCCGCTGAATCCGCACTCGGCGCATCCCGCCGCTTTTACGTGACGCGCCCGCCCGAACTGCCGCTGCTGCGCCGAGCGGACCATCGGGTGCAACTCCTCGATCGGAGCTTCATAGCGGCAATGCGGGCAAACACGACGTACGAGGCGCTGCGCGGTGACACCAATCAATCCTGCCGCGACTCTGAACGGCTCGACGCCGAGGTTCTGAAGACGCGCAATCGCTCCGATGGAGTCGTTGGTGTGGAGCGTCGACAGTACGAGATGGCCCGTCATCGCCGCCTGGAACGCGATCGTCGCGGTCTCCTGATCGCGGATCTCGCCGACCAGCAGCACGTCGGGGTCCTGACGCAGCACCGACCTGAGAACTCCGGCGAAGGTGAGGCCCTGCTTCTCGTTCACCTGAACCTGGTTGACGCCGCTCAAGCGGTACTCGACCGGGTCTTCGACGGTGACGATGTTCACAGATTCACCGCGGCGGAGATTGAGCGCGGCGTAGAGCGTCGTCGTCTTTCCTGACCCGGTTGGGCCAGTGACCAGCAGGATCCCTTGCTCGCGCATCAAGAGCGCCTTGAACCGCTGGAACACCTCCGGCATGAAGCCGAGTGTCTCCATCGAGACCTGCACCGACTTCTCGTTGAGGAGGCGCATGACGACCTTCTCGCCGACGCGGGTCGGAAGCACCGATACGCGGAGCGCGACTTCCTCGCCGTTGACGCGGACCTTGGCGCGACCGTCCTGCGGCCGGAAGCGCTCCGCGATGTCCAGCTCGGCCATGATCTTGATGCGCGAGACTACGGGGCCGACGCCGATGAAGCGCGGCAGCACCATAATGTTCTTGAGCAGGCCATCGATGCGGAATCTCACCAGCGTCGACGTCTCGTCGTGTTCGATGTGGATGTCCGACGCGCGCATCTTGATGGCGTTGGCGAGGATCGCATCGACGAGCTTGATGACCGGCGCGTGGACGCGGGCCATCGCGGCCTCGTCTTCCTTCACATCGACGATCTGCTCGACGCCGGCGGCGTGATCGAGCTTCTCGATGAGCCCGTAGATCATCGCGTCGGGGCGGAGGGTTTCGGAGACGAGCTTGTCCAGCTGTCCGGGCGGGCAGAACAGCGGCGTCACTTCGCGACTCGTGGCCCAGCTCACACGCTGGATGGCCTCCTGGTCCAGCGGATTGGCCATGGCGAGGTGAACCGTTTTCGCGTCAACCTTGACCGGAAGGACGTTATGCTCCCGACACAGCTTCTCGGGCAGGATCTGCATGGCGTTCTTGTCAATCGCGCCGGGCGTCAGATCGACATAATCGATCCGAAAGGCCTCCTTCACGACTTCGGCGATCTCGTGAAACCCGAGGACGTCTCCGTCGATGAGGGCTTGCGAGATGTACGGTTTTTCCTGGAAGCGCCACCGCTTGATCAATTCGGGGGTCACACCGGGCATGGTCCCAAGG
>JBKKAY010000024.1:0-10666 GCA_046714195.1 Gemmatimonadaceae bacterium
CCGCGAGTATCCGAGTAGCCCGCGTCGTAGCCATTGTAGTAAGAGGAGACGTAACCGCCTCGCCGCGCGTTCATCTCTCGATCGCGCTCTCCATATCCCGTAAAGAACTTCGGCAGGTGAAGGTCGCGGGTCGCATTCATTTTCACGGCGAGGCCGGGAAATTCCGGATGCAGAACCCGGACATTGCGATCGACGTCGACCGAGATAGCGAACACGTAGGCATCTTCGGAGAGACTGACCGAGGGCTCGACATAGCTCGACGCCACCGAGGATCCCAGCCCGGACGACACGTAAATTCGCGGCGCCCGGCCATCCTGAGCCTGAGCCAGGGCGGCGAGCGTGGCCAGCGACATCCCGGCCAGGCCAATTGTCGTTTGCAGTCTTTTCATTTTGAACCTCACACGCCTCCGTCGGCGCCCCTCTAACCAGTTTGTAACATACGATCTCGGGCCTCGAATAGCCCGACCTGGTCCCTACACTCCGGCTACCTCGCGGTTCCGTCTCCCTTTACCTTGCGCCATGCCGCTCCCACAATTGCTCGCTGCCACAGAATCCCTGGGCGAGCTGCAGGAACTTCTCGGCCGACTTCCGGCGCCCGGGAATCGGCGGCGCATCGGCGGACTTTCCGGTTCGAGCGACGCCGTAGTCGTCGCCACGCTGGCGCGGAACGCCCAGCAGCGGTTCTTCGTGGTGGTGAGCGACGACGTCGCTGGCGCCGAGCGCTGGCTCGCCGATCTCAGTTCCCTGGCCGAAGGCGATCATGTCGCGTTCTACCCGCCGCGGGAGAGCTTCGGCGAGGCTGAAGCGCACGCCGAAATCGCCGGCGAGAGAGTGGAGACGCTCGAGCGAATAGGCCGGAGCGACCTCCGCGTGCTGGTCACCACCAGCCGCGCGCTGCTCGAGCGCACCCAGCTCCCGCGCGCCCTCGCATCGGCGAGGCTCGAGCTCCGGAAGGGCGATAGACGCAGGCCCGAGGATC
Organism: Gemmatimonadaceae bacterium; assembly: GCA_046714195.1. Lineage (GTDB taxonomy): Bacteria > Gemmatimonadota > Gemmatimonadetes > Gemmatimonadales > Gemmatimonadaceae > UBA4720. The sequence goes on from JBKKAY010000024.1 coordinate 980, forward strand.
TCGCCGCGCATCTCACCGCAATAGGCTTTGAGCGAGCGCCGATGGTGGAAGACGTCGCGCAGTTCAGTGTGCGCGGCGGAATCTTCGACATCTACAGCTTCGGCATGGCGGAGCCGGTCCGGCTCGAGTTCTGGGGGGATGACGTCACGGAGCTGCGCCACTTCGACCTGCTGACCCAACGGTCCACTCGCGACGCGCAGGTCGCTCTCATCCTTCCCGTCGACGGCCAGATCGCGCCGGCCGGAGACCAGGAGCCCGAACGATCGTCGGTTCGCGCGCTGTTTCCCCCCGACACCGTCTTCGTGATCCCGCGCGGGACGCACATGAAGCCCGAGCTCGACCGGACGTGGGCAGAGGCCGAGCACCACATCGACTTGGCGCGCAGGCGTGGCGAAGACACGCCGAGCCGCGACGAGCTGTTCGAGGCGCCCGATGTAGCGCTCGCTTCGATAGGGTCATTCGGAACCATCGATCTCGCTGCGGACGAGCCGGAGATCGTGTTCCCGTTTCGCGAGCCGGAGCAGATCCAGCGCGACATCAGGCGGCTCAAGCTCGTCGTCGCCGATGGCATCCCCACCACCATTCTCTGCGACAATTCCGGGCAGGCGGAGCGGCTGGACGAGCTCCTCAACGACGACCGGGTCTCTCCCGCCGCCCTCGCCATCGGAGTGCTGGATGGCGGGTTCCTCATCCCGCCCAGCGGAACCGATTTCCCCGGGCTCAGAGTCCTGACCGACCACGAGATTTTCCGGCGCGAGCGGCGGTTCAGGCGCTCACGACGCTACGCGGCGGGAACACCTCTCGAGAGTCTGACCGCGCTCAAGCCGGGCGACTACGTGGTGCATCTCGAGCACGGCGTCGGCATCTACCGCGGGATGGAGAAGATGTTCGTCCGCGAGAGCACCGTCGAAGTCGCGGTCATCGAGTACGAGGGTGGGGATCGGCTCAACGTCCCTCTCTATCGCGTCGATCAGATCGAGCGCTACCGCTCCGCCGAGGACATCAGCGGCGATGCTCCGCCTCCGCGGCTGCATTCACTCGGAGGAAAGCGCTGGGCGCAGCAGCGGGACAGGACGAGGGCGGCGATCCAGGAGATGACCGTCGAGCTGCTGGATCTCTATGCCCGCCGGAAAGTCGCGACTCGGGCACCGCATCTGCCGGACACGGTGTGGCAGCGCCAGCTCGAGTCCTCCTTTCTCTTCGAGGATACGCCCGACCAGCGCACCGCGACCACCGACGTGAAAGGCGACATGGAGCGCCCTCAGCCGATGGACAGGTTGCTCGTCGGAGATGTCGGCTACGGCAAGACCGAGATCGCTGTACGGGCGGCGTTCAAGGCGGTCCAGTCGGAGAGGCAGGTGGTGGTGCTCGTTCCCACGACGATCCTCGCCGAGCAGCACGCCCGGACCTTCGGCGAAAGGCTCGCTGATTTTCCGGTCAACGTGAAGACCATGAGCCGGTTCCAGACCTCGAAGGAGCAGGCGGCGGTGCTGGCGGATCTGAAGGAAGGGAAGGTCGATGTGGTGATCGGAACCCACAGGCTGCTCAGTCCGGATGTCCAGTTCGCACGCCTCGGATTGATCATCGTCGACGAAGAGCACCGCTTCGGGGTCAAACACAAGGAACGACTGAAAAGGCTCCGGCTCGACACCGACGTGCTCACACTGACAGCCACTCCGATTCCGCGCACGCTCCACCTCTCTCTGGCGGGCTTGCGCGACATGACACTGATGCAGACCCCGCCCCGCGACCGGTCGCCGGTCCTCACCTACGTGGAGCCGTGGGACGACGGCCTGATCGACGAGGGAATCTCGCGCGAGCTCGATCGCGGCGGCCAGGTCTTCTTCGTCCACAACCGCGTCGAGACCATTGAAGGAATGGCCGACCACCTCCGCCGCGTCATCCCGCGCGCGCGCATTGGCGTCGGCCACGGTCAAATGCCCGAGCGCGAGCTCGAGGAAGTGATGCGCATGTTCGTCAACGGCGAGATTGACGTGCTGGTGTCGACGATGATCGTCGAATCGGGGCTCGACGTGCCCAACGCCAACACCATGTTCGTGAATCGCGCCGACATGTTCGGTCTCGCGCAGCTGTATCAGCTTCGGGGGCGGGTTGGAAGGTCGCACCGCCGCGCGAGCTGCTACCTGCTCGTTCCGGAATCCATCGACGAGGACGCCAACCGCCGGCTGACGATTCTGGAGCACCATACCCAGCTCGGCGCGGGGTATCAGATCGCGCTCAAGGACCTGGAGCTCCGTGGTGCGGGAAATCTCCTTGGGCCGGAGCAATCCGGATTCGTCCACGCCGTCGGGTTCGACATGTACCTGCGAATGCTCGACGAGACGGTCAGGCGGGTTCTCCGCGGCGACGATGCGCCGCGCTGGCAGCCGGCGGAAATCTCGCTGGACCTGCCTTCCTACCTACCGGACGAGTACATATCCTCGCAGAACGTCAAGCTGGACATCTATCGCCGGCTGACGCACATGACTGACGTCGCCGCCATCGGCGCGCTGAGCGCAGAGGTAAGGGACCGCTTCGGCCCGCTGCCCGAGCCGGCCAGGGTCTTCTTTGGCGCCGCGCTCCTCCGCGTCCTGGCCGGCGCGTCGGACATCGAGTCCGTGCTGGTGCGCGGAAACGAGGCGCGTATTACTTTTCGCGAGCACGCGGTGCCCCGAATGAAAGGGATTTCGGCGGCGTTCCACGAGGTACAGTTCGAGGCGGAGGTGCGACGCGCGCATCCGCTTTCACTCAAGCTCACCCGACTGGGAGGGGCTGAGATGCTCGATGGACTTGTCCGCGCCTTGATGACGCTCCGCCCCGCCTGACGACGCCTAACCCGCACGATGGACATATGAAGAAACGCGCTCTTGTATTCGCCGCTGTCGCGGCTGTGCTGCTCTCCGCCTGCTCCGGCCTGAAGGACGCTCTCAGCGCCCACACCGACCGCGTTGCCACAGCGGAAGACGCCCAGCTCGCCGTTCCCCGCCTGGCACAGCTGGTCGGCAACTCGAGAGCGCCCGTTCGAAAAGACATAGCCAAATCGATCGCCAGCGTCTGGGTCGACTACCAGCTTCTCGGACACGCTGCGGCGAAGAACGATTCCCTCAACGATCCCAAGCTGATCGATGAGGCGATGTGGCCGGCGATCGCAAATCTCAAGGCGAGCACGTGGTACTCCATGGTCTCCAAGGGATGGGGAACCGCGGATTCAGCCGCGGCCCAGCGGAACTACGCGTCGGGCGAAGTACTCGGCGCCGACCACATTCTTCTCTTCACCCAGAACATGGCGCCCGAGCAGAAGGCGGCGGTGAAAAGGAAGATCGACTCCCTTCGCGCCACCCTGACTCCGGAGAACTTTGCCGCGGCCGCGACGGCCAACAGCCAGGACGAGGGCTCGGCGGTTCGAGGCGGCTCGCTCGGACTCTTTCAGAAGGGAGCGATGGTCCCCGCCTTCGAGCGCGGCCTGCTGGCGCTTCGCCCCGGCCAGATCTCTCCGCCGATCGAGACCCAATTCGGGTATCACATCATTCGCCGTCCGACCTACGACCAGGTCCGGGACCAGCTCCTCCAGGCGTCCAAGGGCCGCACGATGGTCGTCGCGGAGAGCACCTACCTGGCCAAGCTCGAGGCGGAGGGAAAGATCGAGATCAAGAAGGAAGCGATCCCGACCATCCGCGCGATCGGAAACGACCCCGATGCGTATCGCAATGACAACAGTGTGATCGCCACGTCGAAAGCGGGGAAGCTCACCACGGCTCGGCTGATCGGATGGCTGGAGACGTTGCCGCCGAACGCCCGCATTCTCGACCAGATCAAGCAGGCACCGGACTCGGTTCTCACGACGCTGGTCAGGAATTTCGTGAAGAACGAGCTGGTTCTGAGACAGGCCGATAGCGCCAAGATCGAGATCGACACCGCGCAGGTCGCGCAGCTGCGGCGCAACTTCGTCACCGCGGTCACGTCAGCATGGACACAGCTCGGTGTTTCGCCGGCGGGCCTTCAGGCCGCGGCCAAGAGCGAAGACGAGCGCGAGAAGCTCGCCATCACCCGAGTTGACGATTATTTCGGCAAGATGGTGGCTGAGCAGGCTCCATTCGTTCCCGTCCCGACGCCGATAGCCAACGCGCTGCGGAAGAAATACGACTACGCTTTCAATGAGGCCGGATTCGACCGCGCCGTGGAGGAAGCGAACAAGGTCCGCGCAGCCGCGGACTCCGTTCGCCGGGTGGGGCAGCCGGCCACGGTCGTTCCAATGACGCCCGCTCCCACGGGGTCGTCGACGCCGAGCGGCCAATAGCCGTGAAAGAACGGGCGCACGACTTCGGGGTAAGAGCGTCGATGACAATTCGCATCGCCGCCCTCGCGCTCCTCGCTCCCGCGGCACTAAGTGCCCAGTCCGTTCCAACGCCGACTCCGCCACCGCCGGTGGCGGCGCGGGTAGGGCCGTCGGTCATTCCGGTTGACCGCGTGATCGCAATCGTCGGTGATCAGCCGGTGCTCTGGACCCAGGTTCTGAGCGCGATCAATCAGCGGAGAGCGGCCGGACTCCAGGTCCCGCAGGACTCTGTCGGTCAGGCGGCTCTGGCGCGCACCGTGGTCAACGAGCTCATTGACGAAGAGATCCTGGTGCAGAAGGCGAAAGAGCTCAAGCTGGAAGCCAGCGAACCCGAGATTGCCGCCACCGTGGATCGCCAGATCAGGGGCATCCGCGCGCAATTTCCGTCGGACGAACAGTACCGCACCGAGCTGCGCAATGCCGGCCTCGGCACGCCCGAGGATTACAAGAAGACGCTCGTCGAGCAGTACCGGAAGCAGAATCTCCAGCAGAGGGCATTCGCCGAGCTCAGGAAGGGAGCGAAGCCGGTCAACGTAACTGAGGAAGAAGTCACCGCGGCATTCGAGCGCAGCCGCGCGGATCTGCAGAAGCGCCCGGCCTCGGTCACTTTTCGGCAGATCATCGTCGCGCCGAAGGCATCGGCACCGGCAAAGGCGCGCGCCAAGGCACGCGCCGATTCCGTGCTGGCGGAGCTAAAGAAGGGCGGGGACTTCGAGCTGATAGCGAAGCGCGAATCGATGGACCCCGGCACCAAACAGCTGGGCGGAGACCTCGGCTGGAACCGGCGCGGGAGTGGGCTGGTCCCCGAATTCGAAGGGATGATGTTCGCCGTTCGACCTGGCGAGCTGAGCCCGGTGTTCGAGACCGCCTTCGGGTACCACATCATCCGCGTCGATCGCGTGCAGGCCGCGGAGGTCAAGGCGAGACACATTCTCATCGCGCCGACCATCGATTCGGCTGACGTATTGGTGGCGAAGACCGAGGCGGATTCCGTGGCCGCCAAATGGCGCCGGGGAGTTGCCTACGATTCGCTCGCCGCGAAGCACCACGATCCGACCGAAGAGAGAGGAGTGCTGCAGCCCTTTGCCAAGGACTCGCTCCCCGAGTCGTACAAAGCCGCGCTGGCCGGGACCAAGGAGGGCGACATCACCCCGCCTTTCCAGCTCGCCAACCCGCGTGGTCAGCCTAAGTACGCCGTGGTGCAGATGGTGACCGAGACGGCCGCCGGCGAATATGTCGACAGCGAGATCCGGGAGCAGATCCGCGCGCAGCTGGCGGAGGAGCGCGCGATCAGGCAAATGCTCGACGCGCTTCGCCAACGGACCTTCGTCTCGCTCAGGTTGTAGCGCGTGAAGGTCCGCCTCGCCATGACCGTGGGAGACCCCCGCGGAATTGGGCCCGAGATCGTCGCCAAAGCGCTCGCTGACCCCAGGGTCGGCGAGCGCTGTGACGTTGTGGTGGTCGGTCCGGAGATGCACGGTCTTGCGGTGTCGGAGCCGGTCGAGCGCTGGCTCGGAGAAGAGGGCGCAGCGTACGCCGGCAAGCTGAGTGGCCTCGCGATCGAGCGCGCGGTGGAGCTTGCGACGACGGGAGTGGTGCAGGGGATCGTCACGGCTCCGATAGACAAGGCAGCGCTGTTTGCGGGCGGCTACGACTATCCCGGACACACCGAAATGCTCGGCGCACTGACGGGCGTCCCTGTCGCGATGATGCTCGCTTCCGACAAGCTGCGCGTGGTGCTGGCGACCACGCATCTTCCGCTCAGGAGAGTAACGGAGAAGCTGAGCGCCGACGCGATCATCCAGGCAGCCGCTGTCACACGAGCGGGGCTGATAAAATGGTTCGGGATCTCCGAGCCGCGCATCGCGCTGTGCGCGCTCAATCCCCATGCGGGCGATGGAGGAAGGTTCGGGAGCGAAGACGACGAGTTGTTGGCGCCGGCCGCGCGCGCGAGTGGGATTCTGGGCCCGTTTCCCGCGGACACGGTGTTCGTGCGCGCGATGCGAGGAGAGTTCGACGCTGTGATCGCGCCTTATCACGACGTGGGAATGACGGCAATCAAAGTCGCGTCGTTCGGAAGCGCGGTGAACGTAACACTCGGCCTGCCATTTCCCCGGACTTCACCTGATCACGGCACCGCGCTCGACATCGCCGGCCAGAATCGCGCCGACCCCTCGAGCATGATCGCGGCTACGCTTCTGTGTGCGTCGTTTGCGGCTCGCGCTCTTGAGAGCGGCGGTCCCCCATCGTATGAAGATCTACGGACAGGGACTCGATCCGGCGACCCTCCATCTCGCGCACGGTAAAGATCGCCCCACCGGCGATCACACGGTCGCCAATGATCGGCAGCCGTCCCAGGACCCCGAACACGTAGCCGCCGATCGTATGGTAGTCCTCGTCGGGGACGCTCAGGCCGAAGTGCTCGTTGAGCTCGCCGATGTGGGTGCTGCCCGGAACCAGAGTTTCTCCCTCGCGCGTGTGCAGCGGCGCGACGTCGTCCTCCGGCGTGTCGTATTCGTCGAGGATCTCCCCGACGATTTCCTCCAGCAGGTCCTCCATGGTGACGACGCCGGCGGTGCCGCCGTACTCGTCGAGAACGATCGCCATGTGCTCCTTCAACCTCTTGAAATCGGCGAGCACTTCCTCCACCTCGCGTGACCCCGGAATTACGTGGACCGGACGCATGATGGACGGCAGGTCGAACGCTTCGGTATTGGCGCGGGGCGCGAGCAGCTTGAGCAGGTCCTTCGCCAGCACCACACCAATGATGTTGTCGATCGACTCGTCGTAGACCGGATACCGCGATAGCCCACTTTCCTGGACCAGCTCCAGGACTTCCGACAGCGTGGCTTCGACGGGGAGCGCGATCAGCTCGGTTCGAGGCGTCATCACCTCCCGCGCGTTCTTCTCGGAGAACTCGAACACGGCGTCGATCAGATCGGCATCGCGGGCCTGCATCTGGCCGCTCTCCTGGGACTGCTCGACCAGGAGGCGGATCTCCTCGGGCGAATGAACGGCTTCTTCGGAGCCCGTGAACTTGAGGCCGAGCGCGCGCAGAACGACCTGCGAAGACTTGTTGAGAATCCACGTGAATGGCGTGGTGATCCAGGCGAACGCGATGAGTGGGACCGCAAACCAGCGGGCGAGGACCTCCGGGTGGTTGAGCGCTGCTGCCTTCGGGGTCAGCTCGCCGAACACGACGTGCAGGTATGTCACGAGGGCGAGGGCGATCGTTCCGCCGATGGTGACGCCGAGCCAGACCTCCACGGCCAGGGGTTCCCCTGCGAGGCGGGCATAGAAGTCGGTGAGCGTCGCGCCGGCCGTCCAGCCGAGTCCGAGGCTCGCCAGCGTGACTCCAAGCTGGCTGGCCGACAGCATGCGCGAGATATTTGTGTTGGCCCGGAGAGCGAACCGGGCAAGCCGGTCTCCGCTCCGTGTCATCGCTTCGAGCCGGGTGCGTCTGGAGCGAACAAGAGCGAACTCGGCGCCCACGAAGAACGCGTTGAGGAGCACGAGTAGGATTATGGCGAGCAACCGGCCGGTCACACCTACAAGTTACCACAAATCCGATCACGCACACCAGCACGGCGGTGCGCATGGCGGGCACGTCCACGGAAAGGACGCGCCCGTCCGCGCCCTGCGCCTGGCGCTCGCGCTCACCGCCGTTCTGTTCTTCGTGGAGGTGGTGGGCGGCGTTCTGTCCAATTCGATCGCCCTCCTGGCTGACGCCGGCCACATGCTCACCGATGTCGCCGCGCTTGCCCTGTCCCTGTTCGTGGCCTGGTTCAGCCAGCAGCCCCAAAACCCGCGCAAAACCTTCGGCTACCTGCGCTGGGAGATCCTGGCGGCTTTCATCAATGGCGCGGCATTGCTCCTCATCTCGGCCTGGATACTATGGGAGGCGCTGTCGCGCTTTCGCGAGCCGGAGCCCATCGAGGGGGGATTGATGCTGGCGGTGGCGACCGCCGGCCTGGTGGTCAACGTGATCGCCGCGCGGATCCTTACGGCTGGCTCCAAACACAACCTCAACACCCGGGGAGCCTACCTGCACGTCCTTGGCGACCTGTTTTCGAGCATCGGCACGGTCGCCGCGGCGATCGCGATCCGGTACACGGGCTGGCTTCCCGCCGATCCCATCGCGTCCGTGATCACGACGGTCCTGATCATGGGCGGGGCCTGGCGGTTGGTGCGGGAGTCGGTTGACATCCTCCTCGAGTCGACGCCGGTCCACATTCCTCTTCCCGCGGTGCGCGGACAGCTCGAGGCGATACCTGGCATCGAGTCCGTTCATGACCTCCACGTGTGGTCGGTCACGCCCGCGGTGGTGGCGATGAGCGCCCATTGCATCGTGCGGGAGCCGTCGCAGCACCAGCACGTCCTCGAGCACATCCACGACGCGATGCGCCTTTTTGGCATCGACCACGTCACAATCCAGTTGGAACGGGACGAGATGCTGGAGCGGGAGAGCCACTTGCACGCCTAGCTAACTTTAAGGGCTATGGCAAAACAGGAATACCGCAACATCGCGATCATCGCACACGTCGACCACGGCAAGACCACCCTGGTGGACAAGATGCTGCGGCAGGCGGGCGCGTTCCGTGAGAACCAGGTTGTGATGGACCGGGTCATGGACTCGAACCCGCTCGAGCGCGAGCGCGGCATCACGATTCTCGCCAAAAACACCTCCATTCGCTGGAAGGGGACGAAGATCAACATCGTCGACACCCCGGGACACGCGGACTTTGGTGGCGAGGTCGAGCGCATCCTGCGCATGGTCGACGGCGTGCTGCTGGTGGTCGACGCTTTCGACGGTCCGATGCCGCAGACGAGATTCGTTCTCCGGAAGGCTCTCGCACTCCACCGGACGCCGATCGTGGTGATCAACAAGATCGACCGGCCGGGCTCCGATCCGATGCGGGTGCACGATGAGGTGCTCGACCTGCTGATCGAGCTGGAGGCGAACGATAAGCAGCTGGACGCCACCGTCGTCTACGCTTCCGCCCGCGAGGGAGTGGCGACGATGGACATGGAGGTGACCCCGGTCGATCTCGCACCGCTCTTCGACGCCATCATCGAGCACGTCCCGGCGCCGCCCCATGATGAGCAGGGCGCGTTTCAGATGCTGATATCCACCATCGATCACTCACCGTATCTGGGACGGCTGGGAATCGGGCGGATCGAGCGCGGGACGGTGAACGTCGGAGATGCCGTTACGCTCCTGCCGCTCGATACATCGCAGAAGGTGGAGCAGTCGCGGGTGACCAGGCTCTTTGCGTTCGAGGGTCTGGACCGGACCGAAGTCGCGAAAGCCGGCGCGGGAGAGATCGTCGCCCTGGCGGGGATCGAGGGCG
>JBKKAY010000025.1:0-4701 GCA_046714195.1 Gemmatimonadaceae bacterium
ATCACGCCTTTCTCGTACCAGTTCATGATCGACTGGTCGAAGCTCTGCATCCCGTAGGGCACGGCGCCCTCGCGAATGAGCAGCGGGAGGTTGAGCGCTTTCGAGAGATCGCGCATCTGGTCGCGAACGGCTTCGCTGTTGACGAGGACTTCGGCGGCCGGCACTCTGCCCTTCTTGTCGGCGCGCTTTACCAGCCGGAGCGAGACGACCGCCCGCAACGCGTTGGACAGCATGAAGCGAACTTCGGTCTGCTGGTGCGGCGGATAGAACGACAGTACCCGGTTGATCGTCTGCGTGGCATCGGTGGTGTGCAGCGTCGAGAAGACGAGGTGCCCCGTCTCGGCGGCCTTGAGCGCGGTGTCGAGCGTCTCCAGATCGCGGATCTCGCCGACGAGGATGATGTCGGGGTCCTGCCTGAGCACCCGGCGCAGCGCCTGTCCGAAGCTGCCGGTGTCGGATCCCACTTCGCGCTGATTGATGCTGCTCTTGATGTCGCGGTGCAGGTACTCGATCGGATCTTCGATGGTGATGATGTTCGCCTGGCGGTGCTGATTGATGTAGTGGAGCATCGACGCCAGCGCGGTGGACTTGCCTGATCCGGTGATTCCCGTCACCAGGATGAGTCCGCGCGGCATCAGGGCGATCCGCTCGCACACCGCTGGAAGATTCAGCTCCTGAATCGTCTTCGCCTGGAACGGAACCGTACGGAAGGCGTAGGCGATCGTTCCGCGCTGCTGGTAGGCGTTGACGCGAAAGCGGCCGATGCCCGGCACGGCCAGCGCGAAGTCGGACTCCTTCAGCTCCGAGAATTCCTTGATGTTCTTGGGCGCCATGATCTGCTCGGCCAGGCTGCGCAGATCGTCCTGCGTGAGCGGCTCGGTCTCGAGGGAGATCATCTGCCCATCGACGCGGAGCGTGGGCGGGCGCCCGACTTTCAGGTGAAGATCCGACGCGTTGTTCTGAATCATGTTCTGCAGCACGGCCTTGTAGTCGAACAGCTTGCCCCCAGCCGACGCGGGCCGGCCGGCGGCAGGTGTGCCTCTCAGGACCGGTGACGCGCCGGATGCGCCTTTGAGTGGGGCAGCCGGTGCGTGTTTCGGGGGATTTGCCTTGTCAGCCATTGGGATCAATATGGAAGAGGACCTGGCCGTACTCGACGGGGTGCGCGTTCTGCGCGGAGATCTCGTTCACTACGCCGTCGAACTCCGACTCGATCTCGTTCATGATTTTCATTGCTTCGATGATGCAGAGGATCTGCCCTTTGCTGATGCGATCGCCCACGGACAGGTAGGGCTTGGCGCCTGGTTCGGGCGAGCCGTAGTAGGTGCCGACCATCGGCGATTTCACCTCGAGGAATTTCGCCTTCGCCGGCTCTGCCTTGGGCGCCGAAGGTGCCGGCGCGGCTTCTCCAGCGGGGAGCGCGGCAGCCGACTGCGGAAGGAGCATCGGCGGCATCGCCACCGGCGCGGCCATCTGGAGGGCGCCCCGCTGCTGCGGCGTCTTCGAGATCCTGATCTTCATCCCCTTGTCGGATGAGATCTCGATGGAATCGACACTCGACTCGTCGAGCATCTCCACCAGCTTCTTCACGTAGCGAAGGTCGAACATTGTCATTTTGTCACGCTACCTCGAGTAGCTCGCGGGTAAAGTCGGTGAGTATCTCGGGGCCGTCCGCGGCCAGGTGCACATCGTCCTCGATTCGCACTCCGCCCCAGCCAGGACGGTAAATGCCCGGCTCTATCGTCACCACAGCGCCTGCTCCAAGCACGGTTTCTACGGTCTTCGCCAGCCGCGGTGCCTCGTGCACTTCCAGTCCCAGGCCGTGTCCGAGGCTGTGTCCGAACTGCTCGCCGTACCCGCGGTCCTCAATGTAGCGCCGCGCGAGACCGTCGGCATCCTGCCCGCGCATGCCGGCCCGGACGGACGTCGAGGCGACGGCGTTGGCGTGCCTGACGATCTCATAGATGTCGCGCTGCTCGTCGGACGCTCGCCCGATCACGACGGTGCGAGTGATGTCCGAGCAGTAGCCGCGGTACTGCGCCCCGAAATCCAGCAGCAGCAGGTCACCTGTCTTGAGCACTCGCTCGGAAGGACGAGCGTGCGGCAGCGCCGCGCGCGGTCCGGAAGCGACGATCACCGAAAAAGGAAACTCCTCGCTTCCCTCGTCGCGCAGCGCCTTCTCCAGAATGCCGGCGACGTTCAGCTCGGTGAGTCCCGGCTTCACCTCAGCCAGAGTTTTCCTCAGCGCGCGAATGGCGATCTCCCCCGCCTGGCGAATGAGCGCGACCTCCCCGGCATCCTTCGACTGTCTCAGCAGCTCGACCATGTTCAGCTGTGGCCGCCACTGCCAGCGCCCGCCTTCGGTGAGGAGACGCTGAAAATCGCGGTGCAGCAGATGCGCCGACTCGAAGCCGATGACCTCGAGTCCCGTGATCTGCCCGCCGGTCTCCCAGAGTCCCGCCCAGAGACTGGCTGCCTCTATTCTCACCTGCGCCAGATCGCCGACTTCGTCCCGCACCTGGGTGTCGTAACGAAAATCGGTGATGAAGTGCAGATCGCGCGCGGTAACGAGCACAATCGCGCTCGATCCGGAAAAGCCGGTGAGGTACCTGATATTGGGAACGCTGGTCAGCACGATCCCGTCCAGGTGCGCTTCCATCAACGCGTCGCGAAGCGCGGCCAGCCTCTCGGGGCGGCGATCAGTCATGGGGCACGACGTCGGCGCGCAGCTTCACCAGTCCACGCAGCGCAAGCTCGTAGGTGTAGGCGCCGAATCCGCAGATCACCGCCAGCGCGGAGTCGGCGAGAGCGGAGCGACGGCGCTCGGGCTCGCGGGCGTAGATGTTGGTGAGGTGAACTTCGACGAACGGCAGCTTCACGCCGACGAGGGCGTCGCGGATGGCGAGGCTGGTGTGACTGTAGGCGCCGGCGTTGACCAGCGCCGCATCGGCGCGGCCGCGAAGCGCGTGCACCGCGTCTACAATGTCACCCTCTCCGTTGTGTTGTGAGAACGTGAGCTCGACGTTCAGCTCGCGCGCGACCGTCAACAGCCGGGACTCGATGTCCGCCAGCGTCTCCTTCCCGTAAAGCGCCGGCTCTCGCGCGCCGAGGAGATTGAGGTTGGGGCCATTTATTACAGCGATCCTCACTCGCCCGTTAGTCCGTCGAGCCAGGCGCGGAATTTCGCCACGTCTTCCTCGGATTCCTGCGCCTGAAGGCGCGGATTTCCCCGGGGCGTCGGCGGGGACGACTGGGGCGGCGGGCTGGATACTCGGGCGGAAGCGCTGAACGCTCCGGCCAGGGCGCTCGCCGCGCGCGCATCCTTGGCGCTGACGCTCGCACCGGCGAACACCGCATCCAGAGATGCTGACGGTGAAGAGTCACCGGCGGCCCCGGCCGCGGGAACGGGACCGTTGCCTGCGTCGCTCCTGCCCCAGGTGGTCGCCGACGACGGCGGTGCAGGGCGACGACGTCCGAGTGTGGCGAAAAATTCACGGATCGACGGTTGGCGCGCCGCGATTCCTTCGGGCTCCGCGCGCGGCTCCTCGCGCACGGGCGATTCCACAGAATCGGGCTCACGCGACGGAGTCGATGGTGGGGGTGAGTCGACGGGCTGGCGGTCGAAGCTCGGACTTTCCTCCGACGGCGAGCGCGGCGCACCAGGATCCGACATGGGAGTTTCTATCGACGGCTCTTCGCGGCGCCCGCGCGGTGCGCCACGATCCTCCGCCGTCTGTGTCGCGACGATTTCGGAGATGCGATCCTTGAGCGCCTGATCGTCAGGTTTCGCCTCGGAAAGCTGCCGATATACTCTCAGCGCAAGCTGACGGTATCCCTGCTGCAGGTACAGCTGCGCCATCGTCTCGTTGACGAACGGCTCCGGATTGGTGGATCCGGCAAACGACGAAGCACCAGATTCAGGACCAGCGTCCGCAGAGGGTGCGGCTTCCTCCGTGACGGCTGCTGACGCAGGCGGCGACCAGTTATCGAGAGCGTCCCTATCTGGGCCGATGGGTTCGACTTCCGGCTTTGTCTCCGCGGGCTCCGGCGTCGACGGCGCTGCCTCGGCGGCAGGATAGTGACGCTCCAGACCCAGCAACGCGGAATCCGGCGCGTCAGCCGCGGCGCTTGTGCCGATATTCCTGAGGGGCGACTCAGGCTCGGGCGCCGAGGACGACAGGCCATCCACGCCCAACGGCTCGATGTCAGATGCGGCGCTATCCGGCGCCGACGATTGAGCCACCGGTGTCGCGGTGTCCGATTCCGGCGCGGAAGGAGCGGCGCCCGCGGGGGGCTGATCGACGAAAGAGAAATCGACCGTGAAGGTCGAGTCAGACGGAGCGTCCCCGCCCCTGCCCGCGTCGATCTCCGCCACGAGCCCGATCGCCGCCGCATCCTTGGGATCTGCATCGAGCAGGCGCGCGTACCAGCTTCGCGCTCCCTGAGTGTCGCCGGCCTGTAGCGCGAGATCGCCAAGCGCGCGCAGCGCGATGAGATTCTCGGGGTCGAGCACGATCGCGCCCTCGAAGATCTTGCGCGCTTCATCGTACTCGGCACCCTCGAACAGCGCCTGTCCGTAGACTACCTGTCCGCTCATGTGCCCGGGCATCTGGGCGAGATGCGCGCGGCAGATCTCGATGGCGCGCTTTGGATTGCCCCCTTTCCGATACTCGTTAGCGAGGGGCGCGAAGTAGCGACGCG
>JBKKAY010000026.1:0-14282 GCA_046714195.1 Gemmatimonadaceae bacterium
GCGCCGGCGAGATTCTCCTTCACGTACGCGTTCATGCCGGAGATGATCGCCACCACCGCAACCAGGAACGCCACCGATACGATGATTCCAAGCAGCGTGAAGAAAGAGCGAAGCTTGTTGACGCGAATCTGCTCGAGCGCGGTGGTCAGGACATCGACGTAGCGCATTCGCCCTTCGAACTAACCCGAGTCAGTGTCGGTGGCCGTTCGCGCCGCGATCATGACGGTCGCGAGGAGCGGAACCGCGACCAACAGCCCCAGGATCCCGAACACGATCGCCATCAGCGCCTGCATCACGATCGTCAGCGCGGGGGGCAGATCGATTCCTTCCTTCATCAGAATCGGGATGAGGAGGTGGTTCTCGATGAACTGGATTCCGACGTAGGCGATGGTGACGGCGAGCGCCTTCTCGGGGGAGTCGACGAAGCCCATCGCGATCGCCGGAATCGCGCTGAGGATCGGACCGAGCGTGGGAACGAACTCGAACAGGCCGGCCAGAATTCCAAGAGGTATCGCGGCCCGCACGTTGAGGGCGAGAAGCACGCCGGTGGTGACCACCCCGATCACTACCATCGCGATGAGCTGGGTCACCAGCCATTTCCTAAGCGTCCCGGCGATTGCGCCGAGCATTTTGTCCGCGCGCGCTCGCCTGGGCTTCGGAACGAGGCGCAGCACGCCTCGGCGGTAGATCGTTGGGTCGATCGCCAGATAGATGGCAAGAAAGAGAACGAGAACGATTCCCGCGAACACGGCGAGCGTGGAGCTGATCACGGGCAGGAAAAACCTGCCTACGCCCCCGAGCTGTGCGAGCAGTCGGTCGCGAAGACTGGCCGGCGCCGCGCCCGACGTCGGGGGAACGGGTACTCCGGCTACCGCGGAGTCAAGTGGTGTCGGAGCGACGTTGGGGCCCGGACCGGAAGCCAGGCTGTCCGTGCTGAGTCCGGTGATCGTCGCGATGATGCCGCCGCCACGCGACCGGACCCAAAGCTCGAGCTTGCCGAGGGCTTCCGGCAGCTTCGTTCTCAGCTCCACGCTCTGTTCGCGGACTGTCGGGCCGATCCACGTTCCGAAACCTGCGAGGACACCGACGAACCCGATAACGATCAACGGCGCCGCGAGCCCCCGCGGAACCCGCCAGCGCTGGAGCCTGTCCACACCCGCGCTCACCGCCAGCGCGAACAGCACTCCGAGGAAAACCGTCAGGATGAGCGTGCGCGTGTGCCAGAAAAGCAGCGCAAGTACGGCGAGCCCGATGACGGTCGCCGCTGTTCGCAGCGATTCGTTCCGCTGTCCCGCTCCTGAAGCACTCATGCCGAGAGTTTAACGGCGACCGAGCGATCCCGTAAGCGGACGGTGATGGTGACTACCAAACTGATCGCCCTGCTACTCGTACCTCAGCGCCTCGACGGGATCGAGGCGCGCCGCGCGCGCAGCGGGGAGGATCCCGAACAGAATCCCCGTGAAGGCGCTGGTGCCGAGCGCAGCCAACACCGCTGACAACGGCGTAGAGGCGGGAATGGCTGGGAATGCGGTCTTGATGCCGAACGCCACCAGAATGCCTAGCACCAGTCCGATGGACGCGCCGATGCTCGTGAGCGTCGCCGCCTCCACCAGGAACTGCCAAAGGATCTCGCTCTTGGTGGCGCCGAGCGCCTTGCGCACACCGATCTCGCGAGTGCGCTCGGTGACGCTGATCATCATGATCGCGATCACTCCGACTCCGCCCACCAGCAGTCCGACCGAAGACAGCGCGATTCCTACGATAAAAAAGGTTCCGAACAGCTGGTTGTAGATCCCCATCAGCCGATCCTGGGTCACGATCTCGAAGTTGTTCTTGGCCGTCGCCTTGAGACCGCGCCGGCCCCGCATCAATGCGGTCACGTCGTCCGTCGCTTCGGCAGTCGTTACTCCGGGCTCGGGCTTGACGATGAGATCTGTCCCGCGGATCCAGAGGTTCAGGCTCCGACGCGCCGACTCGAACGGCACGATTGCCTTCGCCTGGTCGCCGCCTCCGGCCGACGTAGGCGTTCCCATTGGGCTTGCCGTGTAGTGATAGACGCCGATGACCTGGAAGCCCACTCCATCGACGTTGACCACCTTGTCGATCGGATCGGATGCGCCGAACAGCCTCTCGGCGAGCTTCGCATTGACGATTATTACGCGCGCGCCGGTGGTGTTCTCGGCGTAGGTGAAGCTGCGTCCGGGGTAGATGTCCCCGCCATCGACGTCTACCCAGTTCGGCGTGTACACCTCCATTCCGGTACGCACCTGCTTGTCCTTGTAGGTGAACGTTCCGCCGGATCCGACATGGGCGGTCACCGCCTTGATCGTGGGCAGGCGCTCGATGGCAATCGCGTCGTCGGTGGTGAGCGCGGGATTCCGACGCTCGGGACATGTCTCGTCGGATCCGTCGCAGGCGTGGAATCCGCCAATCGGACGCCGGTAGATGTAGAACGATGTCGGTCCTGCCGCTTCGAGATCCTTGGCGAAGCTCTCGTTGATGCCGCGCACCACGGATGACATGGCGACAACCACGAACACACCGATCGCTACGCCCATGATGGTGAGCGCCGCCCGGACCTTGTTGGAGCGGAGGGCATCGATCGCCATCCCCACCCCCTCGAACGCGCTGAAGACACGGTGCAGAAACATTGCTACTCCTTCCTCAGGGCTTCGATCGGATCCAGCGAAGCGGCGCGGCGCGCCGGATACACGCCCGAGACTATTCCGACGATGGTTCCGAGCAGTGTTGCCACGACGATCGACCAGGGCGCGACATCGGCGGGCAGCGGCGTCTTCCACTCGATCACCTTCGCGATCACTACGCCGAGCGCGATGCCGAGCAACGCGCCGAGGGTGCTGAGAGTTGCCGCTTCGACGAGGAACTGCCGGAGGATGTCCTTTCGCCGCGCGCCAAGCGATTTCCGGATGCCGATCTCACGCGTGCGCTCCGCCACCGCCACCAGCATGATGTTCATGATGACGAGCCCGCCGACGACGAGTCCGATCGCGGGGAAAGCGGTGCCCGCCATGGTCATGATGCTCTTCAGCTTGTCCATGAAGGCGAGCGCGCTGGCGGACGTCTCCATGAAGAAATTGTCGGGCTCACCCGGCCTGAGCTTGCGCCGCCCGCGCATGACTTCGCGCACGGATTCCATCGCGTCGCCCAGCGTGAGCGCCGAGGGAGCCTGGACCATGATCCCGTCGACGTCGCCGCGCGGGTTGGTATGGTGGTGAAGCGGTGAGTTGTAGGGCGCGATCGCGACGCGATCCAGCGAAAGCCCGAAGACCGAGCCCTGCTTCTCGAGAACGCCGACCACCTGGTATGGCATTCCCCTGATTCGGAGCGACCTTCCGATCGGGTCCAGATCCCGGAAGAAATAGCTGGCGACTTCATCGCCGATTACGACGACGGGCACTCCCAGGTTTGCTTCCTGCTGGGAGAAGAGCCGGCCGCGATTGACGTCGTATTTCTTGATCGTGAAGTAATCGCCGTCGACGGCGTGGGCCTCGACCTGCTTGGGACGCGCGTACTGCGAGGACGCCAGTAGAAATTCCTGGCTCTCGACCGCGTAGCGCGAGCCTGGGGGCAGGACGCTCGCGACCAGCGGCAGCTCGGAGTGATAGATGCGGGGCCGGCGCTGCCACTGCCGCCACTCTTCCTCGCTGCCCGCGCCGTCTCCGAACCAGGGGAAGCGCCGCAGCGTGAAGGTATTGACCCCGAGCATCTTCGCCGCGAAGTCGTTCTCCATGTAGCTGCTCATCCCCTGGACGATGGAGATGACGGCGATGAGGAACATGACGCCGATCGTCACGCCGAGCAGGGTGAAGAAACTCTTCAGCTTCTGCACCCGGATCTGCGAGAGCGCGAGCCAGATTGCCTCTACAAAGGGCATCTAGGCGCGCGGTGAAACCAAATGTCCGGTTGCTTGCTGGATTGCGGCGAAGCGCCCAGCGCGGTCGTCACTCGCGATGAGGCCGTCCTTTAGGACGACCACGCGCTTGGCGTGAGCGGCGATGTCGGCCTCGTGGGTGACCATGATGACTGTCTGTCCTTCGGCCGACAGACCTTCGAAGACCTTCATGATCTCTTCGGAAGTCGTGGAGTCGAGGTTTCCAGTCGGCTCGTCCGCCAGGAGAATCGACGGCCGGTTGACCAGGGCGCGTGCAATGGCCACACGCTGGCGCTGGCCGCCGGAAAGCTCATTGGGGCGGTGATGGATCCTGTCGCCGAGCTGCACGCGCTCGAGGGCTTCGGTCGCGCGCCTTTTCCGCTCGTCCGATCCGACTCCCGCGTAAACGAGCGGCAGCTCGACGTTGTGCAGCGCGCTGGCTCGCGGCAACAGGTTGAAAGTCTGGAACACGAAGCCGATCTCGCGATTTCTCACTCGCGCGAGCTCGTCCTCGTCCTTCTTCGACACCTGCATTCCGTTCAGCCAGTACTCGCCGGCGTCGGGAGTATCGAGGCAGCCGATGAGATTCATGAGAGTCGATTTGCCCGACCCAGATGGTCCCATGATGGCCACGTACTCGTTGCGCCGGATCGCGATGTCGACCCCGCGCAGCGCGCGCACGATCTCGCCGCCCATGTCGTACTCGCGCTTCAGTCCGCGCGTGACGATGATCCAGTCTTTCTCCGGCGCGACACCAGCTACGGCGGTGACCGCCTGCCGCTCGGCGGTTGTGCTGAGCGGTATCTCGTCCGTCGAGTGCATTACGATCCCGCCACGGTTGCACCCGGCTTCTTCGGATCGACTTTCTGTGCGCGCACGAGAGCCCCGTCCTTCAGCTCACGGATCGCCTGATACGTTCCACCCACGATATCCTCGTTTTCCTTGAGCCCGGTCAGCACCTCGAAATACTTCTCGCCGGCTATACCGACCTTTACGGGGCGGAAGGTGACTTTGTTGTCCGTGCCTACCACGAACACGCCCTCGACGTCGCGTTTGCCGACTTCCTTCGCCGGCGCTTTGCGGCCGAGGGTCAGGGCGCCCGAGTCTTCCTTGGCGACCTTCTCGTCCTCGCGCACGGTGAGCGCGATGATGGGAATCGCCAGCGCGCGATTTCTGATCTGGGTGATGATCTTGGCCGTCGCCGAGAAGTCAGGCCGTGTGTCGGCTGGGGCATTGAGCAGCTGGATCGTCACCTCGTAATCGATCGCCTGGTCCGCTGCGGCCGCTTGTCCGCCGGTTGTGGCGCCCTTGACCGAGCTGTTGGAGATCTCGGAGACGCGGCCCAGGAAGGTCGTGTCCGGAAACGCGTCGAGCTGGACGATCGTGGAATCTCCGATCTTGATGCGCGAGACGTCGGTCTCGTCGACCTTGACCTTCGTCTCCAGGAGGCTCATGTCGCTGATCGTGAGCAGGGTCGCCGCATCCTTGTTGAGCGTGCCCATGATCGCGGTCTCGCCCTCCTCGACGTTGAGCCGCGTGATTCTGCCGCTCATGGGAGCGACGATGGTCGTCTTGCCGAGGCTGCTCCGCGCATCGCGCATCGAAGCCGAAGCCTGATCCACCGAGTGGTTAGCCGCCTCGAGCTGCGCCTGCGCTACTTCCACCTGGGTGCGCAGCTGCTCGATCTGCTCATCCGACACGAGGGTGGGATTCGCTTTCTTGAGCGCCAGCAAGCGGTCGTAGTTGCGCGTGGCCTGCGCCAGGGCCGGCTTCGCCTGGGCGACCTGGGAACGCGCCGAAGCTACCGCCGCCGTCGCCCGCTCGGCGTTGGCCTGATACTGCGATGGATCGACCTCGAGCAGGAATTGCCCGCGGGTCACCATCTGGCCTTCCTGCACCGCCAGGCGGACGATGCGCCCGGTTATGTCCGCGCTGACGTCGACCTTGGTGTGAGGCTGCACCTGACCGCTCGCGGTCACCGATGCAACCAGGTCGCGTCGTTGGACTTTCTCGACCCGGACTTCGGTCGCCTTGTTCCGGCCCTTCATCGCGCTCGTCACCCCGATGATGACGATGGCGAGGATGATGACGCCGGCAACTGACCATTTAGTGCGTTTCTTCATGTAAGGATCCGATTAGCGAAGTGGTTTGCCGACGGCGCTCTCTAAAACGGCGAAGGCCTTGTGGTAGTCGTAAATGGAGTTGATCCGGTCGCTCTCCGCGCGCTCGTAGGTCGCGCGAGACTGCGACAGATCGACGAACGTAGTAGCTCCGATCCGGTAGCGGTCCTGCATCAGCTTGAGCTCCTGCCGGGCCTTGGCCGCGTTCTGCTCCTGGAGCGCCACTGTCTTCTCGGCTGTCACCAGGGTGAGGTACGCCGCCGTCACATCGGCGGTAAGTGCGAGCTCGCGCGAGCGCACGCTGTAGCGCGCGTCCGACCGGCTCGTCATCGCTTCCTGCACTCGCTGCTCGCGGGCGAAGCCATCGAAGAGGGGCATCGACAACATTGCCGTAAATGACCGCGGCTGTTTCGTAAAGTTGAACGGGAACCTGGAATTGCCGTCGCGTATCGCCTGGGCCTGGGCATCCGTCAAGGTGATCGCGCTGCACTGCGCCAGATTGTTCGACAGGTTGAGCGCGGCACGCACTTCCTCGGTCCGGATGCACCCGAGCCGCGACGCTTCGGTCTGCGCCATCGCCTGCTGAAGCGGGAAATCGGAGCTGGTGTACCCGTAGGTATAGCCTCCGATGCCGGTGCTCAGAGTCAGTGTCGGAGAATATTCTCCGCGCTCACGCCTGACATTGAGGTTCGCCACCCGCTCGCGCGAGCGGAGCGCGATCACCACCGGATTCTGCCGGCGCGCCGCCTCGAGCAGATCTGCCAGTCGCAGGTTGGTCGGCGTCACCACGAACCGGCTCACGAGCTTGACGTTGGGAGGCTGGCTGATGCCCATCAGCTGGAAGAGTCGCAGCTTCTCGATCTCGATCTGGTTACGCGCTCTCAGCACCTGGACCTGTTGCAGCCCCAGCGCGACTTCAGCTCGCTGAATGTCGAGCTGGGTGCCCGAGCCGACGATCTCACGAGCCTGGGCCAGGACGAGCTCCGTCTGCGCTGCCACGGCCAGCGAATCCTGGAGATCCGCGTTGGCCTCGGCCTGAAGAGTCAGCAGGTACTGCTGCACCACGTTGCTGCGCAAATTCTCGGTCGCGCCCGTGATGTCCGCCTCGACCGCGTCGCGATTGGCGCGCTGGAGGCTGGGTGTGATGAACGAGGCGCTGTTGAGGCGGTAGTCGAATCCGATCTGATAGCTGGACTGGTTGACGTCCGAGCTGGCGCCGAGGCTGGTGCCGCTGAAAATCTGCTGGCCGCCCTGCTGGCGTTGAGCGCTCAATGAGGCGTCGGCTCGAGGCAGCAGGGCCCCGTACGCTGTCCGTACGGCGGCGCGTGCGGAAACGCGATTGTTCATCGTCTGCTGGAGGTCCGGATTGTTACGGCGCGCCTGATCCACTGCCTGCTCGATCGTTAGCGTCGTCTGGGCAGCAGAATCACGGGGCAGAACCTGCGCAGATGCCTTAGCGGCAGCTGCGACTAGAGCTATGAAAAGCAGGGGTCGCATCATTATAGGATTGGTGGGTTTTCCGAGATGTACGTGCAACTATACAACGGAGTTTCAGGACGGAAAACAGCGAGTTTGGCCGGCCCCTTACTCCGCCGGCGCCGGAGCGAGGAAAATCCGGTCGCTGATCTTGGCGTAAATGCGGTCCCAGAGGCGCTTGCCCTTCTCGGCCGAGGCGAGGGACGGCCGTCCGATCGAGCCCGCGCTGCCGCTCGGGACCTTCAGGGTTCCACGGCGGTAACGCCGAAGCTGCTCGCGGGACATCATATAGTCCTGGGCGAGGTCGGGCTTCACCAGCTCGGGCGCGATGAAGAGCATTATTGAGGTGTCGACCTCGTCTCCGTGCATCGCCTCCTTCTGCCCTTCGAGCAAATCGGAGAGATTGACGCCGAAGATGTCGACGACCCTCACCCGGGCACCGGCGGTGATCACCGTCGCCAGCGCTTCCTGGTGCGGATCGTGACCGTGCGCCGTGAGCAGGATGAACTCACGCACTCCGGTCGCTTCCCAGGAATCGATGAGGTCGTTGAGCATCCGGTGGAGCGTCTTCTTGCGCAGCGACGCGTTGCCGGTGAACCCTTTTTCGGTATCGACATTTACCCCGTACTCGACCGTAGGCGCACGCAGCACGCCATATTCCGCCGAGAGTTCGTCGGCCATCCGCTCGACGATGATCGTATCGCAGCCGAGGGGGAGATGGGGTCCATGCTGCTCGCAGGTGCCAACCGGAATGATGAGCCGGGGATCGTGACCGAGTATCGTCGCGATCTGCGAAGGGTTGAGCTCCTTCACCCGCAGGGGGCCGGAGTCTGGAAGGGTGGAGGGAAGGGTCATCGCATCGGCAAGTAGTGTGAATGTAAGAAGCGCCACCTTCAGGCGGCGCGCAATGCTCGCAATGGCCGCGATCCCCTTGTTTCTGATAGCGATGTGGGTGCGGAATCCCGCCATGCCGCGAGCCGTTGGCCAGCAACAGGGGGCTGACGATCGTACCGGCGCGGCAGAAGGCGCGCTCCGCGCGCTGGAGCGCGCTCTCGCCGAAGCGATGGAGAGACTCGATGCGCGCGCCACCGCCGCGCTCGACGCCCCACCAGATCCGAATGAGGCTTTCGGCTTCCTCGGCTCGCGGTCGCCCGAGCGTGAGGGAGAATCGGTGGTGCTCTACGAGCGAGAGCGTCCGCTGGCGTGGTCCGGAACAGTGCGAGTGGACACGGATTCCATTCGCCGGCCGGTGAGCGTCGGCTTCAGCGAGTTCTACTCGACTCTCAACGTCGTCCGGACACGTGGAGACCGTCGGGCTGTCGCGTCGGCGGTTCTCGATGCCGCTGCTCCCGCCGACAAGCTCACGCCATCGCTCGCCAAGCGCATCGCGTCGTCCGGCGAGGTAGACTCTTACGTGCTGGCGCCGGGCAATGAGGCCGGTGGCGGAGAAGTGGTTTTGTCATCCGAAGGGACTCCGCTCCTGCGGGCGACCGCGCGTCTGGCGCCGGCCGAAGAGGCTCGCTTCCGGCAGACATCCACCTGGCGTGGAAGAGTCACGATCTTGCTGGTGATCGGTGTCCTGGTGCTGCTCGCCTATGTGTGGAAGGACCGTCGAGCGCTGCCTGAGCGCCTCTTCGCGATCGGTGTCGCGCTGGCGGTGACGGCCCTGGTGCCGTGGAACGCCTTCTCCAACACCTCGAGGCTCTTCGACCCGGCGTACTATTTTTCGCGGCTCGCCGGTCCGCTCACCGCCAACGCCGCGGCGCTGCTTATTAGTACGACGCTCGTACTGATGGCGGTGTACGCGGTGCTTCGGGCATGGCGCCGGGCGCGACTGCCGCGCGCGTATGGAGCGGTGGGAACAATCGTGATTCTCGGAATCGGCCTGCCGCTGGCTTCCAACATCGTGCGAGGCATCGGACAGCCGCCGTGGGGCTCCACTCCCGGGTTGTGGCTGTCATGGGAGATCCCGCTGTTTCTGTTCCTGTTCGCGGTGCTGCTGTTCGCCTACTGCATGCTTCGCATAGCGCTGGGGCGTCCAGTCAGAATCTCGTTCCGGTCCGCGCTCTTTCTCGCGATTGTCGCCAGCACCGTGGCGATCGCCGCACTGTGGTCGACGACATCGCGCCAGCGCGTACGGCTCGCAGAGGAGGATGTCGGCAGGCTCGCCGAGGTCGACGACTACACGCTGATGCTCTCCCGGCGATTCGCTGATTTGCTGGCTGATTCGGCGCAGCCGCTCACGCGCGCCCGGCTGCTCCACCTCTATGCGTCATCCGACCTCGCGTCGGCCGAGCTACCGGCGACGCTCATCGCGTGGGACTCGAGCGCAAAGCCGATCGCCGAGCTCGCCATCACCGCGACCAGCCCCGATTCACAGGTGGTGCTTCGCGGCGTTCGCGAAGCGCTTGCCACCGGCCAAACCGTGACGCGCAGCATCCTCGGCCCTACCGGTGTGCAGGTCCTCTCCGCTGTTGCCCACTCCGGCGGTGGAGTGACGTCGGTGCTGGTGCTGCCGCGCACGCGTCTCCTCAGCCAGAATCCGTACGCATCCCTGCTCGGAATGGGCCGCGCGTCGGGAGGCGATCCGCCATACGCGGTCGCGATCACCGATGCATCTCCTCTCATTGCCGCGGATGCCGACAGCCTCAGGTGGCACAGGATCGAAAACGAGCTGCACGGAGATCGGTTGATTCCGACATCCAACGGAACGATGAGGGCACACGTCGAGATAGACCTCCGGTCAGTTTGGGCGCGAGCCGAGCGAGGACTTCTCCTCCTGCTGTCGAATATTCTGCTCGCGGGCCTGCTCTGGCTGATCGGCGCCGCGGCCGAGCGGGGATTCGCCCGCTGGGTCCGCATCAGAGCGGCGCGCTGGGTGTACACCTACCGCGCGAGGCTGACCCTCGCGCTCTTCACTTTTTTCGTCATCCCGGCGGTGGCGTTCGCGCTCTGGTCCTATCAGCGACTTCAGAGCGACGATGAGCAGACCCGCGAAGTCCTCGTGCGCGAGACGCTCAACGCGGTGATGTCGGAGGACGAATACGAACAGCTCCCCGCTGCCGCAACGCGGTTCGATACGCCGCTTTTCCTCTACAGCGGCGGGTTCCTGGAGAAGACGAGCGACCTGCTGCTCGATGCTCTCGCTCCGTCGGGGAGGGCACTGCCGCCCGCGGTGCAGCTCCAGCTGTCGACGGCGGGAGAGGTGACCGCCTCGTCGGTCGAGAGACTGGGTCCGACGAAAGTCCTGTTCGGCTACAGCGCGTGGCTCGGGCCGGCGCGCGAGCGGTTGGTTCTCTCGGCGCCTGCGCGCAGCGACGACCTCGTTCTCGATCGGCGGCGTCGCGATCTCGGGATGCTGGTTCTGTTTGCGACCGCGGTCGGCGCGCTCGCCGCGCTGTGGCTGAGTGGAGTCGCCGCCAAGCGGCTGGCCCGGGACCTCGAGCTGAGTCGAATCGAAGTCGCACGCGCCGAGCGCGTTCTCGCCTGGGGTGAGATGGCTCGCCAAGTGGCGCACGAGATCAAGAATCCACTCACGCCGATCAGACTCGGCGTCCAGCACCTGCGCCGCGCGCGCGCGGACTCACGCGTCGATTTCGATCGCGTCCTCGATGACAACGTGGGCCGGATTCTGGCGGAGATCGACCGGCTCGACGAGATAGCGCGATCGTTCAGCCGGTATGGAAGCGCGCCCGCCGATCTGCCGTCCGCGACTTCCATCGACGTCGCAGCCGTAGTGCGCGACGTGGTGGACCTCGAGAAGATGGGCGATCGGGAAATAAAATGGCGCGTGCACGCTCCGGACCGGCCGGTGTGGGCTATGGGGCGGAAGGACGAGATGCGCGATGTGTTGCTCAACGTTTTCGAGAATGCGCGCCTCGCCGGTGCGCGGAACGTCGACGTGACGATTCGCGAAGACGACCGGCGCGTGACCATCGAGACCGTCGATGACGGCGCGGGCATCAAGGCATCGGTGCTACCACGCATCTTCGAGCCACATTTCTCGACGCGCACGACAGGCAGCGGGCTTGGCCTCGCGGTCACCCGCAGGTTGATTGAGGCGTGGGGCGGAGAGATAGCAATCACTAGCGAGGAAGGGAGGGGGACGAGAGTGTTGATGGCGCTGGCTCGAGGCGTGGTCCAGGCATGAGCGCACCCGATCGGGGCGTTGTCACGCCGCGCGCGACGCGGATGCTTCCGCAGCACATTGTCGACTGGCAGCTGCCGCCCGATTGGGCCTGGGGCCCGGGCGGCATGACCGGTGACTACCGTCACTATCAGGAAGTAATTGATGGTCTTGGCCGGTCACTTTCCCTCGTAACGGCGCCCGATCCGGCGCACACCGCGTGGCTGTTTTCAGAGGCGAAACAGCTCGCTCAGCGCAGCCATCCTTCGATTCCGACGACGTATCACTACTGGACGTCGTACCGTGAAGGCGGCCGCGGCCCGGGATACTTGAGGCGATGGGTCACCGGCGAAACGGTTCGGTCGAGGCTGGCGCGACTCGGGCCCGCCGACATTCCCTATGTTCTTCAACTGCTCCGCGGGGCGTGCTCCACGCTCGCCTATCTCCACGATACCGGGATTGCCCACGGAGGATTGAACGGCGACGCGCTCTGGACGACGCCCACCGGCCGCCTGTGGATGCTCGAGTGGCAGTGGGCGGTGCCGCGTGAGTCCGTTCCTCCCGGCGTCCGGCCGGGCAATGGCCCAATCGAGGTTCGCGCTCTCGACGCACCGCGCACGGTGCGCACGGAGCTGCCGATGCCGCCCGAGTGGGAATCGAACGAGTGGGTTCCGACCATGGCAAGCGATCAATGGCAGCTCGCCGCGATGTGCTTTACCGCGCTCACCGGCGAGGCGCCTCCGAGCCGCGAGATACCTCCCGTCAAATGGCTCCGCCCGGAAGTCCCGGAGGTAGTCGCCGCGGCGATCGATCGCGCTCTATCCGGGGATCCGGCGGACCGGTTTCCAGCCCTGGCCGTTCTCCTTCGCGCGGTCGATCGCGGAGATCCGACGCGCAGCGTCGTGATCGTCCGAGGAGAGCCCGATCGAACGATGAACGAATCCGCGGAAACGAGGGTCAGATGGGCGGTAGGCGATGATTACGAGATTCTCTCACCCCTCGGGACGGGCGCCTTTGGAACGGTGTGGAGAGCGCGCGACCTGTCGCTCGAGCGCGAAGTGGCGCTCAAGGCATTGCACCCATCGGTTGCCCGCGACGATCGAGCGGTGCGCTCTTTCTGGCGCGAGGCCAAGCTGGCCGCGCAGTTGGCGCACCCCGCCATCGTGCCGATCTACGACTGGGATTCGAGCGGCGATTTGTCGTGGTACACGATGGAGCTCGCGGAAGAAGGGTCCGTCGCCAGCCTGGTTGCGCGGAGCGGACCGCGTCCGCTCTCGGAGGTGGCTCCCCAGCTCGAGCAGGTGCTCGACGCGCTGATCGTCGCGCACGCGCACGGCATTCTGCACCGGGATCTGAAGCCGGAGAACATCCTCATCGATCGATACAACCGCTGGCGGATCACCGACTTCGGAATCGCCAACGTCACGGGCGAGGACCTCGCCGGAACGACCGGGACGCCGGCGTTTGCGGCCCCCGAGCAGCTTCTGGGCGAGCCCCAGGGTCCCGGAGCCGACTATTTCGCGCTCGCGGCGATCGTGATCTTTGCGCTCACTGGTCACCCCCCCTTCGGGGACGACGATGCCAAAAGCATTCTGGCCCGCCAGCTCGGAGAGCAGATTGATCTAAGTCCTTTTCCAACCAAGCTTTGCAACTGGCTGAGGACGTCCCTGGCGCCGAGACCAGAAGACCGGTTCCCGGACGGCGAGACCATGCGCGAGGCCTGGAAGGCCGCGACGACGAGCGCTCTGGCGCGTGAACGCGGTGGCTGGTGGCGGCGCGTGATCTCATAAAGTCGCGTATCTTATTCGAGCTGGTGCAATTGGCTGGCGTGGCACTTGCAAGCGGACTGCCCCGACGAGACCGGTTACCAACGTGGCAATTCCACGGGGCGGGACGCATGTTTCTGCCTGTCACATTTGTGTATGCGTCACTAGCGCCTACGAAAAGATTTGCTAGGTTTGCCGTTATGAGGGAAAAGGCCTAGAGCGTCATGCGCTCACCGGGCATGCAACCTGCCTCACGACGCAGCGCGCGACGCGGTAACCGCTGGTAAAGAAGTTCCACCCTTTGAGAGGAAAACAATCATGTTGAGAAGAAGTTTGACCGTCTGTTCGATGACGGCCTTGCTCCTCGGCGGAACGGCGGCCGCTCAGTCGCCCGGTACGTTGTTGATAGGCGGTTTCGGGCAGTACACGTATTTCAACGATCAGGGCCGCGAGAACAGCTTCGAGTTCGACCGCCTTGGTTACGGTGGGCGCATTGGCGCGTTCATCACCCCGCAGCTGAACCTCGAAGCCGACGGCATGTACGCGCCGATCGCCGCTTGTGAAGGTTGCCCGGACGAGAAGTACTCGGCGATTGCAGCCCGCCTGATGTACAACTTCCCGCTCGGCAACATGCCCTCGTTCCACATCGGCGCTGGTGGCGTGCTCAAGAATATCCGTATGGCCGATCTGCCCGGCCCCGCCACGTACAACTTTGGCGTCGAGGGTGCGGCTGGGTTGAACCTCGGGTTCGGCGGATTTGCCATTCGTCTCGATGCTCTGCTCGATTACTTCCCCGAGCCGAGCAACTTTGACGTTCGCGCGCAGGCTGGAATCCAGTTCTCGCCCGATCTCGGCGCCATGCTCGGCGGTGGCTCGACGACGTCGACGAGCACGCTGTGGGC
>JBKKAY010000027.1:0-3292 GCA_046714195.1 Gemmatimonadaceae bacterium
TGGCGATTCGCGACGGTTTCGTACCTGGGTGACCACCCGGAGCCGATGAGTGTCCCACTGCGGGTGCGAACGCGCGGGATATGGCGTCTCAAGACCTGCGAGTTCCCGCCGCTGCGCCTGAACTTCAGCGCCGAGCGCGCTGTGGGCACGGCCTTTCAGGGACTCGACAAGCCGAAGCTGGTGAGCTACTGCCGCGACAACGCCAAGCACGAGCAGTACGTGCTGCAGGAGTTCCAGCTATACCGGATCTATCGGCTGCTGACGCCGGTAAGTCACAAGGTGAGGCTCCTCCGCGTTGCCTACACCGACAGCGCGAAAGGACGAGTCGAGACGACTCGTTACGCATTCCTGCTCGAGGAACCCAAGGCGATCGCTGCCCGGCTCGGTGGGAGGATCCTGGAGCAGAAGGGGGCACTGCCTGGTGATCTCGACGCTTTCCACGACGCGCTGGTGGGAGTCTTCCAGTACATGATTGGGAACACGGACTTTTCGACCAACATGCTCCACAACGTGGAGCTGTTTGTCCAGCCGGATGGTCCCACCGTTCCGGTCGCGTTCGATTTTGACTTCTCGGGCGCGGTGAATGCCTCCTACGCCACCGTCGATCCATCGCTCTCAGTCACTCGCGTTCGTGACCGCCTCTTCCGGGGTTTCTGCACGGAGGGCGATGCCTTCACGAGGGTCTTCGCGCTGTTCAACGAGAAGAGAGCACAGATATACGGGCTGTATGAAGACCCCGTCGGGAAGCACCTCGATCGTCGCATCGCCAGGGAAACCCTGGAGTACTTCGACGAGTTTTATCGCGTCATCAACGACTCACGATCGGCTCGGAGCAAGATCCTGAAGGCGTGCAGGGCCCCCTGACCGGCGTCCCTCGAAACGAAAGAAACCCGATCCGCAAAAGGCGGATCGGGTTTTTTCATTCAAACTCTACAGTTACGAACTGCCGCGGCAGCATCGCAACAGAGGCCTTGAAATTGCCACCTGATAATCGGCATTCTCAAAGAGAGGAAAGCAAAATGACGGATCGAGACAGAGTGACCAACGCAGGGGACGGGAAGATCGAGCACGCGAAAGACAAAGCGCTGGGCAAGCACGACGACCATCCGGGTGTAGCGGATCACGTCGGCGAGGCAGCCGGCGGAATATCCGGGGTAGTAGCGGGCGCGGCAATCGGATCGGCCGTTGGACCGGTTGGGACAGTCATTGGTGGCATCGTAGGCGCGATGGGCGGATGGTGGTCGGGGCGCGCGGTCGCCGAAGCAGCTACCGCGGTTACGAAGGATGACGAGACCTTCTATCGCCGAAACTACGAATCTTCCTCCGGGCGACTCGGCAACCGGAGCTACGACGACGTGAAGCCGGCGTACTATCTCGGCCATATCGCGAGTCGGAACCCCGACTACCGGAATCGCTCGTTCGAGGACATCGAGCAGGATCTCAAGCGTGGCTGGACGACCGACAAGAAATACGGCTCGTGGGATGGAGCCCGCGGTTTTGCGAATGAAGGATTCAACCGCGGACGGTCCACACTCGGGAAGGCCGCGTCTGGCGTCGCCGATCGTGCGGACGACATGAAAGATCGCGTCGACGGGAACCCTGCATCCCGTCCTGGTCCTGATCGAACCGACCGACCTGAAAGGCAGTTCTAGCTCGAGCTGGCCTTTAATCCCGGGAGCCCCGATTCGCTCGCGCGGATCGGGGCTTTTGGTTGACCGTGAATCGCGGAACCCGCATCTTCGGTCCCACTCCCTCCCGCACCAACCTCCCCACCCAAGCCCCCGACTACCATGCTGACCGGACTGTTGATTGTCGTCGCCCTCATCGTGGTGTTGGTCATACTGTACAACCGGCTCGTCTCGCTCCGGGTCCGCGCCGAGAATGCGTGGTCAGATATCGATGTGCAGCTCAAGCGCAGGGCTGACCTCGTTCCGAACCTCGTGTCGACGGTAAAGGGATACGCGACGCACGAGCGTGAAACGCTGGATGCGGTGATCCAGGCGCGGACCCGGGCGGTCGCGGCCCAGAGCGAAGGCCCCGCTACGCGCGGGCCAGCCGAGGCCCAGCTCACGACGGCCCTGCGCGGGCTCACCGTCGCGGTGGAAGCCTACCCGGAGCTCCAGGCGTCGGGCGGATTCCGGGATCTTCAGGCACAGCTCGCCACGATAGAAGACGCGATCCAGAATTCGCGCCGATACTACAACGCCGTCGTGCGCGATCTCAACACGGCGGTCTCGACGATTCCTTCGAACCTGGTGGCGGGGCCGATGGGATATCGTGAGCTGGAGTTCTTCGAGGCCGCGGCGGGGGAGCGCGAGCTCCCGAAGGTCAGCTTCTAACCACGCCTCGATTTCTTTCGCGCGTAGCATGAGGACGAGCTGGCGGGCGCTCGCCCTGGTGGCGACGCTCGCTCTCCCGCTCGCGGGCGCAAGCGGGCAGGATCGCTCGATCCGCATCCGGGACTTCGGGGCGCGCCTCGTGGTCGCCACCGATGGAACGCTCGATGTCACCGAACATCTCATCGTCGGATTCACCCGCGCGTGGAATGGGATCAACCGTGATTTGTCGCTTCAGCACCACACCGCGCAGGGCAGGCGGACGAAGCTGGACGTCGACATCGTCTCGATCACCGATGGCGCCGGACAGCACCTTCAGGTCGAGGAAACGCGAAAAGACAACGGCTGGACCCATGGCCTCAAGATCTGGGTGCCTGGCGCCACCGACGCCGATCGGGAAGTGGTGATCCGCTACCGCGTCGCGAACGCCGTCCGGTTTTTCTTCGCGAACAGCGGTGAAGGAGCACTCGACGAGCTGTACTGGAACGTCACCGGCAACAGCTGGGATATGCCGATCGACAAGGTCCACGCTCGGGTTCTGCTTCCCGCCGGAGTAACCCCCATGCGCACGGCGGTTTACACCGGGTCGACAAATTCGAGGGCCCGCGATGCGAGAATTCAGCAGAGCGGACAGGAAGTCGACTTCACGCTCCTCCGCGGCCTGGCGCCATACGACGGCATGACGATCGCCGTCGGCTGGCCCGCCGGACAAGTCGCGTCGAGACCGAGTGAGACCCGGGAACGTCTCGCCGCTGCCGTTTTCTGGTCGCCGCTTTTGCTGCCGTTCGTCGTCTTCCCGCTCGCGTTCAGGACCTGGCATAAGCGCGGCCGCGACCCGAAGGAAGGATCGTACGTCGTCCGATATGAGCCGGTGGAGGGAACATCGCCGGCGGAGATGGGAACACTAGTCGATCATACCGCCGAGATGCAGGACATCACCTCAACGCTCGTCGATC
>JBKKAY010000028.1:0-7130 GCA_046714195.1 Gemmatimonadaceae bacterium
CCACCGCTGCGGCCGAGGTCGGTGTTCTGCTTGAGCACGACGTTGATGATGCCGGCCATTCCTTCGGGATCCTGCTTCGCGGAAGGATTGGGAACGACTTCGATGCGCTCGACGATCGTAGCGGGAAGCTGCTTGAGGTACGCGCCGAGCTGCTGGCCGCGCATTGGCGTCGCACGCCCGTTGATCTGGACCACGACATTCTCGTTGCCGCGGAGGCTGACTTTCCCGTCTCCGTCTACTTCCACCGATGGCGTCGCGGCGAGCACGTCGCTGGCGTTGGCAGCTGCGGGGGCGACTTCCTTGGCCTTGTAGCTGTTGCGGTCCGGCTCGATCACGACTGCCGGGTCCTGTCCCTCGACTTCAACCGTCTGGAGAGCCACCGCAAACCGGGCGAGCTTGATGCTGACGCTCGCGACCGGCGACTCGGGAGCGATGGTGAACTCTTCGCTGTTCTTTGGAGTGAAGCCGATGCCCGACACGCGGAGATAGTAGGTCCCCGGCCGCAGCCCCTGGACCTTGAAGGTCCCGTCGTTGGCGCCGTTGGCGCCGGTTACCATGGTCGAGTCCGACTTCTTGCGGACGGCGATGGCGGCACGGGGCACCGGCGCGGCGTTGTCGTCGGCGACGATGCTGCCGGTCACTTCGCCAGGCGGGAGGGCGGGCGGCTGCTGAGCGCCGGCTGGATTGCCGGGTGTCTGAGCCTGGATCGAACCGACAGATCCGGCCAGCAACAGACCGAGCATGACGGGGAGTTTTCTCATGGACAGCTCTCTCGAAAAGATTGGAACGGCTAACGGCGCACGTCGACCGGACACGCGCTCATGGGGCTCCGTACGGTCCGACGTCCTGAGAGGTTTCACCCACTCTCGGAGAATTAGACGCCGGTGGGGCCGTTACGGTTGTTGGCCCTCCCTTGCTTGAAGTACGGCAGGCAAGCCTGGGCAATTGCCTCGACGTGGCGGTGATCGGTGCCACAGCACCCACCCAGGACGTTGAGATTGACCGATGACGCTCTGAGCCTGGCGTATTGCGCGCCGAGCTCGGCGGGATCGCCCGCGTCGAGAGTGGGGGATTCGTTGAGCTCGGTGTGGCTCATTCGGGACGCGTTGGCGCGGAGCCCGCGAATTCTGTCGACGAACGCCCCGCCTTTAGCGAAGACGTGCTCGAAATGACTCGGGTGTGCACAGTTGATCATATAGTAGGACGGCGCGGACGATGTTTCCGTGTCCACGATTTCGATCGCCTCCCGAAGCGTTTGCCCGGTGGGAAGATTGCCGTCCGTTTCGACGGTGAACGAAATCGCCACCGGCATCGCCGCCGCCCGCGCCGCCCGGGCAACCCCAATCGCTTCCTCGGGATAATTCATCGTGATGGCGCACACCATGTCTGCGGATGTGCCGGCAAATGTGCCGATCTGCGCACCGTGATAATCTTCGGCGTCACGCGCCGACATCCTGGCGCCCGGGACGTATCCGTCGCCGCGCGGCCCAACGCAGCCGCTGATCACCGCATTCACACCCGCGTCGTCGCATTCACGGCGCACCTGCTCGAGCAGTTGAATGGCGCGGCGATTCGCTTTGGCGAGATCGTCATCGGAGTAGCTGAGCCTTCGTCCCCAGTCCCGGCTCGCGCGCCAGGTTGCACTCTCGAGAATGAGTCCCGTACCAAGCTCCCCGGCCAGCCGAGCGTAACTCCGAAAATACTTGAGTAGTGCCTTAGCGCCCTTCGCATCATTGAGTAGATGAAACGCCGCAAAGTCGGGCATTTCGAGCCCGTCATGGAAAATGAGCGTCGTCTCGATGCCGCCATCGGTTAGAAAAAGCTCGCCTCCGAGCTGCGGCAAACCGTCACGGAACCGCGCCATCACTTACCTCTCTGTTTTTTTTCTTGGTCCGCAGTCCGCAGTTGGTCCGCAGTCCGCAGTTGGTCCACAGTCCGCAGTTAGTCCGCAATCCGCAATTCAGCTCACTCGCTCGCTACAGAAAATACTCCGGCAGTCTCTTCTTGCTCGTCAGCCGGAACGGGTACGCGGTTTCCAGCTGCCTGTCGAGCGCCTCGCTCGGCGGGTTCGGACCCTCGGCGTACATCCAGTCGATGTCGATGATCTCGCCCGATCTCCACATGGCGAGGCTCACCTGCTTTTCCATCTGCAGCTCGTGCTTCGAGGCCGCGGCCAGGCTTTCCAGCGCCTTCCGCGCCCGCAGCCGGAACTCGACGCTCCCGGGGAGCGTGAGAAACGCGCACTGCGTCGGTTCCGAGCAGAGCCGGTAAGGGAGCTCGAACTTGTCGGCGCGGACCGACTCCAGACACAGCCGAAGCTGGGTCTTGAGCTCGCGCAGCTCGGTCCTTCCCAGGCGCGCCAGCTCCCTGAGTATCGGGTGGTAGACGGTCTCGACGCTGTCCTCATCGCGCCTGGCGATCTGGGTGCCGAGGTTCTCGATCACGTATGAGAACACGTAGCAATTGGGATCTCCCTTGAGCGATCGCGCGGCATTCTCGTATCGCGCGTCGGGCGCAGCATCGAGATCCTCGTACAGATACTGGCCGACGAGAGCGGCCTCACTTACGCCTGGCGGTACGGGGTCGGGCCTGCTCAGGACCTCCTCTCTGAATCTGAGGTAATCGGCGAGCTCCGCGGGCGTGACGAGGTACTCGCATGCGCCGAAGAAATCCGTGTCGCGCATGATGTGAACGAAGCCGGCGACGCGCGTCTTCTTGAAGCGGGGCGGAAAAAACCCGGGTGGGCGGGACGGAGTCCTGTAAATGATCAGGCCGGCCAATTCCTCGAGGCCTTTCACCGATACCGATACGCGGTGCCCGGCGCCGTTCGAGAGCGAAAGAGTCAGGTACTTCTGAAGCAGCTCGCGGGTCTCTCTGATCTGCTTCACGCCTTTTTTCATGACGTCGCCGGCAAACCACCTCTCCAGCTCGCTCAGCCTTGCTCCGCCCGGGGACTTACGCTCGCTCAGCTGGAAAATGAAGCCCATGCCTTCGAGCAGAACCAGCTGCTCGGCGAGGTGCGGCGCCGGCAAGCTCCGCACTGGAAGCTGCGCCGACGAAAAAGAGAACGTCCTCGTGAAAACGTTTGCGCCAAGGTGCGCGGCCATGTCTTCCGCCAAACTCATGGAGCCAAGCTACACCCGCTGTTACCGATCGAGACCAGCAAGAAAGTCGAGAACCGCGGCGTTGAAGGCGCCTGGCCGTGACATGTTGATGAGATGCCCACCGCCGGGCAGCACCAGCCGGGTGGCGTTCGGGATGGCGTAAGCGATCGTTTCAGCAAATACCTTGAGGTACGGCGCCTCCTTGTCGCCGGTAACGACGAGTGTCGGCGACTTGATCTCGTGCAGGCGCGCGAGCGAGGCAAGCGCTTCCGGCCGCGAAAATTGGATCTGACTGAGGAGGTCTGCGCCGCGATAGCTCTTCTGAATCCTGAGCATTCTCGCTCCCTGCTCCGCGGACAACGAATCACTCGAGAAGAGAACGTGATTCTCCAGAAGCTTCCAGATCGACTGCACACCATCCGTCCGCGCCACGCGCACGATCTCTCCGAACGGGAGCGCATCCGCGCCGCTCCACGGCAGGCTGAATCCGGCAACCGGGCCCGAGCCGAAGAGAACCAGCCCCTTCACCCGCCGCGGATAGGTCAGTGCAAATCCCTGCGCCATCTGCGCGCCCGCCGAATGGCCGAGTACGTACGCTGCCTCGATTCCGAGCTTCCCGAGCAGGAGATCCAGATCTGCGGGGTCAGCGCTCATGTCCGGAACGCCGCCCGACTTTCCAAAACCACGTCGGTCGTAGCGGAGCACTCGATACTTGTTCCTGAAGGCAGGGACCTGATCGTCCCAGAACTCGCTGTTGACTGCCCAGCCATGGATCAGCACGAGAGGAGGTCCCTCGCCTTTCACCTCGTAGAAAAGGCGGACCCCATTCACATCGGCGTAGGTTTCCTGGGCTGGAGTCAGGCGGGGGAGGACCAGGAGAATTCCAGCGCCCACGGCCAACCAAGTCCTCGGCAGCCTCGAGACTAGCACGCTTCCCATAGTGACTCCCCCCAGGGGCCGAAGCCCCGTTAGTGAACTTCCCGGCGGTCTCCTACTGTCGGAGGGCGCCCCTCTTTCTTTCCCGCGGCCACACCTCGTCCAGATTTTCGTTGAACAGCACGCCGCCCTTCATCACCATGTTGATCCTCTCGGAATTACGAATGCTCTCGAGCGGATTGGCGTCGAGGATGACCAGGTCGGCGAACTTGCCGGTCTCGATCGATCCGATCTGGGAGTCGAGCCCGAGATACTGAGCTCCCCAGATCGTCGCCGCTCTCAACGCCTGGAGCGGAGTGAGTCCGCCCTGCTGAAGCATCCAGAGCTCCCAATGGGCGCCCAGTCCCTGGAGTTGTCCATGCGCTCCGAGCTGCACCTTGCCGCCGGCGTCGACGATGCGCTTGGCCGCTTTCGCCAGCTCGAAGTGATAGAACTCCTCCTCGGGAACCATGATGCGGCGCCGAGCCCGCGCGTCGAGCGCACCGCGCGAAGTAAAGCGCAGCAATCTCTCGTTCCTGAATACATCGGACATCTGGTACCAGTAGTTCTCGCCCCAGATGCCGCCGTACCCTACGATCAGAGTGGGAGTGTAGCCGGTCCCGCTCTGAGCCATCAGCTTCACGAAATCCGGATAGAGCTCGGCCACCGGCAGCGCGTGCTCGATGCCCGTGTGGCCATCGACGGCCATCGACCCGTTCATCGCCAGCGTCGAGCCGCCCTCGGGGTAGACGTGCATGCGCTCTTCGCGCGCCGCCTGGATGATCCACTGGCGTGAGTCGCGACGGAGCTGGTTGTAGCTCTTCACGCTGAAGCCGCCGAGGGCCTTGATGCGGCGCAGGTGACCGCGCGCCTCCTCGAGGTTGTTGATGAAGGCGCGCTCGGTGTTCCTGGCACCGTAAAGGACGAATCCGGTGGACAGGATGCGTGGGCCCATTATCTCGCCCGCGTCCACCAGCTCCTTGTTGCTGAACACGAATTGCGTCGACGCGCTGGGATCGTGGGTCGTCGTGATACCGTAAGCGAGATTGGCGTAGTAGTCGATCGGACGCTCGGGGTTGATGTCGAGCGCGAGGTATCCCATGTGCGCGTGGACATCTATGATGCCGGGGATGATGGTCTTGCCGCTGGCGTCGATGGTGCGCGCGCCCGCGGGGACACTCACCTGACTCGATGGACCGACGGCACGAATGCGGTCGTTCTCGATCACAATCGTCCCGTTCTCGATGACTTCATCACCCGCCGCTCTCATGGTGACGATGCGCGCGCCGGTGATGGCGACGACGCCACGCGGAATGAAGCGCGAGACGGCCAGATTCACCTGGAACTCGTCACCCTTGATCACAGCGTTCGGCTTGGAGCGCGCGGCGGCGCCGGTATCGGCCCGCGCTTTGGCGACGCTGTCCGCAATCTTTGCCGAATCAGGCTTTACGATTTCGGCGCGGCGCTCCTCGGCGAAGATCGAGTCGAGGCGCTGGCGATAGACGGTCGGTCCCAGGTTCCAGCTCACGGCACTCGATCCGCTCGTCCACGCGATCCAGTCGCCGCCCCATCGGCTCAACTGCTTTACCGGAGTCGGCGACGCCTTCGATGTGATGGCTACCGCTTTATCGCTCACCATCGGGAGCGGAGCGACGTACATGTTGTGCGATTCCTTGAAGGCGACGTACCGCCCGTCGGGGCTCGCCACCATCTCGTCGGCGACATCATTGCGCGCGAGCTGCCGCTCGTCGGTGCCATCGAGCTTGATGCTGGTGAGAAAAGTCGTGTCGCCCTTGGTCGCCTGGAAAAGAACACGCGTGCCGTCGCTGGTCCACGAGAGACGCGGCATGCGGCGGTTCGGCCCGCGGTTGGCGGTGGTGGCGATGTCATTGACGGGTCCGCCGTCCGCGCTCACCCAGCGGAGGCGCAGGTAAATCTCGCTGCTCAAGTCGGAGCCGCGGTTGGCTTCATCGGATCCTTCGACGAACGCGATGCGACGTCCATCGGGACTCCACGCCGGATTGGCGTATTGATCGGCGTGGGTTGTGAGACGCGTCGGTGCCGCGCGGCCGCCGGCGCGGAAGGGGACTTTCCACACGGCTCCACCCAGACTGTCGCTCCACGTCGTGAAGGCGATCCAGCGCGCGTCGCTCGAGAACGCCGGCGCGTACTCCAGCCGCTCTCCCTCGGTCACTCGGCGCGGCTGTCCGTTTGGAAGCGTCATGCTCCAGATGCGTCCGACCGCCTGGAAGAGAAGGGTGCGTCCGTCCGGCGAGATCGTCGGCCAGCGAATCACGCGCGCGCGGAACGTATCGCCCGCCTCGAGTGTTTGCGGAAAGTGGACGGTGCGGGTGAGCGGCACCTGCACGCGCGCGGTGAATGGAATGTCGGTCGCCTGTCCGCTGCTCGCATCGATCGAGTGGATCTTTCCGCCGTAGGCGATCACGATCCGCCGCGAGTCGGGCGTCCAGTCGAAGCCCGGAAACGCCCCGTGGAGAGTCCACGTCTCCATCTGGTCGTGGTCGAGCCCGTCGAACAGCACGCGCTCGCTGCCGGCGTCGAGGTCGCGCACCATCAACACCGCCTTCAACCCGATCCGCCGCACGAACGCGAGCCGCTTGCCGTCGGGCGACGGTGTCGGGCGTACGGCGCCGCCGAGACTGTCGCTCCACGTCGTGAAGGCGATCCAGCGTCCGTCGCTCGAGAACGCCGGCGCATACTCCAGCCGCTCGCCCTCGGTCACGCGG
The DNA here is from genome assembly GCA_046714195.1 of Gemmatimonadaceae bacterium. GTDB lineage: Bacteria > Gemmatimonadota > Gemmatimonadetes > Gemmatimonadales > Gemmatimonadaceae > UBA4720. The sequence continues at coordinate 6,767 of JBKKAY010000028.1, forward strand.
CGCGGTTGGCCGCTGGGAAGCGACATGCTCCAGATGCGCCCCACAGCCTGGAAGAGAAGAGTGCGCCCGTCGGGCGATATCGTCGGCCAGCGAATCACGCGCGCACGAAAAGTGTCGCCCGTCTCCAGCGATTGCGGAAAGTGGACGGTGCGTGTGAGCGGCACCTGCGCGCGCGCGGTAAATGGAATGTCGGTCGCCTGTCCGCTGCTCGCATCGATCGAGTGGATCTTTCCGCCGTAGGCGATCACGATCCGCCGCGAGTCGGGCGTCCAGTCGAAGCCCGGGAATGCCCCGTGGAGAGTCCACGTCTCCATCTGGTCGTGGTCGAGCCCGTCGAACAGCACGCGCTCGCTGCCGGCGTCGA
>JBKKAY010000029.1:0-9540 GCA_046714195.1 Gemmatimonadaceae bacterium
CCGTTCCGATTGGCGCACCTCGTGTTCGGTTACAGTCGACCACCAGGATGAACTTGAGACAGAGAGAAAGACTGTAATGAGGATGTTGGTACTCGGCGCGGGCTATCAGGGCTCCGCCTGCGCTTACGACCTGCTGCAAAATCCGGAAGTGACGGAAGTCCGTCTTGCCGATCTCCATACGGAGCATCTGGCGGAGTTTCTTGGTCCCTACTCCGGCGACCGGCTCATCTTCACGCCGCTCGACGTTCGCAACACCGAAGCGGTGCGCGCGCTGATGGGCCAGTGCGACGCGGTGATGAGCGCCATACCCTACTACTTCAACTTCGAGCTCGCTCAGCGCGCCGTTGAAGCCGGAGTCCATTTCTCCGACCTCGGCGGCAACACCGAGATCGTGTTCAAGCAGAAGACGCTCCACCTCGAGGCGAAGCAGAAGGGAATCACCATCATACCGGACTGCGGACTCGCGCCGGGTATGGTGAACATCCTGGCCGAGCACGCGATCAGCCAGCTCGACACGGTGCAGACGGTGCGAATCTTCGTCGGCGGATTGCCGCAGCATCCGGAGCCGCCCCTCAATTACCAGATCGTGTATTCGCTCGAGGGCGTGCTCGACTACTACACGACTCTGTCGTGGGTGCTGCGCGACGGGAAGCGCACCCAGGTGAAAGCGCTGTCGGAGATCGAAGCAGTGAACTTCGAGGGCAGCGTCGGGCAGCTGGAGGGATTCCACACCGCGGGGGGACTGTCCACAATGGCCTCCCGCTACGAGGGAAAGATTCCGACCATGGAGTACAAGACCCTCCGCTATCCCGGACACGCGCGCATCATGGAAGCGATACGCGAGCTCGGACTACTGGAGCTGAATCCCGTGGACGTGAAGGGAGTAAAGGTCGTGCCGCGTGATCTGGTCGTCGCGGCGATGGGCCCGCGGCTTACGAAGCCGACCGGCAAGGATCTCGTCGCGCTACGCGTGTTCGCCGAAGGAACGAAGGCCGGGAAGCCGAAGAAGGTGGGTTGGGAGATGGTCGACTTCTACGACGAGGAGCACGACATCAGCGCGATGGAGCGCTCGACCGGCTACTCGCTCTCGATCACCGGCCAGATGCAGGTGCGGGGCGAGATCGGAAAGTCGGGCGTGTTCACACCCGACGAGGCGATTCCGGCGGAGAAGTACATCGGCGAGCTGGGCAAGCGTGGGGTTGAGATAAAGCCAATCCGTTGATGTCGTAATGCTTCCTCCCACAGCGCACTTCGAGTCCTTCGGCGTCCGAAGTGAGGCGGAGGGGCAGGGAAGCATTTGGAACGCTTCGCTCCGCAATCCCCGCACGGTCAGGGTCGCGCAACACCTGGACGAGGTGATTCCGCTGCTGCGCGAAGCCGAGAGCGCGGCTAAACACGGGGCGTGGGTGGCGCTCGCGATCAGCTACGATTCTGCGCCCGCGTTCGACCGAGCTCTGGACGTCCACCGCGATCCGGATTTTCCGCTGGTGTGGTGCGGAATCTTCGATCGTGTATCGCCGGTCGCTCCTGCTTCTTCGGCCGCACCGTTCGCTGTTGGCGATTTCACGCCGGCGCTGCCTCACCGTGAATACCTGAGCGCGATCGCCGCGATCAAGGAATACATCGCCGCAGGCGACACCTACCAGGTGAACTACACTTTTCCGCTCCGCGGGAGCGTGAGCGGAGATGCGTTCGCGTGCTTCAATAGAGTGGCGAAGTCACAGGGCGCGGGTTACTCGGCGTACCTCGACATCGGCACCCACCGGATTCTGTCGTTTTCCCCCGAGCTGTTCTTCCGCCGCGACGGCCGCATGCTCACAACGAAGCCGATGAAGGGAACGGCGCGTCGCGGGCGCTGGAGCACGGAGGACGACGAGCGCGCCGCCGGGCTCGCCGCATCGGAGAAGGACCGGGCGGAGAACGTGATGATCGTGGATTTGTTACGCAACGACCTGGGGAGGATCGCCGAGATCGGCTCGGTGAAGGTTCCGGCGCTTTTTGCGGTGGAGCGATTCAATCGCGTGCTGCAGATGACTTCGACTGTGACCGCGACTCAACGCGCCAACACGGATCTGGTGGATGTTCTGAGCGCGCTCTTTCCGTGCGGGTCCGTCACCGGTGCGCCCAAGATCCGGAGCACGCAGATCATTCGCGAGCTCGAGCCGCATCCGCGCGGGATCTACACGGGCGCTATCGGCCTGCTGTCCCCGAATGGGGATTCTGTTTTCAACGTCGCGATCCGGACCTTGGCCGTCGAAGCGGCTACCGTTCGGGCAACGTTAGGGGTCGGCGGCGGGATTACCTGGGAATCGACGGTGGAAGGCGAGTACGAGGAATCGCTGCTCAAGGCGTCGTTTCTCACCGAGAGGTGGCCCGAGTTTTCGTTGCTGGAAACACTCGCGCTGATCGACGGCCACTACACGCTGCTCGAGCGGCATCTGCGGCGGTTGGGCGATTCGGCACAGTACTTCGGATTCAGGCTCAGTGAATCGAAGGCGCGTGAGGCGTTGGAGACAACGCGGATGGCTCGGGCCGCGGGCGAGTGGAGGGTGAGGTTGCTCGTCGATCGCGCGGGGACGGTGTCGGTGGAGGCGGGGCCGTTAGGTGCGAAGCGCGACGATCCGCTTCAGGTGAAACTCGCGCGAAATCCAATCGATGCGAACGACGCGCTGCTGTTTCACAAGATCAGCGCCCGCGAGCGCTACGATGCCGCGCTGGCCGAGTGTCAGCCGTGCGACGATGTGATTTTCTGGAACTCGCGCGGAGAGGTTACGGAGTCGACCATTGCCAATGTGGTGCTGTTGTCGGGAGGGAAGCACTGGACCCCGCCGCGGGAGTCAGGGCTGCTCGCCGGGACATTTCGCGAGGAGCTGATCGCCACTGGTCAGCTTTTCGAGCGTGTGATCACGGTGAAAGAGCTCAAGCAGGCTGAGTCGTTCTTTCTCGTGAATTCCGTGCGCGGCTGGATGCCCTCAAGCCTGGCTGGCAGCGTGTAGCTGGCAGCGGGTAGCGCGCAGCTTGGTAGTTCGCTGTTGTAGTTAGAGCTCCGCGAGGACGAAGATCGCCGTCAGCGCCAACAAAAAGTACGGCACAAGAACGGCTGCCCCGACATAATCCTTGGCCACCCGCTGCCCCAGGAACAGCGCCGTCAGCGTCACCGCCGCCACGACCGCACCGTAGAACGCAACCACCGGATTGTTCGAAAAAATCACAAGCAGGCATCCGATCGCGCTGAGCGCTCCGGCGGTGAGCTCGAGGATGGTGATCACCGTCACCATCGGCGTCACCGTTCCCGCCAGCGGGCTTTTCGCGAAGTGCTGCTTGAGGTACGCGATATTGCCGCGCCGGTCGATGACTTTGTCGATTCCGGACTGCAGAAAGAGTATCGCCAGGAAGGCCGACACCAGCGCCTGGAGGACATAGATCGCCCCCGCCGGCGTGTGCAGATTAAGCATGTGTGCTATTGTAGCACGTCCGAAGCGTTGGGTCCAATCCCGCTCACATTTCCGGAGGCTTAGTTGGAAAACGACGATGACCAGATAGGCTACATGCTGTCCCGCCGGGAAGCACTTGGCGTCATGGGCGTCACGGGGATCATGCTCTTCACGGGTTGTCGCCCCGGTGGACGGTCGACGACGGACACAGCGCTTGCTGTCGCGGGGATCGGCGCCGGTCCGGGCACCTGCGTGGCACGGCCTGCCTCAATCGAGGGCCCGTACTTCGTCGACGAAAGGCTGAACCGCTCGGATATCCGGACAGATCCGTCGAACGGCGAGACCAAACCGGGAACGCCGCTCCAGGTGACCTTCAACGTCTCACGGCTGAGCGGCAGCGCATGCGCGCCCGTCGCCGGACTGATGGTGGATTTATGGCAATGCGACCACCTCGGCGTTTATTCCGACGTCGTGGATCCGCGGTTCAATACCAAAGGGCAGCGGTTCCTACGGGGATACCAGACCACCGACGCGAACGGAGTCGCGCGCTTCACCACCATTTATCCGGGGTGGTATTCCGGCCGGCCGGCGCACATGCACTTCAAGATCAGGTCGGCATCGACGGCGGGAGCGGGCTTCGATTTCACATCCCAGATCTACTTCGACGACAATGTCACCACACAGGTGTACGCCCAGGGTCCCTATGCCGCCAAGGGGCCGCCCGACGTGCGAAATGCGGAAGACGAATTCTATCAGAGGGGCGGCGGTCAGCTCCTGTTGCCGCTCGAGAAGTCTGGCGCCGGCTACGCGGGAACCTTCAACATCGCGCTCCAGGGCGTTTAGCCGGAGCATGTAAACCTGCGCCGGTTGGCCGGCGCAGGAGCGTCAGGCGGCGCTGATGTCTTCCACTTTTCCGACCCGCCGGGCGCGCTCGCAAAGCCCCCGCAGCTCGCCCTCGGTGAGGGTCTCCCACCGGCTCGGAATCGGATTCAGTCTGCGCTTTTCCTTGAGCGACTCGAAGGTCAGCCACCCGCTCCCGAGTCCCTCAGAGAGGGTAATCCGGCGCTGGCTGGTCAGACGGCGGTCGGGCCCGGCCCGGCGCTCCGCGCCATGCCACGGCATCATCCTGGGGCGGCGCCGCTCCCCAGGCGCGAACCTTCTCTCCATACGAGTCGGCTGGGAATCCCACACCTGCCAGTACGCCCCATCTCTGTCAACGAAAGTACGATACGCCATAGCTTTATCCCCTCACGCGGACCAACCGCGATTCTCTATTAATACTATACAAGTATGAGGCCGTTTTGGGTTCAAAATCGGAGAAAATTCGCAAACATTTGACCCATCATCTTTGTGATTTTGCTCGTAGCCATCCGCTTTAAGCCAACAGCACGCCGCAGGTAGTCTTCAGTAAGCCCCTACCTCCCAAAGCTCGCCAAGGTCTCACTCATGGTATCGATCAACGACCTCGCCACCGACCGATCCCGCCCGTTGTACAGGAAGGAAAAAGCGAGCACCTCCCCATTCACTGCCGTCACGTAGCCGGATAGCGCCACGACGTCGTTGGTCGTCCCCGTCTTGGCGTGGAGATTCCCTTCGGCCGGTGTATTCCGCATCCGCCTCGACAGCGTCTCGGAGTCGCCCGCCACGGGTAGCGACGAATGGAGCCAAGGGCCCCACGAGGCCTTGTGCGCGTAACCGAGCAGCTGGACCTGCGCGCGCGGTGTGGTTCGATCGAGAGTGGATAGACCGCTGCCGTCGGCAAACGCGAGCCCGGTCGTGTCCGCCTTCACCTTCGTCGCGAAAAACTCGGTCATCACCTTGCTGGCATTCGCCGTCGTTCCGGTAGCCTCGCGCTTGGGACCGCGCGCCGCATTCTTGAACAGCAGCTCTGCGTAGTGATTGATGCTCTCCCTGTTCATCGCCGTCACGATGCGTGAGAGCGGAGGGGAGAGAAGACTCGCAACCTTGATCGCGTTCTCGGGCGTCTTGCCGAGTCGGATCGGCCCATCGACGACGATGCCGCGCGCAGTCAGCGCGTTCCGGAAAGCGCCGGTGGTGAAGAGGGCTGGGTCCTCGACGATGTACACGTAGCGGCGGGTTCCGGCCCGAGTCCCGATCGAGCCGCTGGCCGAGATGGTGCCGTCGCTGGTCTTACGGAACGAGAGACGGGCGCCACCGCCGGCGACCGTTCGCACCGAAGCCGTCAGCGGAATCGCGTTGTTGGATGGCTCGAGCGCCACCACCGCCGGGCTCCCAGCGGTAGACGGCGTCACCGCCACGATCACGAGGTTGTCGTTGAGCGAGAGAGCCGACACCCGCGCGGCGTAGGACGCCTGGAGATAACGTGTGAGCCAGCCTTCCGGGACCTTCTCGTCGTCGAATGCCGACGCGTCCCCGATCACGCTCCCCGTCACACGCTTGATTCCCTTGGCCGCGACGAGATCAGCGAGATGGTTCATTGGCGCCGATGGTCCGCCTGGCAGGTACCTACCCGACAGCGCCGGGTCGCCATCGCCGCGGATGTAGAGATTGCCGGTGAGAGTGCCGTCCGGCCCGACGGTCCCATCCCGCAAGGCGTCCGTGCTGAACTGATGGTTGGGACCGAAGCGCTCGAATGCCATCGCGCTGGTGAGAACCTTCATCGTCGAAGCCGGGAGCATTGATGCGCCGGCGTTCTCCGTGAACAACGTATCGCCGCGCGTCAGCGAGAGGACCATCGCGCCCCACGACCCGCTCCTGGTTCGCACGGTGAGCGAAGCGAGCGCCGACCGCAGGTCGCCGCTGGTGCGCGTGGTGGTGTATTTGACGGGCTGAACGGCGGGTGGACGGGCGGGCCGCCTCGCGCGGCGTCGGCGCGTCTGCCCTTCCATGATGTCGGGGGCGACGAGCGAAAATGTCGCCGCCAGTATGATCGCGTTTCGTATTTTTCGAGAGAACATCTGCGTCTGTTTTCTGGTTGATTTGGGAGCGTCGTGCTCCGCTTGGAATATACCCGGGGTTACGGTATCTTCTGCAAAGGAACATCCACGCGATCCATGAGGACCGACATGGCGGAGCAGAAACACAACTTTCTTCGCGAAGGATTGTTGACCGGTTTCATCGGCGCGACCGCGATCGTGGTCTGGTTTCTCCTCGTCGATGTCATCGCCGGACGGGCGTTCTACACTCCGGAATTCCTCGGCCGGGGCCTCGTCAGCGTGCTCGGCAAGAACATGATGGGTGACACGGCGTTCACCCACATCGCCGGCTACACTGTCTTTCACTACGTCGCATTCGCTATCATCGGCATCGTGCTCACCGTCATCGTGCACCAGGCCGAACGTACGCCGGCGATTCTCGCCGGTGCCCTGGTTGCGTTCGTGATGATGTCGATGGGGTTCTACATGATCGCTGCGGCGTTCTCCGAGTCAGCGCTCGGCAATCTGGCGTGGCCGCAGATCTTCATCGCCAACCTTCTCGCTGCCGGACTGATGGTGTACTACCTGTGGCGAAAACATCCCCGCCTGAGTGGCAAGCTGCAGCAGGCGCTCGAGGGGACCGACCCTGACAGCTAGGCCTGATTCGTCTCGCTGATCACGTGTGCGACTTCCGGCGCGGCCGCTCAGTCGGGGAGTAGCCGATTACGAAGAAATTGTACTTGTCGTAGGCTAGTTCGTATGCGGGTGGATACGACGGTCGCGCTTCATCCCGTCGTATCGCGCTCGATCCTTTACGCTACCCGCCAGTCGCGGGACCAAGCAGGTCCCAACGGTTTCCCTCGATATCCAGGAATACCGCCACCTGTCCGTAGGACTCAACACGCGGATTGGTGACGAATCTGACTCCCGCCGCGACCATCTGGGCGTGCGCCGTTTCGAAATCATCAACTCGCAAGAAGAGACCGACCCTGCCGGCAAACTGCTCGCCCACGACTGAGGCTTGGCGCTCGCCATCGGCGCGCGCGAGCAGAATGCCGGTACCACCGCCGACGGGGCGAACAACGACCCAGCGCTTCGGGCGACCGTCATTCGTAAGCGACGGAACGTCCTCCACGAGCTCGAACTGGAGGACATTCACAAAGAAATCGATCGCCGGTTGGTACTCCCGCACAATCAGGGCAACCGATTGGAGGTGCGACATTAGTTCGGCTCGACCACGAAGAAGGTGTACCTGGCGCTGCAAGCGATAGCACGAGTAACTCACGCAATCGCGTAGATGACCTCGACGCGATATTCCAGTTCGGACGCGCTGAGACTTTCCATCCGGGCGCGAACACGACGCACACACGCTTCCCGGGCGTCCACGCTCAGACCATTGAGGCGGCGAGAGGGAAGACCACAGTGAGTCTGCGTCGCGAGCAGATTTTCGACTGTCCATTCGTGGACGAGGCGCCGAGTCCAGATTTGGTGTGAGATGAAGCCAGCCGACGTCAGAAGGTCGGCTATTTTCTCCGGGGTGTCCATCCAGCTCTGTCGCATGACGGTGGAGTCACGCGGATCTTTGGCCGCGCCTGCCCGGTCGAGCTCCTCGGTCCAGAGCGTGCTCCCAGGGAGGCCAGGGTCCTCGCCCCAGACGGCCAAACCCAGAGACCCGCCAGGTCGCAGCGTCGCGCTGATCTCGCGCAAAGCGCGCACCGGGTCCGGGACGTGAAAGAGAACGAACAGGAGTAGCGCCGCGTCGAACACCGCGGGCCGTAGCCCCAAGTTCTCAGCATCCATTACGGAGACACTCCCTCTCAGGAGATCGTCGCCCTCGCGAAGCATTCCTTCCGCGCGATCTACGCCGTAGAGCTGCACCCCGGGCGCGGCGCTTCGAATCATTTTCCAGAGAGCCCCGGTACCCGTCCCGACATCGAGGATTCGCCGTGCGCCGGCGAGGGGCATCGCAAGCAAAAGCGGGTTCGCCATTGGGTTGATCACGGGCGCCCAGAACCGGGAGTAGGCAGCGGCCCGGTGTGAGTAGTCGGTGGCTAGTTCCTGGGAGGCATTGATCACGACGAGAAAAGAATCGACCGGAGGAGAGCGGGGTCGGCTTATCTATTCGAGGAGAGCGCGATTGGGATGGGGCGGCCCAGCTTGCGCGGTCGACTGTAGCACGCCTTTACCGTCACAGTACGACGAATCATGTACGCTGCTCCAAGTTGTCAAAATACATAGGGAACCGTGGATCGCTCGCCATCCCGCACGCTCTCCAAACACAGCCTAGGCTGTCGACGGCTTCCAGTCCACCTGCGCGCCCGCGGTCGAGTCCTCGCCGCGCGCGTTCCACTTGAAGAACACCACCGTCATAATGATGTAGAAGACGATTCCGCCCGGAATCCACATGATGAGCGCGCCGAGGAGCTGGTCCTCGAGCGGAGAGAGCGGGAGAATTCGCGGCGCGGCCGCGTAGGCCGGGTAAAGCACCGAGTCGGCCAACGCGATGTAAACTGCGGTGATCGACATCGGAATCGTCATCAACCAGCTGTAGAGCATCTGTCCCGGGTACGCCAGCCTCGGCAGCTCCGGCAGCGGACTCAGGAGCGGCCACCACATCAGAACCGCGGCCACCATGAACATCATGTGCTCGAGGATGTGGATGTTGTGATCGGCCATCGCCGCGTTGTAGAGTGGCGGCAGGTGCCACGCCGCGATGATGGCGTTGAAGATCACGAAGCAGGGGATCGGCCTCGTGATCGCCCGCGCAATGGCACCGAGGGGGCGAACGTCGAGCAGCGGCCTCAGCATCCACCCGGGCGTGCCCGCAATCAGAAGCGGGGGCATCGCCAGCGTCAGGATCAGGTGCTGCACCATGTGCGCGCTGAACAGATATCCGTCGCTCAGATCGTGTATCGGTCCATTCAAGGACGCGAACATCACCAGCAACCCGGTAAAAAAGAATATCTGCTGTCGCGGCGCCGGATATCGCCCGAGGCGGTGGGCGGCGAACAAGTAGAGCGCGCCCAGTGCGGCGATCCCGAGAACGGTGCTCGGGTGAATCGACCATCGCCACCAGTTGATTACGGCGATGGGGTGGAGGAACACCAGGGGCAGCATGCTACATCACAGCTTGATGATGAGGTGTCCGAACAGGAACAGCAGCGCGATGAGCGTCAGGCCGGCGATGAGCAGCGGACCGGTGAAGAGCA
>JBKKAY010000030.1:0-2761 GCA_046714195.1 Gemmatimonadaceae bacterium
ACCCAGCGCTCGTAGATCTTGCGCTCGGTCTCACCGGCATCATACTGCGCCGGCAGCTCGTGAGTTGGCTGTGTTGTGGTCATCTCCGCGCAAGTTAGCGGACGCGATTTTTCGCGGTAAGACCGCGTGAACTTGCCCCGCGAGCCCTACTCCGCCAGCACCAGCGAATAGTCTACGTCGTCGATCGGGGACGAGGAGTACTGGTCGCCGCGCTCTCGGGGCTGGCGACGTGATCCGCTTTTGGTACGCCCGTGGGTGCTACGGGTGAACCGTCAGTCCTTCCTCCGCGCGGGGCTTTCTTCGCCTTGGTGCGACGCTCAGCCGCGGGAATGTCGTCGGCTGCGGACATGAAGGCCCTGTCGGCGCTCATCGAGCGCTCCTCCAGAACGGTGTGGGGATCGGCGTGGCGGTCGATCTCGGTGGAGTTTCCCTGGCGGCGCCGGCCGGTGCCCACCAGCTGCCCTTCCCAATGCGCCTCGGTCAGACTAGGATCGCCATCCTCGTACCGCTGCGCCGCGTCGTCGAGAAGGTCCTCTTCGGTACGAATTGCGAGGCGGTTTACAACCGTCTCGACGCCCGGGACTCCGCGCGCCACCGCCACCGCCTGGTGCGCTTCGTCGTCGGAGTTCACCCAACCGGTGAGCTCGATGATCCGGTCTTCGACCGCGCCGATGTCCACCGCGCGCTCGCTCAGGATTGGGTCGTTTCTGAACGCCTCGAGGACGCGCTCCTCCAACTCCTCTTCGCCGTTCATCGATCCCACCGGCGCGTCGAAATCGTCGTCGAAGTCGGGGTCGAACTCGTCAGCGTCCAGTCCCTCGTAGTCGAAATCGTCTTCCTCAGTGCCAGGGCCAGACCCACCGCCGAAGGTGTCGCGAACCCTGTCCGTGAGTCCCTTGAAGCCGCCGAAGCGCTCCGCCATGAGGACGCCGGCGGCAAAACCCGCGGCCGCGCCAATAGCGATGAAGAGTGCGCTCTTTGAAGATGATTCCTCATCTTCGGCGTAGATGTGCGGGGGTTCGTCACGATAACGGAAGGGAGACATAGGGTGCCTGTGGCGAAGGGTATCTGCAAACGATAGCTTCCGAGGGAGCAAAATAAAGGCCATCCGCAGTACTCGAAATTATACCGAAAAAATGCTGACGCTGAGGCTCCCCGACGGCGCCACCCGTGAAGCTCCCGAAGGCGCTCTCGCGCGCGACATCGTCGCATCGATAGGCTCGCGGTTGTTGCGCGACGCGGTCGCGGTTCAAATCGACGGCGAAGTCCACGACCTGGCAACTCCGCTCCGGAAAGGTGGAGCGTTCCGGGTTCTCACCGACAAGGATCCTGAGGCGCTGGCCGTTCTCCGGCACTCCGGCGCGCACATCCTGGCCACCGCCGTACGGCGACTCCGCCCCGACGCCAAGATCGGCTTCGGCCCCGCCATCGAGGACGGGTTCTACTACGACTTCGAGGTCGAGGAGCCCTTCACTCCCGAGGACCTGGAGAAGTTCGAGGCGGAGATGAAGAAGGTCATCGCCGAAAAGTTTCCCTTCGTCCGCGAAGAAGTGTCGCAGGCCGAGGCCCGGAAGCGTTTCGCCGACGATCCCCTCAAGCTTGAACGCCTGTCGGAGTTCTCGGACGACGAGATCATCTCCACCTACACGGACGGTCCGTTCATCGATCTGTGCAAGGGCCCGCACGTGCCGGACACGTCGTACCTCAAGCACTACAAGCTGCTCCACACCGCCGGCGCCTATTGGCGGGGCGACGAGCACCGGCAGATGCTGCAGCGCATCTACGCCACGGCCTTCTTCAGGAAGGAGGACCTGGACGCGCATCTGCACCGTCTCGAGGAGGCGAAGCGCCGTGATCACCGCCACCTCGCGCAGCAGCTCGATCTGTACTCGACCGATCCGCGGGTCGGTCCGGGGCTGATACTCTGGCACCCGAGGGGCTCGATCATCCGGAACGAGATCGAGAACTACGAGCGCGCCCTCATCCTGCGCCACGGTTACGACCTGGTGTACACGCCGCACATCGTAAACGAGAAGCTGTTCCAGATCTCCGGCCACCTCGAAAACTTCAAGGAGAACATGTTCGGCGCCATGGACGTGGAGGGCGCCGCGTATCGGCCAAAGCCGATGAACTGTCCGGGCCACATCTGCATCTATCAGTCGCGACAGCGGTCCTACCGCGACCTGCCGATCAGATACGCCGAGTTCGGAGCGGTATACCGTTACGAGCGGAGCGGTGTGCTTCACGGAATGATGCGTGTGCGCGGATTTACGCAGGACGACGCCCACGTTTTCTGCACGCCCGAGCAGGTACCGTCGGAGATCGAGCGGTTGCTCGACCTCTGCGACGAGATGCTCAAGACCTTCGGCTATCCCTACACCATCGAGCTGGCGACACGCCCCGAAAAAGCGCTCGGCACCCCCGAGCAGTGGACCCAGGCTGAGAACACGCTTGCCGAAGTTCTCAAGCGGCGGGGGCAACCATATGAGATGGACGAGGGCGGCGGAGCGTTCTACGGGCCGAAGCTCGACTTCAAGCTCATCGATGCGATCGGACGGAAATGGCAGGGACCGACAGTCCAGCTCGATTTCAATCTTCCGGAGCGGTTCGCGCTCGAGTACACCGGCGCCGACAACACCGCGCACCGGCCGACAATGCTGCACCGTGTTCTGGTCGGATCGATGGAGCGGTTCGTCGGCGGACTGATCGAGCACTTCGCGGGCGCCTTTCCACTCTGGCTCGCCCCCGAGCAGGTGCGCGT
>JBKKAY010000031.1:0-3652 GCA_046714195.1 Gemmatimonadaceae bacterium
TGGTCCTAATGCGGGGGCGGTTGCAATTCGGGAACGATGAGCGTGCGGCATCGGAGCGTGTGTTCCACCTCATTTCGAGTATCGGAGTTAGATAGTGCCCACCACATCAGAACAACTTCAGCGAAGGGCGAGTCGCTGATCGATGTAGCTACGCGCAGCGGCTTCGTGCGCCTCGCCAACGATTTCCCCCGGGAGCTCGTCATCGGCACCGTCGTCAACTGACCGCCGGGTACAAGCGTAACGCTGACCGAAGATGTTTTTCGCAAGCCGCTGTCGCCCGGCTTTGCCATCGCGCACGATGAACTTCCTCGTCACCCCGAGTTCGTCAGGTGGATCGATCGTATCGACTGAGATCCGCGTGTTCGCCAACAGGGATTCAGCGCGCCGGAGTTTCGCCATTTACTGGCGATTAATTTATCCGGGAAGCGCGCTAATCCGGCGGATGAGGCTGCGCGCCATCGAGCGTCGCGCGGTGGACTCGCATGGATGAACCGGCCCCGGCTCCTGAATGGCCTCGCTGCGCTACGGTATCAGCCGATCGTGAGCGACACCGATGAAGCCTCTGATAGCGCGGCTCAGTCGTTCGCCGCCTGCGCCGAGCGCACGCGAAGCAGCACCGGGATGTTCCACCCGGCCACGCGCGTGCGGATGTTGAGCTGGAGCTCGCCCACACTAGCGGGAGTGAACTCAAAATCCGCGGTTTCACCCGGACCCGTCAGCAGAAATGCGGGTTGCAGCGTACGCTGAGACTTCGGAAGGTCGGCGCCATCTTTGGCAACCGGGCGCCACATCGCGACTGACGTGTCGGAAACGATCGAGAACTGCACGCGCCACTCCGGATTGATGTTGATCATCCGGAGTCGGTACGTGCGCCCCGCAACGAGGTCGACAGGACCCGGCTCGCGCTCGCCGTTTACAGTCCCCATGTCATTCTCGTCTTCGTGAATCGGACCAGCCGCTCCGACCAGGAAGATCCGATCGTGTTCGGGGTCGAATTTCTGGCCGGGCTCGAGCACGATCAGTGATCCGAACAAGCCGGAGACGATCTGCCTCTGCTCGTTCAGATGGGAGTGGTAGATGAATGTCCCCGCGCGCGGTGGCGTGAACACCGCGTCGAACGATCCGTTGGCGGGCACGTTGGTGAACAACCGCTGAGTCGTTCCGCTCCAGTCGGGGACGCCGTCCGGGAAGCTCTCTAGCTCTATTCCGTGCCAATGGATCGCGGTCGGCACGGGTAGCCGGTTGGATACCCGGATACGTACGCGCTCTCCCTTGGTGAGGAAGAGCGGCGAGCTGGGGAACCGGAGTGAATCAGCGCGGGGCTCAGTGGCATAGTCCTGTAACACGAACGAGTGACCCGGATTCTCGCGGAACTTTCGCGCCGCCGAATTGACGAAGAGCCGGAATTCGCGCGGTATCGCACGGTTGGCACGCTGCGGGCCTTTCGGTGCCACGTGCACGCCGAGCACGAGCCCGCTCATGTGATCGCGCGACGTGTGATCGTGTGGCTTCGTCGCCCGACCGAGCGTCGAGAGCGAGCGCTCGGGCGACACGTGAAACGCGAAATGACAGTGAAATACCCAATTACCGGGCTCGGTAGGAACGAACGCCATCGTAAACGTGCTCCCCCGATACATGAGCTCCGTCGCGGCCAGCCGTCGCTGCTCCGGCGTGAACACGGTGTCAGCCATCCAGCTTCCGCGGCTGTCGACGCGAAAGTAGAAGCCGTGCAGGTGCATTGGATGCGTCGGGCGCGCAGGGTTCAGGACCCGCCAAAAAACGCTGTCGCCTTGCACCAGATTCAGGCGCTCAGTGTACGGCCATGATTTGCCGTTGATCACCATCGCCACATGTTCCGGAACCACACCGGCCGCTGACGAGTCGCGCGGCTGCGTGCGAACGCCGATGATGAACACGCGATCCCGGCGGTGCTCCCCGGGCGCATCGACAACGATCGCGCCGCTCAGCTGCGATTCATCGGCGTGCCGGTCTTCCAGCGTGGATCGCCGTGTGGTCCCCCAATAGAAGTAGGTCCCCGGCGGCGCCGCGAATTCAACCTGTTGCCGCGCGCCGGGAGCGACCACGACCGGACGCGCTACGCCCGGTCGGACGTACAGGCCGTGAACGGTCAGCGTGTCGCCCAGTGGGTTCGAGAGTGTGACGCGCACCCGCGTCCCCGCCGCGACCCGGATCATCGGGCCGGGTATGCTCAGCGCCTTGCCGGCCTCGCCGAAGGCCAAGGCATCGACGCTCGGTCCATCGTCGGCTTCCGGAAACCACTTCGCACGTCCGACCGTCAGGTCCATGCGGAGGAGGGATCCGTCGAGGGATCCGGCGGCGCGGCGATTGTCGTTTATCGCGATTTGCGGCAGCGCGGTCGGAATGGTGGGCGATGCCTGCGGCTGAAGTGGGAGCAGCATCAGGATGGCCGCATGGAACGACTTGACGACCATTGGCAGCTCGTTATCAGTGTGGGCGGCTAATCTACGGGTTCGGGACCAGCCGGGTCAACGAACATTTGGCGTTACGATCGGTCGCTGGGGCCCGATCTGGTACGCGCTCAGCTGCCTTTCTGCCTTGTACAGGCGGCCCGATAGCGGTGTCGCTACCGGCCGGCGAGTTCTCCGCGGCGAGTACCGTACACTGAGGAGTGGGCGTCGGGCTGGGGAGCGATATTCGCTCAGGGCGGTGCGAGCGCAGTTGGCACCGTTAATACCCGCTCTGCTGAATACCGCGGCGGCGCTGTCGCATCGGGTGCGCAGGGAACGGTGATAGAATGCGAGTACATCACGAGTTCATCGAGTCGCCCGACCCGAAGGCTATGGAGTCTGCCGCGATAACCGTGCGCGAGCTCGCAGGCTCTTCGCTCCAGAGCTGAGGAGCCATCTCCGCAGTTCAATGCACTACTCATGGTCGCGCTTCGTTCATGTACATGTGCGCTGAAACTACACCCTCTAGTCGAGTAGAGAGTCAAGCGCCCCGAGGACACCTCGACGGTTCAGTCCAAAAAAGAAGAAATCCCGCCGCACTCGTTAAGTGCAAGCGGGATACGATCTTCTCTACGGACGGGGTGGGATTCGAACCCACGGTACGCTTTCACGTACACACACTTTCCAGGCGTGCGCCTTAAACCACTCAGCCACCCATCCCTCGTACATCAATCGCCATCTATGCCAAGCGCGCTGGCGGCGCGACTCCGCCGGACCAGCGCGCTGACGACACACCTGAACCCAACCAACGGACAGGGTGAGATTCGAACTCACGATACCCTTGCGGGTACGCCGGTTTTCGAGACCGGTGCTTTCAACCGCTCAGCCACCTGTCCGGAACAGCCTGAGAATTTAGCCGTCGCCCAGAGCGGAGTCAACGACGCGCGCGTCTCTCCGCCGCTCGAAGAAGTCGCGCAGCAGCGCGCCGCACTCCTCCTCCAGGACGCCAGCCGCCACTTCCGGGCGATGGTTGAGGCGCGGATGGCGAAGCAGATCGCCGAGCGATCCGACCATTCCCGCCTTCGGATCCCACGCCCCGAACACCACCCGTGACACACGAGCGAGCACTATCGCCCCGGAACACATCGCGCAGGGCTCGAGAGTGACGTAGAGCGTGCAGTCTGTCAGCCTCCAGCTACCCATGGCCGCGCTCGCCGAACGGA
>JBKKAY010000032.1:0-2896 GCA_046714195.1 Gemmatimonadaceae bacterium
CCGTAGACTACCTGTCCGCTCATGTGCCCGGGCATCTGGGCGAGATGCGCGCGGCAGATCTCGATGGCGCGCTTTGGATTGCCCCCTTTCCGATACTCGTTAGCGAGGGGCGCGAAGTAGCGACGCGGATTCTCGTCGAACTTTGCCTGAAGATCCCGAAGCCGATCGTAGTCCATCAGTTACCTCTTCTCAGTTTCACTGCAGTAGGGCGGGAACGCGGTGAAAGATGCATAAATCGGGGCGCTGGCGCGACTTGCGTGAGGACGAGGCAAACTCATACCTTACAAGGCTATAGACCGATTTGTCGCCGATCGGTTTCTGCCTCTTTTTTTCCGCCTGGAGTAGTGCGCTTGCTGTCATCAATGCGGGCCTCCGCAAAATACATCTGGATCTTCATTCTCGTCGCTTTCGTCGGCGGATTTCTACTGATGGAGACATCGGGCCTGCTTGGCAGCGCGCCGATAACCACCAATACCTCAGTCGCCTCGGTTAACGGCGAAGACATTCTCGCCTCAGTCTGGTACCAGACGACGCAGAATCTCGAGCAGGCCGCCACCCAGCAGAGCGGCCAGAGCATGTCTCTCGACGAGAGGCAGCGCCTGCAGAACGAGGCCTACGATCAGCTGGTGACGGATGCCCTCCTCCGCCAGGAGTACAAGCGGCGCGGCATCACCGTTACAGACGAAGAGATCCTGCAAGCGGCACGCTTCAGCCCGCCGCCGCAGCTGATGCAGGCCCCCGATCTCCAGACTGAGGGCAGGTTCGACCCCGAGAAGTACCAGCGTTTTCTGAACAGCCCGATGGCGCGGCAGGACGGCCTGCTGTTTCAGCTGGAGCAATACTACCGGAACGAGATCCCGAAGGAGAAGCTGTTCGACCAGGTCGCGTCCGATGTGTACGTGAGCGATGCGCAGCTGTGGCGGCGCTGGCAGGACAGCCATGACTCCGCCGAGGTGTCGTTCGTGCTGTTTCCGCCGGAGATCGTCGCCGATTCCGAAGTCCGGGTTAGCGACGACGAGGTGCGTGCATACTACGACGCCCACAAGGAGCTGTTCGACCGTCCCGGCCGCGCCAAGGTTTCCATCATCATCGTGCCGAGGGTCGTAAGCGCCGCGGATTCCGCCGCGGTGAGGGCGCGCGCTTCTCAGGCGAGGGCGAGAATCCTCGCCGGCGAGAAGTTCGAGGACGTCGCGCGCGCCGAGTCGGCGGATTCCAGCTCCGCGGTCCAGGGAGGATCGCTGGGACGCGGACCAAAGGGACGCTTCGTCGCTCCCTTCGAAACCGCGGCGGCCGAGCTGAAGGTGGGCGAGATATCGCAGCCGGTGCTGACCCAGTTCGGTTATCACCTGATCAAGCTCGACGAGAGAAAGGGCGACACGCTTTCCATGCGCCACATCCTGTATCGGATTCAGCAGAGCGATTCCGCCGCGGCGCGGACGGATCGTCGCGCGGATTCACTCGCCCGCATCGCGGCGTCGAGCGATCAGGGCGCCAAGCTGGACGAGGCGGCGCGCACGCTCCGCATTCCGATCGTTCGCACCGAAGCCATTGAAGGGAACTCTATCACCTTGGACGGACGCTTCATCCCCAGCGTCGGCCCGTGGGCGTTCCAGGGCGTGAAGCCGGGCGAGACGAGCGAGCTGTTCGACTCCGAGGACGGCTACTACCTGGCGCGGCTCGATTCCATCACACCCGGGGGAATCATCTCTCTCGAGCGGGCGAAGGGAGAAATTCGCGCGCACCTGATGAAGGAGAAGAAAGTCGACGCGCTCATGCCGCGGGCGACGAACTTCGCCAAGGTCGCGGCGGCGGGCTCAATGGAGCAATCCGCGCAGATAATGAATCAGAGGATCGTCAAGCCGCGTCCGTTCACCCGCGTCACCGGCGCTCCCGAGCTGACGAACCTGCCTGAGGCAGTGGGCGCCGCGTTCACGCTTCCACTCGATTCCGTCAGCGCGCCGATCAGGGCCACCGGTGGAGTCGTCGTGATGCGCGTCGACGAGCGCAAGCTGGCGGACAGAGCGGCGTTCGAGGCGCAGAAGGAAGCGCTGCGCGCTCAGGAGCTGCAGCAGGCGCGGCAGCAGCGGGTTCGTGAATTCCTGGCTAATCTGCGGACGACCGCCAAAATCGACGACAACCGGCGCGACGTCGAAGCTTCGGCGCGTCGCGCCACCCAGTAGCTACAGCAGTCGCTTCGGCGCGGACCGCGCCGCTTCCTCGTCCGCTACTCTCCGCCGCTCGAGCTCGCCGCTGGTGAGACGCGAGTCCGGCGCGGCGGGGGGCTGGGTTTCCGAGGTGATCTCGCGGGTCGCCTCGTTGATGTTCTTCTTGAATTCCCGGATGCCCTTGCCCATCGAGCCCGCAATCTCCGGGATGCGCTTCGCCCCGAACAGAAGCAGGATGATCACCATGATGATCAGGATTTCGGGGAACCCAAGATTGCCGAACATAGTTAGCTCCTAGAAAAGCGAACGTGCGATGAGGTAGGCCAGGAGAACGCCTAGCAGGCTGAGCAGCGAGACGTCGAGAACGACCGGGCCGAGTGCGAACTTCAGGATAACGAGGTCTATCGAGAGCGGGCCGAACGCCGGTGACACGCCGGTTGTGAAAAATTCCTTGGCGGCTCCGGGCGGGAGGAACCTTCGACCCACCTGCGTGAAGAGACCGCCAATGATGAATCCGGCCGCCAGCACGATCGTGTGAAAGAGCGAGCCGCGTCGCGAGTGGCCCCGGGGTGGTGGTGGCATTATGAGTGTCTCTCCATGACGTATGATATCGAATCGCTGAGCGCCCCGCGCGCAGCCGTGTCCGGCAGCTCCGACAACGCCTCCTCGGCCCGCTCCGCGAACTCCTCTCCGCGAGAGCGCGCGTACTCGAATCCGCCGCTGTCAGAGAC
>JBKKAY010000033.1:0-3515 GCA_046714195.1 Gemmatimonadaceae bacterium
GGCCACGTGTTCGAGACGCCGAGCCATCCGGGAGAGCCGCGGCGCGAGAGCAAGTTCATCGACGAGCTGGTGGCTGAGGTGAAGATCCCGGTAATCGCCATCGGCGGGGTTCGTCCCGAGCACGTGCGGCTGCTCATTCACAAGGGCGCCCACGGCGTCGCCGCCATAAGGGGAATTTGGGAAGACGAGAATTCCGAACTAGCCGCCAGCCGCTATCTTTCACAGATATGATGGGCACAGCAGCAACAGAGGAGAAAGTCGCTCTCACGGTCAACGGTGGGCGGCGCGAGATCCCCGGCGGGTGGAGTCTGGCGGAGCTCCTCGAGTCGCTCGATCTGGACCCGCGTCTGGTGGTGATCGAGCACAACGGCACCATCCTCCGGGACCGCGCGTCTTTTCCGCGCGTCGCTCTGTCCGCCGGCGACACGCTCGAGATCGTTCACTTCGTCGGTGGCGGGTGACGCCATGGCGCACGCCGATGTGCTGTCGCACGAAAGCGCGACCCAGGTCGATCCGCAGCCGTTAGTAATCGCGGAGCGCGAGTTCCGCTCGCGCCTGATGGTTGGGACCGGCAAGTACGAGTCGAACGCGAAAATGATCGAGGCGATCGAGGCCTCGGGCGCGGAAGTCGTCACCGTCGCCGTGAGGCGCGTGGACCTCGATCGGAGCAAGGATGAAGCGATGCTCCATCACCTCGACCCCGATCACTATTTTCTCCTCGCCAACACCGCGGGCTGCTACACCGCCGCTGAAGCGATCCGCTATGCGCGCCTGGCGCGCGCGGCTGGGTTCAACGAGTGGGTGAAGCTCGAGGTCATCGGCGACCAGCAGACACTCCTGCCGGATACCGCCGGACTCCTCGAGGCGACGAAGGTTCTTGCCGACGAAGGCTTCAAGGTCCTCGCCTATACCAACGACGACTTGATCACGGCGCTCAAGCTCGAGGAGGCCGGCGCCGTGGCTGTAATGCCGCTCGCATCTCCGATCGGGTCGGGCCTCGGAATGCTGAATCCTTACGCCATCCGCACTATCAAGCAGCGGCTCGCGGTCCCCGTCATCGTTGATGCCGGTGTCGGCACCGCGTCCGATGCGTGCATCGTGATGGAACAGGGAGTGGATGGCATCCTGATGAACACTGGAATCGCCGCGGCTTCGGATCCGGTGAGGATGGCGTGGGCAATGCGCCTCGCGGTGGAATCGGGACGCCTCGCGTACCTGGCGGGTCGCATGCCGCGTCGTGAAGTCGCCGTCCCCTCTTCTCCGCTCAGCGGCATGCTCGGCGATCCCCGCTCCCCTTCATGAGCGCGGACTCGATGACGGTCGTTTCAGCGGGGCGCGGCGTGACCGCTTCGCGCGCTATTGCCGCCGAGATCTGTCTCGATCTGAGGCAGGGAGAGTTCCTCGATCAGTCGTTTGATCGGCGCATCGCGCCGCTCGACGCGCGCGATCGTCGCTGGACGCGTGAGCTGGTGTACGGAATGCTGCGGCGTCGCGCCTGGATCGACACGGTTCTTTCCGATCGGGTGCGCGGCGGACTGGCGCGTCTCGACCCGGACGTGGTCGACCTGCTCCGGCTGGGAGTCTATCAGCTAACCAATATGGGAAGCGTTCCGGCATACGCGGCTATCGCGCAGACCGTCGAGCTTGCCAAGCGCCGGCACGGACTCGGCGCCAGCAAGCTCGTCAACGCCGTGCTGCGCCGCGCTGATCGTGAGCGCGAGGCACTAGGGGTCGCGACGCCAGCCGATCCCGTGGAAGCCCTGGCGCTCAAGTACTCGCATCCAGTCTGGCTCGTCGCGAAATGGGTCGAGCGTTGGGGTGCTGAGGAAACCGCGCGCCTGCTCACGCTCAACAATGCCGAAGCGCCGCTCATCATCCGCCCATACGGAGCGGTGCGCGAGCAGCTCGAGGCGATGCTCGAAGAAGCGGGCGTCCACGTAGCCGACGCTCCGCTCGTCCGGGACAGCATCTCCATCTCCGGTGGAATCACTCTCACCGAGCTCGGCGCTTTCAAGAAAGGTCTGTTCTTCGTCCAGGATCCGGCGGCAACGCTGGTGACACAGTACGCGGCGATCGAAACCGGCTCACGGGTCGCGGATCTTTGCGCCGCCCCGGGGGGCAAGTCGCTCGAGCTGTCACGCACCGCCGGTAGCGTCTTTGCCAGCGACAAGTCGGTGACGCGGCTTCAGCGGCTGTTGTCGAATCAGCGGAGACTTGAGACGCCCAACATCTATCCGTTCGTCGGAGATGCGAGGGCTCCGGCCATCCGTCCGATCGAAAACGTGCTCATCGATGTGCCGTGCACCGGCACCGGCACTTTCCGCCGGCATCCCGACGCGCGGTGGCGCCTGAAGGTCTCAGACATTGCGGTGATGGCGGCGCTCCAGAAGTCGATTCTGAAAGCCGCGGCAAAGGTCGTATCTGTCGGCGGACTGCTGATCTACAGCACCTGCTCGCTCGAACCCGAGGAAAACGACGAGCAGGTCGATGCGTTTCTCGCCGCCAACAGCGGGTGGAAGCTCGATCCGCCGCCCGAGGATGCTGTGCCCAGCGATGTTCTCGACGGCGGCAGGCTGCGAGTGCTTCCACAGCGACACGGCACCGACGGAGCATTCGCCGCGCGATTGCGCCGGGTCGCTTAGTGGCTGCACCCAACTGGCGCGCGCTCCCCCGGCGTGCGTTTCCGTATCTGATCGCGGCGGTGGGCGGATTCCTCATCGCCTACGTCGGGATTTTCTTTTTTGCGTTTCCGGCGGAAGTGCTGCCCGACGAAGGAATTCTTCCCAACGTGGTCGGCAAGAGCTACGCGGATGCCTCGGTGATCCTCCAGAAAGCGGGCTTTACCGCGCAGCAGGGCGAATCGCGGATCCATCGCACGGTTCCCGCCGAGATCGTCATCCAGGAGGATCCTCCAGCGGGTAGCAGGCAGAAGCGGGGCACCACCGTTGTGCTGGCAATAAGCGCTGGGCAGCGGAATGCAGAGGTCCCCGTCACGACGAACATGTCGCAGCAACAGGCGCGGATCGCAATTGAAAACACCGGACTCACAATGGGGACGGCGACCGACCAGCTCAGCGATCAGCCTCGAGGGCTCGTCATTCAGAGCGAGCCGGCCGCGGGCACCAAGCTGGAGCTGCCCGGTGTCGTGAACATCGTGCTGAGCAGAGGTCCAGCCACTGTCGTGATGCCCGACCTCTACGGCCGCACGCTCGGCGAGGCTCTCTCTATGATAGAGCAGCTGGGACTCCGCGTGGCGGGACGCTCGCGCGACACCAGCTCGATTCAGCCCGAGAACACCGTGATCAGACAGCTTCCAACGGCAGGAAATACCATTCGCGCCGGTGGTCCGGTGAGCCTCACCGTCTCGCACTTTCCTCCGGCGCCGCAGCTGCAGCTGGACCCCGGCCTGCTTCCTCCAATCCCGACGCCGTGAGCGTTCGCATCGCTCCGTCGCTGCTCAGCGCGGACCTGGGCAAGCTCGCCGATGAGATCGCGATGTGCGAAGCCGGCGGCGC
>JBKKAY010000034.1:0-4212 GCA_046714195.1 Gemmatimonadaceae bacterium
CGAAGCCCGCGCGCGCGGTTACCGAGCCGGAGATCGGCCTGCCTGAGTACTCGATTCCGTACGCGGTGACCGCCCAGCCGTAGTTCTTGCCCTTCTCGATCAGGTTGAGCTCGTCGCCACCTCTCGCACCGTGCTCGATTTCCCAAAGACGCCCCTGACCATCGAAAGCCGCCGCCTGGATGTTGCGGTGTCCCAAGGTCCAGATCTCGGGCAGCGCACCCGCTTGTCCAACGAACGGATTGTCTGGGGGAACCGATCCATCAGGCCTGATGCGCACGATCTTGCCGAGGTGGCTGTCGAGCTGCTGGGCGTACCGCCGCATCTGCGAGTCAGACCGCTCTCCGAATGTCGCGTATAGCATTCCATCGGTGCCGAATGCGAGTCGTGAACCATAATGCATGGTACCGTCGTAATTCGGCAGCACGCGGAAGATCACCTGCACCTGGTCGAGCCGGGTACGGTCGGCGGACAACACTCCGCGCGCGACGCTGGTTCCGTTCCCGCCCTGTCTCGGCTCGGAGAAGCTCCAGAAGATCGTGCGATCGGTAGCGAACGACGGACTGAGAGCGACATCGAGCAGCCCGCCCTGGCCGCGCGCATCCACCGCCGGCAAGCCGGCGATCGGCTGACCCTTGGCTCCGGCGGCTGAAACAATGCGAAGACGCCCGGGCTTCTCGGTGACGAGAAGGTCGCCTCCGGGAAGCGGCTCCACCGCCCACGGACTCTCCAACCCCTTCGTGACGACCGTGACGTCGAAGGCGACGTTCGACATGACGCCGCAAGCGCGCGTCTGATCCGGACGCGCCGGTCGCTGGTCGGCACCGTTGGGCGACCTCGTTTCGAGCGGTGTGCAGTCGGCGGGGCGGGTCGCGTTTCCGGTCCCACTCTCGCCGGAAGTATCGGTGGTCGCGCCATTGGCGGGCGGTCCCGCGCTGCAGGCAGCGAGCGCGGCGGTCAAAGCGATGGTCGGGATTGAAATGAGGCGGTGAATGGACATGGATCCTCTGGGGTGCGGACCGGTAAAGTGGGCGGGAAGGGCGACAGCGTCGGCACGTCGCAATTGCAGTTCCATATCCGGCCGGCTCTTACGAATCCTCTGTTTTCAGCCGCGCCGGATCGCCCGCCGGAAGAACGTCTGCCGCCCAGTCCGACTGCTTCCACGCCGGAATTGGAGTCGTCTGCTGAACGTGCGGGACAAACTTCGATCGTTCAACCATGGTGTACTGGTGAATATAGCGCGGGCAGTTTGGGTAGATCCGCTGCACCATGACGCGAACCATGAACTGCGCTTCCGGGTAGTGAGCCAGCAGCTCGTCGTCGGGAACAATCGTGGCCACTCCATCCACTCGCATCCGCCGCTGCCGCTCGAAATCGATGAAGAGCAGGCCGACAGCCGGATTCACCTCGAGATTTCCCATCGAGAGATACATCCCGTTGCCATCGTAGTTGGGAAACGCGAGGGTCCGGTCGTCGACGACGCGCACGAAGCCGGGGTCGCCCCCCTTGTACGAGCACGTCGGCCGCCCCGCCGCGTCCGCTGTGGCGATGAAGAACATGTCGAGACGCTCGAGAAACTCGCGGTCGGCAGTCGTAAAAATGTCGTGCACCTTCACCTGTTCCAATCGATCGGCCAGACGCCGCGTATCGAAGCGGTCCTGAAGCTCTCGGCTACCCTCGTGGTACATGCCGGTCATTTGGTCTCCTGGCGCGAGTTCCAACACCTTTAACTGAAGACTACCTGCCAGGTGCCGTGTGCCCCAATGCAGTGGGCTGCGGGCATTGGCTGGAGGAATCGGTGCGGGCGCCCGCAGCCAATAGCATTGGGGCCGAAAGCACCTGGCAGGTAGTCTTCAGTTCGTCGTTGTCGTTCTCCACCCGACAGGCTTGCCGCGGTTCTGCGCGTCGAGCCACACCTTGAGCGGCTGGAAGTACTCCATCATCGCCCCCGCATCCATCTTCCGCTCTCCGGTCATCGCGAACAACGCTTCGGGCCATGGCTTGCTGGCGCCGAGTGCGAGCATCGCGGCGAGCTTGTCACCGGCTTTCTTGTTTCCGTAGAACGAGCACCGGTACAGCGGCCCGGTCACACCGGCTTCGCGGCAGAGCGCGCGATAGAACTGGAACTGTAAAACGCGCGCCAGGAAGTAGCGCGAGTAGGGGACGTTGGCCGGCACGTGGTACTTGGCGCCCGGGTCGAAGTCGCTCTCACTCCGCGCCAGCGGCGCCGAGATGCCCTGGTACCTGTTGCGCAGCTCCCACCACGCCTTGTTATAATCGGCGGGCTTGGTCTCACCGCTGAAAACCTTCCAGCGCCACTGATCGATCAACAGACCGAACGGAAGGAACGCCACCTTGTCGAGCGCCTGGCGGAGCAGGAGCATCGTGTCAGCTGCCGCGGTCGGCACCTGATCCAGCAGGCCGATGGTCTTCAGGTAGCCCGGCGTGATGGAGAGCGCGATCGCGTCGCCGATTGCCTCGTGGAAGCCATCGTTGGCGCCGTTCTGGAACAGGATCGGCTGATCCCTGTAAGCCATCTGATAGTAGTTGTGCCCGAGCTCGTGGTGGATCGTGACCAGATCCTCGCCCGTCTGCTCGGTGCACATCTTGATGCGCACGTCGTCGCGGTTGTCGAGCGACCACGCGCTGGCGTGACAAACGACTTCGCGATCGCGCGGCTTCGTCAGCAGCGACCGCGTCCAGAAAGTC
This sequence comes from Gemmatimonadaceae bacterium, assembly GCA_046714195.1. Classification (GTDB taxonomy): domain Bacteria; phylum Gemmatimonadota; class Gemmatimonadetes; order Gemmatimonadales; family Gemmatimonadaceae; genus UBA4720. The sequence continues at coordinate 2,707 of JBKKAY010000034.1, forward strand.
GCCGGCAGCTTGGGCAGTCCCATCGACGCAAAGAATCCCTCGCCGATGCGGAACATGCTGTCGACCTGGACGTTCTTCGCCTTGAGCAGCTCGGTGACGTCGTAGTCGCCGCCTGTCGTCACCGGTGGAGCGACGAGCGAGTAGATGTTCGCCCACTCCTGCGCCCACATGTTGCCGAGCAGGTGCGCGGGGATCATTCCATTGGCGGGCACGACCGTGGTGCCGTATTTCTGGCCGAGCTTGGTGCGGGTATAGGCGTGCAGCGATTCGTAGAGTGGGCGCACCTGCGCCCAGAGACGATCCAGCTCCGCGGAGAATTCCGCCGGAGCCATGTCGTATCCCGCGCGCCACAGGTCGCCGGAGTTGGTGAATCCAAGCTCCCGTGCGCCCTTGTTGGACAGCTCGACGAAGCGCGTGTAGCGTGGACGGAGCGGCGCGCCGACCTTGTGCCAGCCCTGCCACACATCGAGCAGCTCGGCGGGATCGGTGCTCGTCGCGAGGATCCGGCTCAGGTCGTTGATCTGCAGACATTCCTGCTTGCCGCCCGGTGTTTTCGAGGGCCGGCAGTAGGTGCCTTTGCCGTAATCGGCCTCCATGCTCGTGGTGATCTTCGTCAGCTCGGCCGCCTCGGCGGGATTTCCAGGCGGAGGCGACGCGAGCGCGAGCTTCACCAGCATCAGCTTGCGCCGCAGGTCAGCGGGAAGCTGGAGTCCCTCGTACCGCTTGGCCTCGATCGCGTACCGCTGTATCGCAACTGCGAGATTGCGCGAGTGCTCGGCCGAGAGCGCCTCGGTGTCGTCCGTGATGAAATTGGCGGCGACCCACTGTGCCTGACTCGCCTTGATGAGGAGATCGTTGAGGTCGCGCTCGGCGCTTTCGATGAAGGTGCGGGCGCCGGCGACGGTTGCCACCGGTGGCGCTTGCGCAACGGCGAAGCTGGGAATCGCAACGAGAACGACAAGCGCGAACAGGCGGCGGAGTGGGAACATGATCGATGGGGGCTGATTGAGTAGAAAGAGTGAACTCTCAATATTGCCTCTCGTACCCCTCAAGCTCCACTCCTGAGCCTTTAGGGCCCCGTGAGATTTTGCCGGGAGGTTCTGAAGGCCCTCGCGGCGAGCACCCCTCCCAGAAATCCACCGACGTGCGCCTGCCAGCTGATGCCCGCTGCGCCGGGAAGCATGCCGAACACGAGGCTACCCCAAACGACCGTTACGATTACGCTGAGCACGATGCTCCCGAAGCTGCGCGCGTACCATCCGCTCAGCATCAGGAACCCGAGGTAGCCAAAGACCACTCCGCTGGCGCCGATGTGCACCGAGCCGGGCGCGCCGAGTAGCCAGGCTGCAAGCGCGGATACGAGCATTGCGGCTAGCGTAACGGGGATGAAGTGTCGCTCGTCTCTGAGCATCACCATCCAGCCGAGTAGCACGAACGGGACGCTGTTGGCGACGATGTGACTGAGGCTGCCGTGGAGGAAAGGGGCGAACAGAATTCCGCGCAGTC
>JBKKAY010000035.1:0-4275 GCA_046714195.1 Gemmatimonadaceae bacterium
CACGGTGAGCGCGCGTATTATGCAATGCGGCCGTCGATTGCGATTCCGCAGCCATCGCGCACGGCTGGCGGAGCGATCGATCTGGATGGCTTTTTTGGGCTGCACCCATCGCTTGCGCCGCTCAAGCCGTTGTACGATCGCGGGCTGCTCGCACCGGTGCATGCGGTGGGAAGTCCCAGCACCACGCGCTCGCATTTCGACGCGCAGGACTACATGGAGAGCGGCACGCCGGATGTGAAAGGGACTACCGACGGCTGGCTCAATCGCTACCTCGCGGGGAAGGGAACCTGCGAGGAGTGCAAGATCGGCACGACGCCGTTCCGCGCGGTATCACTCACCGCTCAGACCCCGCGCGTTCTCGAGGGTCCGTCGCCCAGCGTCGCGATGAACAACCTCGATGAGTTCACCGTGCGCGCCACCGGCAGCTCCGCGGAGCGTCTCGAGGCCCTTTACCGCACGGGCTCCGCCGATCTCGTGCACGGCGCGGGCGCCGAGATGTTCGAGGCGGTGAAGATGTTACGCGCCGCCAACCCGCGGAAATATCTGCCGCAGAACGGTGCGGAGTATCCGCGGTCGCAGTTCGGCCAGCGCCTGCTGCAGATCGCGCAGCTGGTGAAGTCGAACGTCGGCCTGGAGATCGCTTTCGCCGACATCGGCGGCTGGGATACGCACGTCAATCAGGGATCCTCGACCGGACAATTGGCGCAGCGTCTCGACGACTTCGCGCGATCGATCTCGGCACTGGTAGCCGATCTCGGCGACAGGATGGACGACGTCGTGATTCTCACGATGTCCGAGTTCGGCCGCATGGCGCGCGAGAACGGTAACCGTGGAACGGATCACGGACACGCCGGCGCGCTGTTCGTGATCGGCGGCGGCGTCAAGGGCGGAAAAGTTCACGGCAAATGGCCGGGGCTCGAGCAGGAACAGCTTTACGAAGGTCGCGATCTCGCGCTCACCACCGACTTCCGCTCGGTATTCGCCGAGGTGGTGTCAGATCACCTCGGAGCTCGCACCCTCGATCGCATCTTCCCGAATTTCGCCGCCAAGCCATCGGGATTTCTCGGGCTCGTCTAGACAGCCCGAATGGTGGCGATCAGAAGTTGAAGATCTTCCCGATCGCCTTCCCGACCTTCTTCCCGAAATCGTTGCCCCATTCGCGGTCCTGCGATTCGACCTGCTGGTCTTCCCACATGTCGGGGCCGTGCTCGGGGCACTCAATATGCGGCTCAGTACCCGGCTTGAAGAATTCCTGCTGCCTGATCGGGCACCAGTCGCCGGCGAGATACCCGGTCTGCGGATCGATGACGCGCGGAATCATTCCCGGTGGCGGGCCCCAGGCGTTGGCGGTCGCCGTCTCGCGCCAGCCCTGCATGTAGAACTCCGCCCATGCCGGCGCCGCCAGTCTGCCGCCGGATGCGTCCCAGCTGATCTGCCCGGGCGTGTCGAAGCCGAACCAGAATCCGGCCACGAGCGTCGGAGTGTATCCGATGAACCACACGTCGGTGCCGCTGTTGGTGGTTCCGGTCTTACCGGCAACGAGTCCCTTCACGCCATAGTCGCGAACGGCTCGGCCGGTTCCGTGATTTACAACTGATTGCAGCATCGACGTCAGCTGATACGCGTCTTTCGGATCCATCACCTGGACCCGCGGCTCGATCTCCCTGCTCCACAACACGGTTCCATCGCTCGATTCGATGCGCTTCACCAGACGCGGCCGCACTCGGAATCCCCCGTTCGCGAATGGCGAGTAGGCATTCACGAGCTCGAGCGGAGTGACCTCACCCGCGCCGAGGGCCATTGCGGGCACATTCGGAATGTCACTGACGATGCCGTTCTTGTGAGCCTGGTCCGCGATCCTGGGAAGTCCTACAGCCTGGCTGATGCGCACCGTCGCCGCGTTGGCCGACCTGATCAGCGCGCGGCGGAAGGTAATGCGTCCCGAGTACTCGTCGTTGTAATTCGCGGGCGACCACACCTGGCGACCCTGGATCACGTCCACCGGATCGTCGTCGACTTCCGATGCGGATGAATATCCGGCCGCCAGCGCGGCCGCGTACACGAACGGCTTGAACGCGGAGCCGGGCTGGCGGTGCGCTGACAGCGCGCGGTTGAAGGTACCGCGCTCGAAATTCCGTCCTCCACTCAGAGCGCGGATGTCTCCATCTCTGGGATCGACCGCTACCATGGCGCCCTGGACCAGCGTCCGCTTGCCAGTCTCCGACTGGATCGCGGCCGCACGGCGGCGGAGCGCACGGTCGGCGGCCAGCTGGGCGCGGTTGTCGAGGGTGGTATAGACGGTGAGATCGACGATGTCCGATGCTCCGCCCTTGATAACCGAATCCACCAGCGCGCGCACGGCGTCCAGCGCGTACGAATCGTTGGCGTTGGACGGCCGCCATTCGTCGCGCGCTATTCGGAGACGTTCGGCTCGGAGCCCGGGTAGCCTGTTCTTGGAGACGTATCCTTCGTCGACCATCAGCCCCAGCACGAGATTGCGCCGGGCAAGAGCGCGCTGCGGATGGCGGCGCGGCGTGTAGGCGGATGGGCCCTTCGGCAGCGCGGCGAGCATTGCGCCCTGGGTGAGCGTGAGCCTGTTCACGCTGCGTCCGAACAGGTCGCGGCTCGCGGCTTCGATGCCGTAGACGCCGTTGCCCATGTAGATGACGTTGAAGTACAGCTCGAGGATCTCGTTCTTGGTGAGCGAGCGCTCGAGCAGACGCGAGAGCCGGAGCTCCATCAGCTTCTGTCTCACCGAGCGCATTCTGTACTTGCGCACGGCGAACGTATTGCGGGCGACCTGCATGGTGATGGTGCTGAACCCCTGCCGCGTCTCGCCGGCGCGCAGATTGGCGCTCAGCGCTCGGAGGAAGGCGCGCCAGTCCAGTCCGTTGTGGTTGTAGAAGCGGCGGTCCTCGGTCGCGATGAATGCCTGGCGGACGAAAACCGGGACGGACTCGAGCGGGACGTTCTGCCGGCGGACGTTCTCGAGGCGGCCCATCATGACGCCGTTGCGATCCATTATCTTGCCGCCTTCGTCCGGCTTGAACTGCTGGATCTCACGCGGCGTCGGACAACCGTCGAAGCCGCAGGTTGCCAGCCACACATCCAGGGTGCCCACCGCAAGAATGCTTATTGCGAGTAGGCTGTGCAGGATCGGCTTACGCCTGGTCTTTATCGTCCGCAGGATCGACTCCGCCCTGCTCTTTATCATCCACATAAGCTTGGGAAAATGTACCGTTCTATCGCTGTTCCAGTCGTGCTCCTCGCCTTCGCGTGCAAGCCGGAAGCGGGGGGGAAACACTCATCAGACACCACGGGGCCTGCCGCGGGTCCCGTTTCCACTACGGACAGCGCCAGGGCGGGGTTTGTTTCAGTCGCCGAGGCAGGCCCCGTCTCTTCAGTCAATGCAAACCCTGACCGTGTTCCCAACGAGCTGGGCCGCATCATGGTCATCGAATATCACCTGATCGGCGACCGCAACACGACCTACTCGCGAGAGCGAGCCAGCTTTCGACAGGATCTGGAGCTCCTGTACAAGCGCGGCTACCGGCCCGTGAACATGGCGCAGGTTCTGGACCGGAAGCTGGAGCTCCCGCGCGGATTGTCTCCGGTGGTGTTCATCTTCGACGACGCATCGCCCGGGCAGTTCAGCTACGTCGAGAGGAACAGCAAGCTCGAGATCGATCCCCGGAGCGGACTCGGGATATGGCTCGATTTCAGAAAGACGCACCCCGACTGGGAAAACAAAGCTGTGTTCTGTCTGCTGTCAGGCGCGGCGTCCGGACACAATTTTTTTGGCGACAGGAACATTCAGGGTCAGAAGACTGCGTGGCGGTTTCCCAAGGTGAAATGGCTGGCCGACAACGGATTCGAGCTGTGCAATCACACCGTCTGGCATGCTCAGCTGAGCAAGTATCCGGACGTGTTCGTGCAGGAGCAGATCGCGCGGCTGGCGATGTCGGTAGACTCGGCGGTGCCCGGATACAGGATGAGGTCGATGGCGCTGCCGCAGGGTTTGTGGCCGAAGAATCGCGCGCTCGCGAGCAAGGGATCGTGGACTGATCCGCGCAGCAAGAAAACGATCGCCTATGACTACGGCGCGGTATTCGAGGTCGCGGGTGGCCCGTCGCGCAGCCCACACGATCCGGCGTTCAATCCGCTCAGCACCCCGCGCATCCAGGTGATCGGCGACGCGATCGACCGCACGATGACTCGCCTCGAAAAATCGGGCAACATGTACATCTCCGACGGAAACCCCGCGACAATCGCGCG
>JBKKAY010000036.1:0-3646 GCA_046714195.1 Gemmatimonadaceae bacterium
CCAGGTGTTGCTCGCGCTGGCTGTTGAATGGCACTTGCTGTAAGATTGAAATCACTATCGCTCGAGGCTCCTGAGATGGTTCGCAACGCCCGAAAGATTGTGCTCGCTGCAGGAATAGCCGCTCTGATTTTCCCTTGGGCGGTGGCACGCGCGCAAGTCGCTGTCGCCGCTCCGCCGGCGGCCGCCGCCCTTGGCCCCGCCGTCGGCGACGTGGCGCCCGACATTACTCTCACGGGCGCGACGAGATACGGTGTCCTCAAGACGCCTGTGAGACTGTCGGACTTTCGCGGTCGCACAGTAGTCCTCGCCTTCTTCGCCCAGGCGCGAACAAAGGGCTGAACCATCCAAATGGAGGCGTACCGTGATCAGTACGCCACGCTCTTCAACAACGGACGAAACGTAGTCGTCATCGCCATCAGCGTGGACGCCGATACGACATTGGCCGCGTGGGCGAAGGAATCGGACTTTCCGATGCTTTTTCTCAGCGATCCGGGCGGAACGGCCGGAAAGCTGTACGGAGCTCACTCGGCCAGGAACAACATGGACGACAGGTCGCTGTTCGTGATCCGTCCCGACGGACGCGTGGGTTACGTCACTCGCCCGTTCAAGGTTCTGACCCCCGGCGCTTATACGGAGCTCGGCGCCGTAGTCGACAGTCTGGCGCCGCCGGACGAAGGCTAGAGAGCCTTCGCCAGCCCGGCCTCGATATTCTGTTTTCCGCCGAGGCCGGTGTAGACGACCTTGCCGGTCTTGTCGAGGATGACCACGTAGGAAGTCGCGGGCGCATCGAATTCAGCCGCCGCCTTTCCCTCGGTGTCGAACAGCATGTCGTGCGACATCGGATGTGCCGCCACGTATTTCCGGACGCGTTCCGGCGACTGGTTGATCGCCACCGCCAGCACGACGAACCTGACCTTCTTGCCAAATTTCTTTTCGGCCGCGGCCAGCGTCGGCATCAGCTCGCGGCAGTTGCTGCACCACGTCGCCCAGAACTCCAGCAGCACCGGCGTCTTGCCGATGTACGCCGAGAGGTCGACCGGCTTCCCGTCGAGGGAATGAACGACCACCGCCTTCGGCCTCGATCCGATCGGAAGCCCAAGATCCTGTCCCTCCGCCACACTGAAGAAAGGCGTAGCCGCCGAGAGTACAACAGCACCGAGCAAAACTCTAATATCCATAAAATCAGGTTTTTGGTTAAGCTGAAATCCTGGCAGCCGGTCGCGGGGCGCGGGCAGCTTCAGTACAACAGGACCGCATTGTCTGCAGTTAGACGCCGCGAACTGCCGGTGTCCGAACGATACTCTAGATCAGCAACTTCCCCATCTGTACCAGGTAATACTCCGCAACCGCCAACATGATCAGCGCGAAGCCGCGCTTGACCCACACCATCCACGTTCCCGCCTTCGGCAGCCGCGACAGCGTGCCGCTCGACAACCCGACCGCAACCAGCAGGGTGCACATGCCCAGGGAGAACACGAAAAGGTAGACGAAGCCGAGCACTCCGCTTCGCGTGGCCGTCACCCAGGTGAGCACCGCCGCCATCACCGGCGCCGAGCACGGCGCCGCCACCAGGCCGGACGCCGAGCCCATCACGAATGCGCCGGGCACACTGCCTCCGCCGCCCGCACCAGCCGCGCGATTGAGAAGCCGCGATGGAATCCGCACCGGTATCACATCGAGCATCGCCAGCGCGGTGACGACCAGCAGGTTCGCCATCGCGAAATACAGCCACGGATTGGTGCTGACCGACCCGAACATCGTCCCCGAAAGGCCGGCGAACACACCGAGCGCGGCGTAGACAACCGCCAGCCCGAGGACGTATGAGAACGTCAGCAGCGCGATGCGCGATCGCGCTCGGGGGACGGCACCCTCGGTGACCGCCCCTCCGCCGACGATTGCCGCCGTGATCGGAATCATCGGATAGATGCACGGCGTGAGACTCGTCAACACTCCGGCGATGAAAACGATTGGCAGCGCGGTGAACGGGCTCGATGAGAGCTGTGTCGACAGCTCCGAGTAATCCACTAGCGCCTGCGGGCTCGGGCGGTCACCCAGGCAATCATCTCATCCACCCAGCCCGTGGCCGGCCTCTGCGCGAGCCACGAATCGTCCTCGCTGCCGGGAGTCACCCAGAGTCCGTGATCGGCGCCGGGAATTTCCCTGATGAGGTAATCGGTGTTGCCCGCTTTCTCCAGCGCTGCGTTCGTCACCCGCACCGTGATCGGGGTGACGTCGTCCTTCGCGCCCAGCACGACGAGCACTGGAAGCCGGAGTCGCTCGAGTAGCGGGACCGGATCGTAGTCGAGGTCGGGGTCTTTCCAGGCCGGTGAGACACGCGGGAGCTTGATCGGAAAGCTGTCGATCGCCGCGAACCATGACTCGCCGCGCGACCGGTCGAGCTCGCGCTCGAAGCGATTCCAATCTGCATTAGATTGGCTGCGCACGTAGCCGTGGGCGAGCCGGACCAGAGACATCGCGCGGTCGAATTCAGTACCAGTCAGTCCCCGCGCTCTGAGCCTGACTTCCTCCTCACGGAGTGCATGTCTCGCCGGACTCACGCCGCCCCCCGAAACGAGCACCAGGAACGCGACTCCATCGATTCGCTCGGCCGCCATCGGTGCGATCCACGCGCCCTCGCTCAGACCCCAGACCCCGATCCGCCGTGGGTCCACGACGGCCGGAAAGGCGCGAAGAAACCGGACCGCGGCGGTGGCATCGTCGGCAAAATCGCTGAGGGTGCCGCCGCCCTGCTGAGTCGCCGGAATGTCGGTGCGGCCGGTGTTGCGCTTGTCGTAGATCAGCGCCGCGACGCCACTTCGCGCGAACTGGTCGGCGAAATAGTGGATCTGGCTCTCGCGCGTCTGCGGGCCGAAGCCGTGCAGCAGCACGACGGCGGGGTGCGGTCCGGTAGAATTGGGAATGAACAGCGTCCCCCGCAGGGGGACGTCTCCATTCACGAAGCGCACCTCCTGGGTGCGATACGGAACGGCTTCACCCGACCAGCGGGCGAGATCGAAGGTCCCGCTCGAAGGACCCGCGGCAGACTGAGTGGTAAACGTGCCGTGGATTCTTCCCCTCTCGAACGTTCCGGTGAAGGTCGCCGGAGGCAACACGTCGGGAAACTCGAAGCTCACCACATTGTCGTCGATCGACAGGTTCCTGACGTCGTAGCCGTGCCCGTACTGATCGGGCAGATCGACGAACCCCCGATACCCGGTTGAATCGGGCTGAATCGTCAGCCTGAGCGCGTGGGTTTCCGGGCCGCCGCTGAGGGCGCCCTCCCACACTCCGGCGATCGTTTCCGGCGCCGGCGGAGGAGGGGACTGAGGCCCGGCACACGCCACCATCGCCACTACTGCCACCAATGCGAGGCGAGAACGCATTCCTGTTCCAGAACTGTGCATCACTACAGTAAAGTAGCGCGCAGCCCGAAAGCAAATGGGCGAGACGGAATCCGTTTCGCCCATAGTCACCACCCGGCCCCCCTTGAAGACTACCGCTTGGTCAGCAGTTCCTCGAAAAGGTCGATGGCGACCGTCAGTCCTTCTTCGATCGGAGCTTCCCGGCTCCGCACCCGCTTCGACTTGCGCAGTCCGTTGAGCGCCACCGACATCCCGATCGAGTGAAGCCAGGTGGAGAGAGTCGA
>JBKKAY010000037.1:0-14370 GCA_046714195.1 Gemmatimonadaceae bacterium
GCGTGCCCGGCCCCGATGTTGGCTACTTCGCGCAGGGCGTCGAAGCGCTCGCTGCTCATCAGGGCAGAGGCACGCGCGTCAGCGTTGGGGTCGCGCGAAGGGTGATGGTGTGTAGTCATTTTAGAAAAGAGTCGATGCGTCTATTATCAGCGCCGGAGCGCCGTCGCCAAGTATGGTGGCACCACTGAACAGATTCCGGCTCCCGGCGACGCCGTCGAACTGCTTCATTACGATCTCCTGTTGTCCGAGAAATTCGTCGACGATCAGGGCAACGCGGCGCTCGGCGAGCTCCACCAGCACCACCTGCCCGCCCGTGCCTTCGCTCGCCGGCAAGCCGACACGATCACGAAGCCGCACGGTTGGAAACGCTTCGTCCCGGATGATGAGGTGTTCCTTCCCTTTGGATTCCAGGAGCATCGGCTGGGAAAGTGCGAAAGTCTCGATGACGTGCGTCAGCGGTATCGCGTAAGTCTCCCGCTCGACACGCGCTAGCAGAGCGCGCGAGATGGCGAGAGTCAGCGGCAGCCGCATCCCGACGCTCGTGCCGGCGCCTGGAGTGGTGTGCACTTCCAGGGATCCGCCGAGCGATCTGACCTTGTTGGCGACCACGTCGAAGCCGACGCCGCGGCCGGAGATGTCGGTCACCTCGGCCGCAGTGGAAAAACCCGGCCGCGAGATCACCCGAATCAGCTCCTCGTCGGTCATATCGGTGGTGCCGGGAGCCACCAGTCCGAGCTTGATCGCCTTTGGAATCACCAGCGCCTTGTCGATCCCGCGCCCGTCGTCGGTAACCCTAATGACGACTGTGGCGCGATCGCGCTCGGCGGTGAGCGTCACAGTCGCGACCGCGGGCTTTCCCGCGGCTTTCCGCTCGGCGGGGAGCTCGATTCCGTGGTCGAGCGAATTCCGCAGCAGATGCAGCACCGGCTCGCCCATCTCGTCGACCATCGATCGATCGAGCTCGATCTCCTTCCCCTCGATGCGGAAATCGACGTCCTTGCCGAGCGACCGCGCGGTGTCGCGCACCAGCCGCGGAAAACGGTCGAATACCTGCCACACCGGAACCATGCGGCTGGTCATGATCTCGTTCTGCAGCGTGGTGATGATCTGCGACGCCTGAAGCGTGGCCTCCAGCAGGTTGGCGTCACCGATCGACGCCGCGATCTGGGCCAGGCGGTCGCGGGCGATCACCAGCTCTCCGGCCATATCCATCAGCGTATCGAGGCGGCGCGCCTCGATGCGGATGTGGCGAGGTCCCAGCTTGGCGTGGGAAGCCGCCGCGCTCTTTTCCTGGGCCGCCACGGCGAACTCCGACGTGAAAGTCTGAGCGCTCTCGGCGCCGGCCAGGCGAAGACGCTCCACCACGCCGGTCACATCCAGCTCCTCAGTCGGGACTGCCGTGGCAAGATTCACCGCGTGCTCGAGAGCATCGGCCGCGGCGAAGAGCGTGTCGACGATCTGAGGCGTGACAAGCAGGCTTCCATTTCTCAGGCGGTCGAACAGCGTCTCCATCTCGTGCGAAAGCTCGGAGACCGCGTTGTACCTCATCGCCGCGCTCATCCCCTTCATGCTGTGCACCGCGCGAAAAAGACGCGCGACGGACGCCTCGCTTTCGCCCTGCTCCAGATCGAGCAAGGCGTTGTTCACCTCGAGAAGGTATTCCCGGCTCTCGGTGAGAAAGAGCTGCGCGTACTTAACGTTATCCACTCAGCCCAGCACTCGCTGCACTGCTTCGAGCACCCTGCTCGGCTGGAACGGCTTCACCACAAAGTCGCGCGCTCCGGCGGCCAGCGCTTCCTGTACCAGAGCCTGCTGCCCCATCGCGCTGCACATGAGAATCCGAGCCGCAGGGTCCAGCTGCGTTATCTGCTTTACCGCTTCGATGCCGCCCATTTCCGGCATGATGATGTCCATCGTCACCAGATCGGGCTTCAGCTGCTGATACTTCTCCACCGCCTGCTTGCCGTTCTCGGCTTCGCCCACGACCGTGAAGCCGGCCTGCGACAGGATGTCGCTCACCATCGTGCGCATGAACACCGCATCGTCACACACCAGTACTGTGCTGCTCACCCTCCCTCCCCGTGTCCGAGTACTTCCCGCACTATTGCCTGCACATCCAGTAACGTCGCTCTCTCACCGTCGATCTCTACCACGCCGCATACCGCGGGCGGCGCGCCTGATGGTGCGGGACCGAATTGATCCAGCGGCGCATCGTAGATGTCGCGAACGTCGTCGATACCTACTCCAATCACTCTCTCCCCGTAACCAGCCAGGAGAATCAGTCCGCCCCATCTCCGCCAGGCTGATTTTCCGAGATATGTCCCGGCATCCAGAACAGTGACGATCGTGCCGCGCAGATTGACCAGCCCTGACACCGTCGTCGGCGCACCAGGGAGGCGCGTCACGGGCAGCGATGGCACGATTTCCCTGACCGAATCCATGTCCGCCGCAAACGGGATGCCGCCTACCAGGAAAACCAGGAGCCGGCGTGTCGGGACAACCGGGATCTCGTCGGCGAGTGGCTCCTCGGGCGGCGCCGCGGCCTCAGTCATAAAAACCGAGCGCCGCCAGAGCGTCCACGCCCTCGGGGAGGGCGTGCTCGCCGGCGACCGTGCGGAGCGCCAGGGCAAGCTCAAAGGGCAGCGGCGAGCGGAAATCCAGCGGTTTTCCCGTCACTGGATGATTGAACGCGAGCCATGCCGCGTGCAGGAAATGTCGTTTGGAAGGCAGGCCAGCCACTCGCCTGCCACCGCCCCCGCCGTAAACATCGTCGCCCATGACCGGATGGCCGATGGACGCAAGATGAACGCGAATCTGGTGAGTGCGTCCCGAATGAAGATGTGCACGAAGAAGGTCCCCCGCGTCGAACCGCGCAAGGCGTAAGAAGTCGGTCCTGGCCGGCCGACCCTTATTGACGATTGCCATGCGCTTCCGGTCTCGGGGATCGCGCGCTATCGGCTTGTCGATCGTGATCTCGTCCTTCTGCAGATGGCCCCAGACCACCGTGGCGTACCGCCTCTGCACTCTGCGGGCGGCGATTGCCGAGCTGAGGATCCGGTGCGAGCGGCCGGTCTTGGCGACCACCAGGAGGCCCGAAGTCTCCTTGTCCAGCCGGTGGACTATGCCGGCCCGTTCGGGCTCCGCGCCCGCTGGCGCGTCGTTGCCGCGCCCGAGCAGGGCATTTACCAGGGTCCCGCTCCAGTTCCCGGGCGCGGGGTGCACCACCATACCGGCAGGCTTGTCGACGACCAGAAGTGATTCGTCCTCGTACACGATGGTGAGGGGGATGTCCTCGCCCGAGATCTCGCGCTTTTCCACCGCCGGGATCTCCACCCGCACCAGCTCGCCACTTTCCACCCGGTAGCTCGCCTTCTCCCGCCTGCCACTGACGGTGACGTTGCCCAGCGCGATGAGGGTGGCTGCCTGCGTGCGTGAAAGCTCCGCTCGCTGGGCGATAAACAAGTCGAGGCGGGCATCGCTGTCCGCCTCGACCCGGAACTACAGCACGCCGTTCAGGTCCTAGCTCTCGGTGGGGGTTTCCGTGACGGTGGCCGCCCGCACCAGCGTCGCCTCTCGCTCCTCTCCCCACAACACCCACGCCAGGAGAAACGCTCCAACGCTCACCGCCATGTCGGCGACGTTGAACGTCGGCCAGCGCATGTCGCGGAGACCGACGTCGATGAAGTCCACGACGCCGATCGGGGATCTGATCCTGTCGATCAGATTACCCACCGCTCCGCCGCAGACGAGGCCGAGCGCGAGGGTGCGTGTCAGGTCTCCCTGACGCGTTGCCTGGTACAGGCGCCACAGCACGAACAGCGCTCCGATGGTGAGCGTCATGAAAATCCAGCGGGAGAGCGGGCCCAAGTGGAGGCCGAACGCCGCGCCCGGATTGTAGACCAGGGTGAGACGGAGGTGCTCGCCGAGCACGGGATGGGGCACGTGTTGGGGCGACAAATTGGCGACCGCCATCAGCTTGGTCACCACATCCACCGCCACCACCGTGATCAGCACGCCCCAGAAGAGGGGCGGATTAGGCTTGGCGCTTTCCATCTTCTTCGCGCTGCTTGCATTCGATGCAATACCTCGCGTGCGGCAGCGCATCGAGACGCTCGAATGCGATGTCCTGCCCGCAGTTGTGACACTTGCCGAACTGCTCCGGGGTCCGGTAGAGGCGGCGCAGCGCCTCGTCGATGTGCCAGAGGAAACGACCTTCCTGGCTGGCAAAGAGAAATGCCTTCTCCCTCTCCATGGCGTCGGTGCCCTGATCGGCCATGTGGAACGAGTAAGCGCTCAGGTCTCCGTCCGCGCCCTGCGGCGTCGAGCCGAACGTCTCGTCATAGTGCCCGAGCTCCTTGAGGACGCGCTTCCTCTCTTCCATCAAGCGCTTCTCGAAGTGCTGAAGGCTTTTCTTGGTCATGGCCTTCGCCTTGGCCGCCTTCGGCGCCGCGGGCTCCGCCTTTTTCTTTTTGCCGGCTGCTGTTGCCATTTCTAACCTGCCCTCTCCATGGCGACCGTTACGCCCCGACCCTCGAGGTCGAACGCGTGCGTCGCGTAATTGCTTTCGGTTTTCCCGCCGATCTGCACATCCACGGCGAGCACTTCATCGGCGATCCACTTCCGGAACGCCTGGGCCGCCTGCTCGACTTCCGCATCCCCCTTCACCGCCAGACGTATCCGGTCGCTGACCGCGAAACCCGATTCCTTCCTGAGCCGCTGAATCCGGCTCACCAGCTCCCGCGCCAGTCCTTCGAGGCGAAGCTCGCGCGTCACCGTCGGGTCCAGCGCCGCGAAATACCCAGCCTCTTCCTTCACGACGAGATCACCTGAAGCGCGCCGCACGACGGTCAGGTCTTCGGCGCTCAGCTCCCGCGACTCGTTCTCGACGGAAACGTACAACGGCTTCCCCGCCTCGAATGCCCGCAACGCTTCGTTGTTCAGCGCCTGCACGGCCTCGCTGGCGAGAGGTGTCTTCTTGCCGAACTTCTTACCCAGGGAACGGAAATTGGGTCTAGCCTCTAAAGTTACTAGATCGTCGGCGCTGGAGATGAACTCCACCTTCTTGATATTCAGCTCGGCCGCGAGCAGGGGGCTCAGCTGCTCCAGGAGCTTCCCGGCGGGCTCCTCAGAGCCCCGAAAAGCGACCCCCGTCACGGGCACCACGCAGACCAGCCTGGAGAGCGGCTGGCGAACCCTCACCCCGGCCTCCTCACGCGCGGCACGGGCTAGCGTCGACAGAGTCCGGATGTGCGACATCGTCCGCTCGAGGTCGACGTCGATGACGTCCGGATGCGAGCGGGTGAACGGCGCGAGGTGAACCGAAGTCCCCGTAAGCTCGCGGTGCACCCAATCGGTGATGAACGGCGCGAACGGGGCGAGCAGCCTGCTCGTAACCGCGAGGACCTCGTGCAACGTCGCGAACGCGGCGCGGTTGTCGTCCTCGTCCACCAGATAAAAACGCGACCGGCTCTGGCGGACGTACCACTTGGAGACATCCTCGTCGAAGAAAGTCATCACCGTCTTGGCGGCGGCAGTCGCCTCGTAGCGACCGAGGAGCTCGTCAGCCTCCTTTTCGACTGATGCCAGTCGCGAAAGAATCCAGCGGTCGAGGAGCGGACGGCTCGCCGGCTTTGGATCGGCGTCGGACGGCCACCACCCGAAGTTCGCGTACTCAGCGAAGATGCCGGTGTAGACGTTCTTGAGCGTCAGCAAAAACCGGCCGGCCGTGTCGCGAATTCCTGCCTCGTCGAAGCGGCGCGGCATCCAGATCTGGCTGGAAGTGGTGAGAAACAGCCGCACCGCGTCGGCGCCGTGCCGCGGAATCACCGTCGACGGATCGACGACATTGCCGCGGCTCTTGGACATCTTCTGTCCCTCTGCGTCCTGCACCAGGTCGTTGACCACCACCGCCCGGTACGGCGCGGTGTTGCCGAGCGTCGACGAGCCCCCTTCATGGGCGAGGAGGTTGTTCGGCAGCGCATCGCCCAGCCCGCTGGCGATCGCCAGCAGCGAGTAGAACCAGCCGCGCGTCTGGTCGATTCCTTCGGCGATGAAGTCCGCTGGATAGTGCCGCTCGAACTTGCCCTTGTTCTCGAACGGAAAATGCCACTGGGCGAACGGCATCGACCCCGAGTCGAACCACGCGTCGAGGACCTCGGGTGTGCGCGACATGGCTCCACCGCACTTGCACTGCCAGGTGTAACGGTCGATGAACGGCTTGTGCGGATCGAATCCCGCTGCCAGCTGCGCGCCGGATCGCTCCGCCAGCTCGGCGTAGCTCCCGATGGCTTCGGCGTGGGTATCGTCGCGATCGCACACCCAGATCGGCATCGGCGTGCCCCAGTACCGGTCGCGCGAAACCGCCCAATCGACGTTGTTGGTGAGCCACTCGCCGAACCGCCCGGACCCGATTTCGCTCGGATGCCAGTCGACGCGGGCGTTGCGCACCAGCATCGCGTCCTTGAATTCCGTCGTCCGCACGAACCACGAATTGCGCGCGTAGTAGAGGAGCGGCGTCTCGCACCTCCAGCAATGCGGGTACGCATGCTCGAACAGCGCGGACTTCCACAGCACTCCGCGCCGCTTCAACTCCTCGAGGATGATCGGATCCGCATCCTTGACGAACTTTCCGCCGACGAGCGGCATGTCCGCCGGAAACTCTCCGCGCAGATTCACGGGCTGAAGGAACGCGAGCCCGTGTCGCCGCCCAGCGGAGTAGTCGTCGGCGCCGAAGGCGGGCGCCATGTGAACCACGCCGGTTCCCTCCGCCGCCGACACGAAGTCCTCGCCGACTACGATCTCGTGTTTCCCTTCCGCGAAAGGCACCCAGTCGAGCGGTCTCTTATATCGCATCCCGACGAGCTCGGTGCCCGGGAACGTCCTCACCGTTTCCCATCTTCCCGTGAAATCCTCTCCCAGCACCGCCCCCGCGCGCGAGTGCGCCAGGATGATCGTCTCATCGACGTCGGATTTTTTCTTATGCAGCTCCACGTACTCCAGCTTCGGGCTCACGGCGAGCGCGACGTTGGACACCAGCGTCCACGGCGTGGTGGTCCACACCAGTATCCGCCTTCGCGGGCCGGCGCTCGCGCCACTGGCCAGGAGGAGATCGAGCGCCACGTACGCGCTGGGGTCCTTCACATCCTTGTAGCCCTGAGCCACTTCGTGGCTGGACAAGGTCGTCCCGCATCGCGCGCAGTACGGCAGCACCTTGTGGCCCCGTGTCAGGAGTCCGCGGCGGAAAAACGTGGCGAGCGCCCACCAGACGCTCTCGATGTAATCGTTCGAGTAGGTGACGTAAGGGTCGCTGTAGTCGAGCCAGTAGCCGATGCGCTCGCTCATCGCTTCCCAGTCGCTCTTGTACCTCCACACGCTCTCGCGACACATCTCGTTGAAGCGCTCGACGCCGATCGCTTCGATCTGCTGCTTGGCCGTGCGCACTCCGAACTCGGTCTCGATCCGCTTCTCGACTTCGATCTCCACCGGCAGGCCGTGCGTATCCCACCCCGCTTTGCGGGTGACGTGGAAGCCGCGCATCGCGCGGTGCCGGCAGAAGAGATCCTTTACCGTGCGTGAAAAGACGTGGTGGATTCCCGGGCGCCCGTTGGCCGTTGGCGGACCCTCGAAGAACACGAACTCGGGCTTGCCGGCCGAGGCCGCCTGCACCTGCTCGAAAAGATTCTCCGCCTTCCAGATGGAGAGGACTTCGTTCTCGAGCTCGTCGGGCGGACGATCAGTGGGGAGCAGGCGGAACTGCCTGCTCTTCGCGTTTACCCCCGCCGTCGGCACGGGGCCGACCGCGGTCATTCTTTCGCTGGCCCCGAGGCGTTGGTGGATTGCGGCGTGCGTCCGCCCGGCGTCGCCACCGGTGCCGCGTCCGAAGCCTCGACCTCGGAAAGCTGTCTGGCGATCAGCGTCCGCATCTGCGCCAGGTATGTGCGGCGGGACCGATCGAGATTGTCGAGCTCCTCTTCCATGCGGCGCACGTCGGATTTCGCGCCCTCGACGATGCGCTCTCCTTCGGCCTGCGCCTCGCGGAGAATGAGCTGTGCCTCGCGCTCGGCCTGCTCGCGCACTTCTCCGCGGAGCTGTTGCGCCGACACCAGAGCGTCGTTCAGCGCCTTGTCGCGATCCCGGAATGCGCGCAGCTGCTCGTGAAAGCTCCGCGCCTTGGCGTCCAGGTCCTGGTTGATTCGAGTCAGCCGCTCCATCTCCTCGGCGACCTGATCCCGGAACTGGTCCACGCGCGCAGGATTATAGCCGCGCAGCGCCCGGCCGAAGTCGTAGCGCCGGACATCCAGCGGTGTCAGATGAAATGCTTCGTCAATCATTTATCCCTCGCTCCGAAGAGGGTGGTACCAAGCCGCACCATAGTCGCCCCTTCCTCAACCGCGATCTCGTAATCGTTCGACATCCCCATCGACAGCTCTTCGGCGGGGTGACCCGCCCCCACCAACACCCGCAGCGCATCCCGGCCTTCCGCGAACGTGCGGTGGAGCTCGGCATCCGTGGCCGTAAAGCTAGCCATTGTCATCACGCCGCGAACTCGGATCCCGGGCCTCGCACCCAGCCGCTCGGCCTCCGGCAGCAGCTCCGCCGCCGAAAAGCCACCCTTCGTCGCCTCTCCCGACAGATTCAGCTCGAGCAGCGCGTCTACCGCGCGGCCGCGGGCTATACCATAAGCGCACACCGCGTCCGCCAGACGGGCACTGTCCAGAGAATGCAGCAGAACGAACTGCTCCAGCGCCTTCACCTTGTTCCGCTGCAGGTGCCCGATCAGATGCCACCGGACGGGAACATCCACCGCCGACATCTTCTTCAAAGCTTCCTGCACCTTGTTCTCACCGACGTCGTGCAGCCCCGCTTGGTACGCGGCCCGCGCCGCGTCGGGCCCATGCGTCTTGGTGACCGCTACGACGGTCACCCGCTGGCCGTGCCCGCCGCGGGCAACCGCCGCCGCTATCCGGCCCTTAACCTCGGCTACACGCTCAGCCAGCCCGGGAAAAGGCATAGCTTTCAAACTTAGCCGGTGCTGTCACCGCATTCAAATGCGGCCTGAGGCTTTCTCACGCGACGCCTTTACCTGAACCGTCACTGAGGCAAGGTACGCGTCCCCGGTAACGCTGATTACCGGCGCCCCAAGAGGAGCGGGGAGCGAGGCTGGCCCCCGCCGACTGCGTTTCAGCGTGAACGTTCCCATGATCGCGTCTCCCGGTATCCATTCTTCTTGTTCTCGCTGAAGATCGATACCAGCCCGCGTATCGGCGTCTGTTCCTGAAGGTCGGAGGCGGGCACCGAGTCGCGCTCGTCGTATCTGGTCAACGGATCGTCACCCAGGTTGCGCGTCACGTCGATCCGAACAGCCGCCCCAACAGGCGGACGATGCCGCCCATGTTACGGCTGATGTCGTTGAACATTACCGTTACGAACAGGAGCGCGATGAGAGCCAGCCCCGTCTTGAGTATCCGCTCACGCGTCTGCGTGCTGAACGCGCTGCCCTTGATCGACTCGGCGATGTTGAGCACGATCTGCCCGCCATCCAGTATCGGGATCGGCAGCAGGTTGAAGACCGCCACGTTGATGCTGATCAACGCAATCAGCGCCAGAAGATTTTCTATTCCGCCGCGAGCCGCCTGGACCGATATCTGGGCGATCGCGATCGGTCCGCCGAGCTCGGAGACGCCGACTCCGCGAGAGAACAAGGCGCCCAAGGTCTGGAAGATCGCGGTGCCCTTGTCGATAGTGATGGCCCACGCTTCGCCCAGCGCGCGCGGGAGGGCCACCGGTATGAATCCCTCCTTGGCCACCATGCCGATGCGGCCGACACGGCGCTTTATGCCCGTGCGCGGATCCGGCGCCTCCTCGGAAAGAGGGGTCACCACGACTTCCACCGGCCTCCCCTGACGCACGAGGCCGAGCCTGAGCGGGACGCCGGCAGAGGATCCGATCTTGTCGAGCAGCACCTCCCAGCTGGCGAGCCGCGCTCCATTCAGGAAAGCGATGCTGTCGCCCGCCTGGATTCCCGCCAGCGCGGCAGGCTTGTCCGGCGTCACCGCTGCCGCGACCGGAAGCGGCGTCGGAATACCCGATCGCATTATGAGCCCGGCGTAGATGACGTACGCGAGCACCGCGTTCATGGTCACTCCCGCCAGCATGATGAACAGTCGTGCCGGAAGCGACTTCGACTCGAACCAGCGAGATTCGGGAATCGGCTTCGGGCCGAAGGGAATCATCGCATTGGGATCGTATCCGTCTTTTTTCAGGTCGCCGGGCTCAACGGCCGAATTCTCGCTCCCGCCCTCGAGAAACGCCGTCGCCTCGTCCTCTCGCGAGGCCATGCGCACGTAGCCGCCCAGGGGAAACGCGGCCAGAACGTACTCGGTCTCGCCGTATTTCTTTTTGAGCAGCGATGGACCGAAGCCGATCGAAAACCGCGGCGCGTACACGCCCATCAGCTTCGCGGCAACGAAATGCCCGAGCTCGTGGACGAAAATGACGAGGCCGAAAACGATGATCGGCGCGATCCAGGTCAGCATTTGAACATCTCGGAAACGTGACGGCGCGCGGCCGCATCGGCCTCGAGGAGCTGGTCGCGCGTGTTCGATTTCATCCCACTCAATCTATCGAGAGCGGAGGAGATACCACGGGCGATGTCGGGAAAGGAAATCTTCCCGGCCAGGAACGCGGCGACCGCGCGCTCGTTGGCGGCATTGAAAACGGCCGGCGCCGCGCCGCCCGATTTACCGGCCGCAATGCCCAGCCGGAGTGCCGGGAAGCTTTCGTGATCGACGGCCTCGTAGGTCAGAGGCGAGACCGCCACCGGATCGAACGCCGGGATTCCACCGTCGGCAATTCTCTCGGGGTGCGTCAGCGCGTAGAGCACCGGCAGCTCCATCGTCGGGACGCTCATCTGGGCGAGCACACTCCCATCGATGAACTCCACGAACGAGTGAACCACACTTTGCGGATGCACGACAACGTCTATTCGATCATACGGAAGTCCGAATAGAAAGTGGGCTTCGATCACCTCGAGCGCCTTGTTGGCGAGCGTTGCGCTGTCGATGGTGACTTTCCGTCCCATCCGCCACGTCGGGTGCTTGAGCGCGTCGGCCACTGTCGCCGAGGCAAGGCGCTCCCTGCTCCACCCGCGAAAGGGGCCGCCCGAAGCGGTGAGAACGACCCGTCGCACTTCGGAGCGCGCGTGGCCGGTTATGCACTGTAGAATCGCCGAATGCTCGCTGTCCACCGGCACGACTTCGCCGCGCCCGTGCTCGGCCGCCTTGCTCACGAGGTCACCCGCAATCACCAGCGTCTCCTTGTTGGCGAGGGCAACACGCTTCCCTCCCTCGAGCGCGGCCAGCGTGGCGTCGAGTCCGGCGGCACCGACGATGGCGTTGATGACGATGTCGACATCGGTTCTGGTGGCCGCCTCGATCAGTGCATCGGTGCCCCTCTTCCAGGTTTCACCGGCATCCTCCCCCGCTTCCACCATTCCGACGAAGGAAGGCGAGAACTGCCGGGCCTGCTCTTTCAGCAGCGACGCATTGCTGTTCGCCGTGAGTGCCGTGACGCGGAACCGCTCGCGCTGTCTGTCGAGTACGCGGAGGGCCGTGGTTCCTATCGACCCCGTGGAACCGAGGACGGCAACACCCTTCGGTTCTGGGGGAGACCTCACTGTGGGACGGGAAGCAGCAACCTGCCAAGCAGCAGATACGCGATCGGCAGCACGAACAGGAGGCTGTCGAAGCGGTCGAGAATACCGCCGTGCCCGGGGATTATCCGCGAGCTGTCCTTTACGCCAGCTTCCCGCTTGAGCAGTGACTCGGCGAGGTCTCCGGTCTGGGCCGCCACGCTGACTACGATGGCGAATAGAATCGCGCCCTGAATCGTGAGCCCCAGGCTCGCGTATGGCATCAGGATCAAGCGCTCGTAAAGGAGACAGCTGACGATGGCCAGGGCCAGTCCGCCAACGGCTCCGGCCACCGTCTTTCCGGGGCTCACCGACGGAATGAGCTTGGTCTTTCCCATCGTGCGCCCGAATACATAAGCGCCGACATCCGTCGCCCAGGTGAGAAGGATCGGCAGAAATACGAGTGCGGTGCCCGCGCCGGCGCCGATGGCGTATGGATGGTAGCGCAGCGGATAGACGTAGGCGATGAGGCTGGCGTAGAGTATCGCAAACGCCGTTATGGCGACCGCTGAGAGGGGGCGGCCGGTAGGTCCTCTCAGCCAGATGCTGCTGGCGAAGAGCACCAGGCAGGTCGCCACTATCGCGGTCAGCGAGAACGCATAGACACCCAGCCGTTGCGCGTGGACGGCGATCGGGACGAGTGCCGCGATGGCGATTCCCGCCGGCTCCAGCGGCACCACGCCTGTCTCGCGCGCCATTCGCATCAGCTCCCACGACCCGAGGGCGGCGAGCACCGAGAGGACTATCGCCAGCGCCCAGTCGCCCAAGTACACGACGCCGACGCTCGCGGGTGCGGCGATCACCGCGAAGATGATGCGCCGAGCTAGCTCCGACACGAGCTAGACTTCCATGATTTCCGCTTCTTTCCCCTTCAGCAACTCATCGATCCTGCCGATGAAGTCGTCGTGAAGCTTCTGAAGCTCTTTCTCCGCCTTCTTCTGATCGTCCTCGGAGGTTTTTTCCAGCTTCTTGATCTGGTCGCGCGCCGCTGTCCTCGCGTGCCTGATGCCGATTTTGCCTTCTTCACCGAGCTTGTGCACGACCTTCACCAGCTCTTTCCGGCGCTGCTCGTTGAGCGCGGGGAGCGGCACTCTGATCACGCCGGACTGGGTCTGCGGGTTCAGGCCAAGGTCCGATTCACGCAGCGCTTTCTCGATCGCCGTGACGAGCCCCTTGTCCCACGGCGTGACGGTCAGGAGCCGCGGCTCGGGCGCGGATACGCCCCCGACCTGATTGAGCGGCATCATCTGGCCGTACGCTTCGACGCGGACGGTGTCGAGCATGCTGGCGCTCGCCTTCCCGGTGCGGATCGAGGAGAGCTCGCGCTTGGATGAGTCCATGGATTTCTCCATCGCGCCTCGCGTGTCCTTCATGATCTGCGGAATTGTCGTCATTGTACGATGGTTCCCACGCGCTCACCCGCCAGCGCGCGAGCCACTTCTCCGTGACGGTGAATGTTCAGTACGATGATTGGAAGCTTGTTTTCCTTGCACAGCGTGATCGCCGTCTGGTCCATCACTCCGAGCTCGTTCACCATCACGTCGCGATAGCTGATCTCCGTGTAGCGCGTAGCTTCGGGGTCGAGCTTCGGATCGGCGGAGTAAACGCCGTCGACGCTGGTCGCCTTGATGATGACTTCGGCGTGGATCTGGATGGCCCGGAGCGCGGCGGCGGTGTCGGTCG
Source organism: Gemmatimonadaceae bacterium (assembly GCA_046714195.1). GTDB lineage: Bacteria > Gemmatimonadota > Gemmatimonadetes > Gemmatimonadales > Gemmatimonadaceae > UBA4720. The sequence goes on from JBKKAY010000037.1 coordinate 13,373, forward strand.
AGAAGTACGGATTCCCGGTTCCGGCGGCGAATATCACCACCCGCCCCTTCTCGAAGTGGCGCATCGCGCGCCGGCGAATGAACGGCTCGGCCAGCGCCTCCATGCCGATCGCCGTCATCACCCTGGTCTGGAGTCCGCCCTTCTCGAGGACGTCCTGCATCGCCAGAGCGTTGATCACCGTGCCCAGCATGCCCATGTAATCGGCGCCGACCCGGTCCATCCCCATTTTCGAGAGCTGGGCGCCGCGGACGATGTTGCCGCCGCCGATCACCAGACCGACGGCGGCTCCCAGCTTCACGATGTCATTGATCTCGGTCGCGAGCCGCTTCATCACATCGAAGTCGAACCCCACGCGCTTGTCTCCGGCGAGAGCCTCGCCGGAGAGCTTCAGCAGAACACGCTGGTACTTTAGCGCGGCCAAGCCTGTCTCTACTCCTCGCCCATCTGGAAGCGGACGAAGCGGCGAACCTGGATATTCTCGCCGAGCTTGGCGGATGCTTCCTTGATCAGCTCACCGATGGTCTTCTTCGGCTCTCTGACCCAGGCCTGGTGCACCAGCGCGACGTCCTTGTAGAACGCCTCGACCTTGCCGGCGACGATCTTCTCGATTAGGTGCTCAGGCTTGCCGCTTTCCTTTACCTGTTCGACGAAGATGCGGCGCTCTCTCTCCACCTTGTCTGCGGGAACCTGGTCCTTGTCCACCGCCACCGGAGCGGCGGCGGCGATGTGCTCCGCCACATATCGCACCAGCTGCTTGAAGTCGTCGGTGCGCGCAACAAAGTCCGTCTCACAGTTGATCTCCACCATGACGCCTACCTTGCCGTTGTGGTGGATGTAGCTGCCGATCAGGCCTTCGCTCGTCTGCTTGCCGGTTCTCTTTTCGGCCTTGGCGATACCCTTGGTGCGCAGGTACTCAACCGCCTTCTCCATGTCGCCCGCCTTCTCCTCGAGGGCTCGCTTCGATTCCATCATCCCGGCGCCGGTTCTCTGGCGGAGGG
>JBKKAY010000038.1:0-35458 GCA_046714195.1 Gemmatimonadaceae bacterium
CGAATCGACGGCAGCGCGACGAGCACCGTATCGACGATCAGCACTCTCTTCTCCCGCGAGGCGGCGATGATCTTCCAGCGAGGATCGCGTGCGATGGCCGCGGCGCCGATTGGACCGGCGAGGATGAAGTCCGGATTTCGGCGAGCGACGTCCTCGAGCGAAATGGTCTCGGAGGGGCCGGGGATGTCCGCGTAGACGTTGCGAGCACCAGCGATCTCGACCAGCTCGTTCATGAAGCTTCCCGCCCCGATGGTGATGAGCGGCGCATCCCAGATGTGCCAGAACACCGTTGGCTTTGGCAGCGCGGAGGTGGCCGATCGCACCCGATCGAGTGTCTTGTCGACGGAATCGATGATGATCTTCGCTTTCGCCGAATCCCCGGTGATCGCGCCAAGCATTGTCACTGCCCGGCGGAAATCCGAGATCCTGTCGGTCTTGAGCGAGAGGGTATTCACGCCCGCCGCGCGAAACCGGCGCGCAGCGCTCCGGTTCGATCCGCTGGCGTAGAGCACCACCAGATCCGGCTTCAGACCCAACACCGCCTCGACGTTGGGCGGAATGCTCAGCCCGAGCGATGGAATGAGCCGGGCCGAATCCGGAAACAGGTCGAACTCGCTTCGACCGACGACCCTCGCACCCGCGCCCAGCGCGAATAGGATTTCGGTCGTCACCGGCCCCATCGAAACGATCCGAGTCGGCGCCCGACCGACGCGCACGGAGTCGCCGAAGTCGTCTACCCCGGCGACCTTCTCGGTGCGCGATGGGTTGCACGCCCCAAGCACCAACGCGATCGCGAAGAGCCCAAAGCTTGCGGCTTCAAACTGAGGACTCACCACTTTCGTGGCAGTTGTGAAGCACACCAAGTGTGTGAGGATAACAAAAGCGGGCCCTCCTCTCATGGGAATGCCCGCAACGAGCACGCGCCTAAAAAAAGACGCCTGGCCGCCACCAGCACCTCCCCCGAGGTTCTGCGAAAGTGGCGCGGACGAAAGTCGTCTCCTGGCTTCGGGCCGCTTCACCCACCTTCCCGGCCGCGAGGCCAGTGGTGCTACGAGTGCGCGTTGGTGCCCTTTACAGTGGCGGGGCCGCACCGGCATCACACCGGTTTCCGTGGCTCCCGTCCGCGATTCAGTTATGTCGCGAAGCTATCTACGCCGAAGTGCGCGCGCAAGCGCGAAGATCATGGCGCCGCCGATGACGAGCGTGAGCGCTACCATAAAGCGCGGATCGATCGCGCGCGCCGACGAGGCGGGCGGCAGGTCGATCACCGCGACCGAATTCTCGGGGAGGTTCGAACCCAGAAACCGGCGGAAGTTGCGCCCTTCGACGGTGACTGGATCCTCCTCCTTGATGTTCGGGCCGGTGACGCTTCCCGTCTCATCTTCGACGAGAACTTCGTAGACGTCGTTGCGACCCTCGAGCGGCAACCTCAGGGGAAACGCGCTCGCCGGGACGGAGTACGAGAAGGAGATCTGTTTCACCCCTGGTGCGAGCGGCGCATAGACCGCCACCAATCCGTTGGAAAAAGTCACGGCGTCCGGCGCCACATCGCCCTGCGTCACCTGAAAGTTGGATGCTGCCGGGAGCAACGCGGTCCGCCACGTCGCGCCCTGAGGATTGTCGCTCGCGGCGACCCTCGTCACCGAGCTGTCGTTGGACAGCTCGTACACCTCCACCACTGACCGGAGCCCGCGCGCATCCGCCGCTGATATCACGAGGTGGTGGCCGCGGATGGTGATCGGTACGCGGTGGGATGTGGTGTCGAAGACGGCGATCTCTCCAGCGGCTCCGCCGATCCTGGGCTCAGTGAGCGGTGGAGTGAAGTAGGCAATGCCGCCGTACATCGCCGACACGAAATAAACCGCATCTTCACTTCCTGACCGGACGTACCGGAATCTGTAGCGGCCGAGCGCGTCGGAGCGGAGGGAATCGAGCGGCCCGGCGCTATCGGGGCCGACGCGGTGAAGAACCACCCACGAGCCGCTGACGGGTTCCATGCTCCTCGACCCGGGACGGACGATCCGTCCGGAGACGTGCTCGGGAACTTGGGCAATGGCGGCCTGCAATAGCAGCAGCACCGCCACGCTACATATGGAACTTCCCAAAATCTTCGGGGCGCATGTTCTCGAGATACTGCTTCAGCTGCTCGGCCGACATCTCCTCCGTCGGCTCGGCCACGATGTCCGGCGCCGCCTGGCCTTCCTCGAGGAGAAGGGCCGTCAGCAGGGTTTCCTGAGCGAAGATGGGGGCCTCGAACCTGAGCGCGATCGCGATGCTGTCCGATGGCCGCGCGTCGACGTGCACCGCGCCCGAATTCTGCGCGATGTGGAGCTCGGCGAAGAATGTCCTATTCTCGACCTTTGTGATGTTCACCCGGCGGAGCGTCCCGCCCAGGCCGATGATCAGGTTCTTGCAGAGGTCGTGGGTCAGGGGGCGCTCGCGCTTGAGCTTGTTCATCTCGATCACGATCGATTCCGCCTCGGGCTGCCCGATCCAGATCGGCAAGAGGCGAGCTCCGCCCTTCTCCTGTAGGATCACCACGTAGGAGTTGGTGGACCGGTCGAGACCGAGCCGCATAACCTCGACTTCGATGAGCTGCATTAAATCAAATTAACGATCTACGCACGCTTGACCGCTTTCTTGAGCTCGGCAACCCGGTCGAGCCGCTCCCAGGTGAACAGCGTTCCCTTACCGTTCGGATTCTTGCGGGAATTGCGTCCGAAATGGCCGTAGGAGGAGGTCGGGCTGTAGATGGGTCGCCGCAGGTCGAGCGCCTCGATGATTCCCTTGGGCGTCAGGTCGAAGACCTTCTGAACGGCCTTCATGATCGCGGTCTCGGGGACGGTATTGGTCCCGAAGGTGTCGATGTTCACCGAGACAGGCTTGGCGACACCAATGGCATACGCCACCTGTACCTCGCACCGGCGCGCCAGCTTGGCGGCGACGATGTTCTTCGCGACCCAACGGGCGGCGTAGCACGCCGACCGGTCCACCTTCGACGGGTCCTTGCCGCTGAACGCTCCGCCGCCGTGACGGCCCATGCCGCCGTAGGTGTCGACGATGATCTTTCGGCCGGTGAGTCCGGCATCGCCTTGCGGACCACCGATCACGAATCGGCCGGTCGGATTGATGTGGAACTTGACGCCGTTCGCCCGCAGCTCTTTCGAGATCACCGGCTCGATCACTTCCGAGATGATCGCTTCACGGAGCTTCTTGGTGGAGATCTCCTCCGAGTGCTGCGTGGAGACCACGACGGTTTCGACTCCGATCGGGAGCGAGTCCTCGTAAAGAACGGTGACCTGAGCCTTCCCGTCGGGCCGGACCCATTTCCCATCCTTGGAGCGGCGAAACTCAGCGAGCCGCTCAGTCAATCGGTGAGCGATCTGGATCGGCATCGGCATGAGCTCGTCGGTCTCGTCCGAGGCATAGCCGAACATCATGCCCTGGTCTCCGGCGCCGCCGGTGTCGACGCCCTGAGCGATGTCGGGCGACTGTTTGTCGATGGTGCTGATGACCGCGCAGGTCTTCGAGTCGAAGCCGAAGCCGGCATCGTTATAGCCGATCCGGTCGATCGTCGAGCGCACGATCTCCGGGACGTTGACGTATGTCTTGGTGGTGATCTCGCCGGCTACGCAGGCGAGGCCCGTAGTTACGAGAGTTTCGCAGGCGACGCGCGCCTGCGGGTCATCCGCGAGAATTGCATCGAGGATGGCGTCCGATATCGCGTCCGCGACCTTGTCAGGATGACCTTCGGTGACGGATTCGGATGTGAACAGATGTCGATCGAGCACGAAATTCCTCTGAGGGAATTGAGGATGAGCGGTGGCAGCGGTCACACGCCGTACTATTCGTGCGCCGAAGAATACTAGGGTCCACCTGAGCCTTCGAAGATATTTCCGTCGAGGAATTCAGGCAACCCATCGCGCAAGAACGGCGCGTCGCCGAACGCTGTCAGCAGGCGCCGGCGCAGCTCCCCTTCCGCTTCCCTGGCGGTGCGAGCGCCGAGGGCCGCGTTGGCCGCCGCTTCGGCGACCGTGACGCTGACCCCGCGGATGATCCGCTTCACCAACGGGACCGATCGCCCGGCGACGCTGAGCGACCTTACTCCGAGTCCGATGAGAGCGAACGCCATCAGCGGCTGCGATGCCATCTCACCGCACACCGCGACCTCGAGCCGGTGCTCGCACCCGACGTCGACGATTCGCTTGATCAGCTTGAGAACCGCCGGATGCAGCGGCGTAAATCGTGACGCGAGCGCCGCGCTGCCACGATCCACGGCCAGAGTGTACTGGACGAGGTCGTTGGTCCCGATGCTGAAGAAGCTGACGTCGTCGACCAGGGTGTCGGCACAGAGCGCCGCCGCGGGAGTCTCCACCATGACGCCGAGCGGAAGGTCGTGCCGGTACTCGACGCCGCGGTCGTCGAGCTCGCGGGCAGCTTCATCGAGCAGGTGGCGCGCCTGCTTCACCTCGTCGAGCGTGATGATGAGCGGAAACATGATGCGTACGTCGCCATGCATGGCGGCCCTGAGCAGTGCGCGAAGCTGGGTCTTGAACAGCTCGGGCTCATCGAGGCACATCCTGATTGCGCGCCAGCCGAGGAACGGGTTGGCGTCCGTCGCGTAACCGCCGACCGGAAGCTTGTCGCCGCCGACATCGAATGTCCGAATCACCACCGGTCGCCCGTTGAACGCTTCGACCACGTGGCGATAGGCCTGGTACTGCTCTTCCTCGTCGGGCATCGTCGCGCGCCCGACTACGAGAAATTCAGTGCGCATCAGGCCCACACCCTCGGCGCCGCTGTTCGCGGCGGCTGCCGCCTCCTCGGGCAGATCGACGTTGGCGCGCAGAGTGACCCAGTGGCCATCGAGTGTCACTGAATCCGCTGTCGCGATCAACTGCAACTCGGCGGCTTCCGCAGCTTCGCGCGCGCGCCGCTCGCGGTATTTGGTGAGCTGCGCCGGGCTCGGGTTGATGATCAGTACGCCGGCGCTGCCGTCGAGGATGACGTGCTCGTTGCCCTTGAGCCGGTTGGTGGCATCGCGGAGGCCGACGACCGCGGGAAGTCCAAGCGACCGCGCGAGAATCGCGACGTGCGAGGTGCGTGTCCCGGCGTCAGTCGCGATTCCGATGATCGCCTCCCGGTCGAGCTGCACCGTCAGGCTCGGTGTGAGATCGTGCGTGACGAGAATCTTGTTCGCTCCCTTCGGCAGGTCGACCGGATCGTGGTCGGGGAGGCCGAGCAGAATCGATAGGACGCGAATCTGGATGTCGATGAGGTCACCGACCCTCTCCCGGATCATCGGGCGAGCGTGACCGGCGAACTGCTGCCGCCACTCGAACATCACGACATCGAATGCTTTCTCGGCGGCGATGTTTTGTTGCACCAGCTCCTCGACCTGGTGGACGAGCTCGACGTCCTCGAGGATGGATATCTGTACGTCGAAGATCGCCGCCTCCTCGGGCCCGGCGTTCTTCTCCGCGCGCGCGCGGACGTAGCGAAGCCTTTCCTTGGCCTGCTCGATCGCCGCGTGCAGGCGCGTCATCTCCGCCGGGACCGCTTCGTCGGGGATATTGCGATGACGGACGTCCGGCACTTCCCACCGCAACAGGTGAACGGGACCCTCAACAATCCCAGGCGAAGCCGGCATCCCGCTAACCGCTCCCGGCATCAGCTCTCGCCGAACTTGGCGGCGATCACGGCCGCCAACGCATCGAGGGCAGCTTCGGCGTCTTCACCGGTGGCGCGCAGAATCACCGTGGCGCCGAATTCGGCCGCCAGCATCATCACGCCCATGATGCTCTTGGCGTTGACCTCGAGGTCGTCGCGAATGATGGTGATGCTACTCTTGAACTTGCCGGCGGCTTTCACGATCTCGGCGGCTGGCCGGGCGTGTATGCCGAGCTTGTTTACGATCTTGACTTCACGCTCTGGCATCAGGTCAACACCGAGAAGAGTACGAACAGCGCCAGGACTCCGAGTGCGACACGCCAGCCCGCGGCGTGCTCGCGCAGACGCGCGAGCAGGAGAATCCCGATGAAAGCCACGACTATGATCCCGCCCGCCATCACCCTGCCGGGGCCAGCGACGCGTTCAAGCGCGAGCGGGAGCGTCAAGCCGGCGACCAGCGCGGCTGCGCTCCCGATGTACTGCGGCCCATGCCTGAGCACCGGATTGGCCAATCCCGATGCGACGTTGAGTCCGCGCGAGAGGCCAAGCGAGAGACCCCAGGCTCGCAGTCCAAGGTGACCGACGTTATACAGCGCGAGAAACGTACCGGCCACCACCAGGGCCGATCCGCCGAATCCATACGCGCAAAGCGCCACCAGCGAACAGAACGGTAGCCAGCTGGCCCACACAAGCCGGTCTCCGACGCTCCCAAGGGGACCGGCAAGCGCGATTCGGAACCGGTCGATGCGCGCGGGATCGACCCCGTCGAGCTCGGCACGCGCGAGCGCGCCCACTGCGATGCCGGCCAGATACGGGTGCGCGTTGAAGTACCGCGATTCACGGGCGAGCGCGGCGCAATATGCCTCTCCGTCCTTGCCGCCGGGCAGATAGCGGAGCGCCGGCTCGATTGCGAAGCCGAGCCCGGTCCCCATCAGGGACTCGTAGTTCCAGGAGCCCTGGACCGCGAGCAGCCGCAGAAAAATCGCTGCCTTCGCCCGAAATGGCAGCTCGATGCCCGTCGCGGGCGCGGTCACGGCATCCCCACGATCGCCACCGACGCCAGGAGTCCCGCGAAAAAAAACCACAGCACGTGCCGCACGGAGTGAAACACCTTCCAGAGCGCGCCACCCGCGACGATTGCGGCGGTGGCTACCACCACCGCGCGCGAGAGGTCGGGCTCTGCTCCCCAGATCACAACGATCGCACGCACCAGGGGACTGAACACGATCATCGCGACGAAGGTGACCGCTCCGCCCCTCAATAGATCGAACGACATCCCCGTCAGGTGAAGCGACATCAGCGCATCTCGCGATCCGTCCTCGATCGCGTCGCGCGACCGAGTGAGCTTGCCGGCGATCGTCCGGCGCAGAACTACCATGCTCCAGCCGCTGATGCTGGCGGTGAGCAGGGCGGCGAGCATGGCCGCCGGCAGCGCACCGTACATGCCCGGAGGCGCGGCCGCGTACAGCGCCCCGCCGACGACGCCGGCCGAGCCCCACTCCGGATACCTCGACGCGCCGAAAGGCAGCGTATCCAGCGCGATAAGCTCGAGAACGACGCCCATCATTAGACCTCTCTCCGGTTCTCCGATGAAAACTCCGGCGACCGTGGCAGCCACGATCGGACGCGAGATCATCGCCTGCGGAAAGCTCACGACGTCGAGGCCGAGTATCGCCCCCAGGAGCGCGATCGGGAGGATGTCGAGCAGGCTCATCTCGATTCTCTCTCCAGGATCTCGGCGAGGGGAACGGGAGACGCCCCGGGTACATCCTGAGCGGTGACTTCGACGCCGGCCGCTTCGAGCGCACGGAGCTCCCGCTCCTCGTCCACCGTCAGGAAAATGTAGCGAAGCTTCTCCTTCCTCCCCGCCCGGTGATGGATGCCCCCGAGGTTTACGCTGCCGATCGCCTTCACCCCGTTTATCAGCCTGTGCATGCTGGAAATATCTCCCGTGATGAGAATCCCCAGCCGCGGATCCGCGGCGTAGCGTGCGTGATCGCGGATCGCCGTCTCCACGTCCGCAAAATAGATCTCCATCTCCGGCGGCACCGCCATCCGATAGAGCTCCTGTTCCCAGTCGCTGGATGCCACGAGGTCGTCGACGAGCACCAGAAAGCCGATGTCGAGCGGCTGTCCCCAGCCGACGACGACCTGTCCATGAATCAGCCGATCATCGATGCGATGGAGGTGCAGTCCCATCAGCGCCGCTCGAGCACCACGAGCGACGCGCGGCCTCGTTCGGCGGCTGCGCGCGCGGCCTCACCCGGCGAGTCGGACGCGCTGCAGACGAAATCGAGAAGCGTGGCGAGATTGACTCCGCTCACCAGCACGATGTCGGGCGAATCGCGGGCGACCCGCCGGGCGGCCAGCGTCGCGCTGCCGGCGGGAAGGTCGGTGAATATCACCATCGCGCCAACCTCCGCCACCTTGGACCTTAGCGACGATTCAATGTCGCCGGGTGCCATGCCGGTGTTCGACATACAGACGAATCGGTCGGCCATCCCGGTGATCTGCTCGACCGCGGATGCGAGCCCCGCGGAGAATTCACCGTGCCCGATGACGATGGCGCGCGCCTTGGGCGCGTCCGCATCACTCATGATCTTCCTGGAGGTATTCCCGGACATTCTCAGCCGCGGCGGCCTTCATGCGTCCGAGCAGGCGCGAGTTGAATACTTCCGGCGCGTGAACCCCTGAATACCGCAGCAGGTGATTGAGCGCGATCACCTCTGCGATGACGGTGATGTTCTTGCCCGGATTCAGTAACACCTTGATCTTCGGCAGCTCCACCTCGAGGATCCGGGTGGTCTCCACGTCGAGGCCCGTGCGCTCGACCACAGCGTGCTGATCCCATTCTTCCAGCTCGACCACGACTTCGATGCGCTTCTGCTGACGGACCGCGCGGATGCCGAAGATCGCCGGGATGTCGATGAGCCCGACGCCGCGGATCTCCATGAAATGGCGCTGGAGCTCGTGGCCACGGCCGATGAGGACGTCGTTCCCGCGCTTGCTGGCGATCACCAGATCGTCCGCTACCAGGCGGTGCCCTCTCTCCACCAGGTCGAGCACACACTCCGATTTGCCGATGCCGCTCTTGCCGGTGAAGAAGAGACCGACGCCGAAGACGTCGGCCAGCGAGCCGTGAAGTGAAGACGTCGGGGCAAACTCCATCTCCAGAACCGGCTTCATGCGGCGGTAGAATTCAGCCGTCTTGAGTCCGGTGCGAATGAGCGGAATCCCCGCCTTACTCGCGATCTCCTTCAGTCCCGAAGGCAGCCGTTGCCCCTTGGTTACGAAAACCGCCGGGATCGGGAAAGAAAGAAATAGCTCGAGGACTTGTTTTCGCTTGGGGGCGGAGAGCGACGCGAGGTAGGTGACCTCCGTCTCTCCGAGCACCTGCAGCCGCTCCGCCGAGAACCGCTCGACGTAGCCGGCCAGAACGAGTCCCGGGCTCGACACCTCGGGATTGCCTACGACGCGGTCGTGCCCCGTACCCGGCTCGATTTCCTCGAGCTGCAGGGTGACGGTCAGACGGTCGAGCAGCTGCGCTACGGTTACCTTCGGTCGAGCCATTAAGCGTTCTCTCGGAGTGATCCCGGGCCCGCTGGGGCGCCGACAACGTCCTGCAGGTGCTCCAACGTCTGAGTGGCTGACCGGTCCCAGGTGAATCGTTCGGCGAATCGCCGGCCGCCGGCTCCGAGCTTCTCGATCAGGCCCGGCGATTCCACCAGCATCCTCATCGCCCTTGCCATCGCATGCTCGTCATCGGGCGCGACGAGAAATCCCGTTTCACCATCCACCACCGACTCCCGCAATCCCGGCGAGTTGGCCGCGATGACCGGAGTGCCACACGCGGCCGCTTCGAGATTGCTGATTCCCCACCCTTCCTTTGGCGATGCGAGAGCCGAGGCCCATGCCCGGCGCAACAGGTGCACCTTGTCTTCCTCGGGAACGAAGCCGAGAAACTTTACCTTGCCCGTCAGACCGAGAGATTCTACCAGCCGCTCGAGAGAAGCGCGATAGTCGCCGGTGCCGGCGATCTCAAGGGTGGCGTTCTGGACGGCGAGCTCGGCGAACGCCCGGATGACTATGTCGACTCTCTTGTATTTCTTGAGCCGCCCGAGATACACGAAGAGCGGCTCGCGCGATCGCTCGCCGGGCGCGGGCGTCAGGCGCTCCGAGTCCACTCCGTTGTAGATCACCCGGATCGACTGGCGGGGAATACCACGCAATACCAGATCGTCGGCGGTACTCTCGCTCACGGCCTGAAAAGGGACATCGCGATAGAGTGATCCCAGCGGCTGCTCCGCGAACCAAACCGCCACACCCAGTGGAATCGGAGCTTCCCTGAAAACGGTAGCGCCGAACAGATGGTGGACGAGGGCGACGATCTTCCTCGCTCCCCAGAAAGTCGAGTAGAGCGGAATCTTGTTGATGTCTTCGACTATGCAGTCATAGCCGTTCCGAGCCAGCTCGCGGGCGTAGTAGGCGCGCGCGAGCAAGGGATAGGTGTGTCGCGTGCCGACGCGATGCACCTCGATCCCATCGAGCGTCACCCGAGGTGATGCGCCGGGCCACGAGCTGCAAAGCAGATCCACCTGGTGTCCGCGGGCGACGATGCGCCGGAAGACTTCGCGCAGATGCAGCTCTGCTCCGCCCGCCTGTGGATTTTCGTGATCCTGCCAGTTCAGTACGAGTATCCGCACTAGATCATGCCGGCCTGTCGCGCGAAGGCATCGAGAACGCCGTTGACGAACTTGGCGCTGGCGGAGGTTCCGAAGCGCTCGGCCAGCCGCACCGCTTCCTGAATCGCGACGCGTGGCGGGGTCTCGCCGGTCAGCAACTCGGCGGCGCCGAGGCGGAGGACCGATCTCTCGATTGCGCCGAGCCGCTCGAGGCGCCAGTTGGTGGTGAGCTCGGCAAGCCGGACATCGAGCGACCCACCGGCCCTCGCGACCGCGCGCACCAGGAGGGAGGCAAGGCGTCGCTCCTCGGGGCCGACGGCGAGATCATCCCAGACTTGCGAGGCGACCCGGTCGAGATTTTTTCCGCCGCGCATTTCGCACGCGTAGAGAGCCTGGAGTGCGCGGGCTCTGGCGCGCGTTTCAATCCTCATCCTGAGGATCGACCATGTTCGCGAGATCCACCATCTCCAGAGTCGCGACCGCCGCGTCCCATCCCTTGTTGCCGTGCTTTCCGCCTGCCCTCGCCTCGGCCTGATCGTCGGTGTCGCAGGTCAGCACGCCGAAGCCGATCGGAGTCTCGGATTGCATTCCAACCTCGGCGAGTCCGCGCGATGTCTCGGCGGCGATGTAGTCGAAGTGAGCCGTCTCGCCCCGGATCACCGCTCCAACAGCGACGAGCCCATCGTATCGCTCACTGTTGAGGAGCCAGCGTGCGGCGAGCGGAAGCTCCCATGCTCCGGGCACCCAGACGACATCGATGTCGGCGAACACGACGCCGTGCTTGAGCAGCGCCTCCAGGGCGCCCTCCACGAGCTTCTTTGTTATCTCCTCGTTGAAGCGGCTGGCGAGGACCACGATCCTACGGCCGGCACCGGCTGGCACTCCCGCGAACTCGGCCATCTACGAGGCGAACAGGTGACCGAGCTTGGCGCGCTTCGCTTCGAGGTAGCTGGAGTTTTCTTCGTGCACGATCGAGATGATCGGCACGCGCTCATCGATGGTGAGGCCGTATCCCTCAAGCCCCACCAGCTTGCGTGGATTGTTTGTGATCGGGCGAATCTTCTTGAGTCCCAGGTCGAGCAGGATCTGAGCGCCAATGCCATAGTTGCGGAGGTCGGGTTTGAATCCGAGCCGCTCGTTGGCCTCAACCGTGTCGATGCCCTGATCCTGTAGCTCGTACGCCTTCAGCTTGTTGAGCAGGCCGATGCCGCGCCCTTCCTGGTCGAGATACACGACGGCCCCCTTCCCTTCCTTTGCAATCATCTTCATCGCGGTCTCGAGCTGCCAGCCGCAATCGCACCTGAGCGAGTGGAACACGTCGCCGGTCACGCACTTGGAGTGCATGCGAACGAGCGCGCTGGTGCCTCCGTCCAGAATTCCGAACACCAGCGCCAAATGCTCGTGGTTGTCGACGTCGTTCCGGTAGCCGATGACCCGCCACACTCCGTCCTCCGTGGGCAGGCGCGCTTCCGCCACACGGTGGACCAGCCGTTCCGTCTGCAGCCGGTAGGCGACGAGCTGGGCTACGGTGATGAACGTCAGTCCATGCTCGGCGGCGAAAGCCTCGAGCTCGGGCCGCCTGGCGCTGGTGCCGTCGGTGCTCAGCACTTCGCACAGAACTCCGGCGGGCTCGAGTCCGGCAAGCCGGGCGAGATCGACGGCAGCCTCGGTGTGACCGACGCGCTCGAGGACTCCTCCCTCACGTGCACGAACCGGCGGGACGTGTCCGGGCCGGCGAAGATCCGTTGGCACCGTGGAGGGATCCACCGCGACGCGTATCGTCCGCGCCCTGTCCTGCGCGCTCACTCCCGTGGTGACACCGAACCTCTCGTCCGCATCGATACTGATCGTGAACGCGGTGCGGAACTCCTCGGTGTTCATCTCCGTCTGTTGCGGCAGCTCGAGCTCGTCGGCGCGCTTTCCTGTCAGCGCGAGGCAGATCCAGCCGCCAGCCTTCCGGATCATGAAGTTGATCATCTCGGGCGTGACGAGCTCCGCCGCGCAGATGAGGTCGCCTTCGTTCTCGCGATCCTCATCGTCGGCGACGATGATCATTTTGCCGGCCTTCATGTCGGCGATCGCCTGCTCAACCGTTCCAAACTGCATGATTCCTCAGTGCTCGAGCGAAAAGTCTGCCATCGGACCCAGCGTCGCGCCCTCGCGAAGGTAGGGCTCCAACAGACGGCGGACGTGTTTGGCCATCACGTCGGCCTCAATGTGCACCCGGCTCCCTGTGCGCAGGGCGCCCAGCGTGGTGTGACGCAAAGTGTAGTCGATGAGGGCAACTTGCAATCCACGCGGCATCAGCTCGTTGACCGTCAGGCTGACTCCATCGATGGCCACGGAGCCGTGAAGCACGAACAACGGCTCCAGGGCGGCGGGCAGATCGACGTCGATCAAGACCGCATCCCCGCGCGCCGCGTGCGAGGTGACGACCGCGACACAGTCGACGTGCCCCTGGACGATATGGCCGCCCAGCCTGTCGCCGGCCTGCAGGGCGCGCTCAAGGTTTACCCTGGTACCCTTCGTCCAGTCACCGATCGCCGTTCGTTCGAGCGTGGTGAGCACCGCAGCGGCTTCGAACCACCCTTTGCCCGCGCTCCGGACGGTGAGGCACGCGCCGTTCAACGCTATGCTCTCGCCGTCCACCAGATCGGTGTACGGGCACCGGACGCGAAGCTCCCTCCCCGCCGCCGTCTCGCGTACGAGCTCCACCTCGCCAATACCCTGGATCAATCCGGTGAACAATTACGCCTCGTTGATAGCGTAGACCGTCATGACGTCTTCGCCGAAGCTCTCGCGTCTCACGACCGGCAGGCTCTGGAGCATTCCGGCAAAATCCTGAGCCTCGCCATCGAAGGGACGAAGCGCTTCCGGCCCCAGCGCCAGCGGTGCCTGAAAGATAACCAGCCTGTCCACGAGTTTCCGAGCAAGAAACTCCCGCGCCAGGCGCGCGCCGCCCTCGACCATCAAATGGTGGACATCGAAGCTGTGTAGCGCCGCCAGCGCATCGCTCAGTGTTTCCGCCTCGAAGACATCGACGCCCGCGTTGTGGAGCGCGGCAAGACGCTCAATGGGCGCCTGATGCGCGAAGATCGCCGTGCTGGCCTGCCGGGCTGTCCGGACGAGGGCCGTATCGAGCGAAATGTCGGCTGCCCGGTCGAAAACCACGCGCATGGGCGGGGTGCGAGGCTTTGTCCGACCGCGCGCGGTGAGCTGTGGATCGTCCGTCCGAACGGTGCCCAGGCCGACGCCAATGGCATCCACATTCGCGCGAAGCCGGTGAACCTCGTCGCGCGAAGCCTCACCGGTGATCCAGCGTCGTTGCCCGGAGGGATCGTTCATTCCCCAGTCGCTGGACAGGGCCAGCTTGAGCGTGACCCACGGCCTGGTGGCACCGGTGACGAAGAAGAACGGCGCATTCAGCTCTCGCGCGGCTCTCTCCTCGACTCCCTGATCGACCTCGACGCCGTAGTCGAGAAGGTGGCGGGCTCCGCCGCCAGCGAGCGCGGTGGGTTCGGCCGCGGCGATCACGACACGCGTGACGCGCGCCGCCAGAATCGCTTCCGTGCACGGCGGCGTTTTTCCGAAGTGATTGCAGGGCTCGAGGGTTACGTAAAGCGTCGCTCCGCGCGCCCGGTCGCCCGCCGCCTTCAGCGCGACGATTTCAGCGTGCGGCTCACCGAAGCGGGAGTGAAAGCCCTCGCCCACAACGACACCGTCGCGAACGACAACAGCGCCGACCATAGGGTTCGGCGCTGTCTGACCCCACCCTTGCTGGGCGAGGAAGAGCGCGCGACGCATGTGTTCCGCGTCGCGCACGTCGTTAGAACCCGAAGCGGGCTCCGATCGATCCGTAGACTCGTGAATCCGCAGGCTGCTTGCCTTCAAACGTGTTGAAAGTGCTGATCTCACCACCGGAAACCTGTCCGATTTCACCAGTAAGCTTGAGGATCAAAAGGTTGACCGTCAAATCGGCGAAGACATTGGTTCGCGTGATTTTCTGCGAGATCGGGCTCGTAGGAGCAGCCGTGAATCGGGTCGTCGTGAACGGCGGCCTCGGCGCTACGCTCGCTCTGATTTCCGCTGAGGACTCGTAGGTATCCTGGCCGGCACCCACCGCGATTCCGAACATCAGCAAGCTCTTGCTGGCAACCACACGCCAGGCATCCGTCTTGACGGTGAGGTCGTTCACGTACAGAGAATCGTTGGCGCTGGTGGCGGTGATGTTCGTCACCGGGAGATCCCGTCTCAAATAAGTGACCGATACACCCGGCACGAGCAGAGATTCCTGGAGCACGCCGACGCGCGCACCGTAGCCGATCTTGAGCGATCCGCTCGGCACCTTCACGCTGACGCCGTCCCCATCGAACTCCGGAAGGTAGGCGGCGCTGACCAGCAGATCGACGCCTCCGACGTTGGTCAAAGCCAGCGGGATACCCTTGAACAGCCCGATCGCCAGGTCGGCAGTGGGCAGACCGATGATCTGATTCGCGGTCTCGTACTGCGTGCTGACCGCACCGGTGACCGACGGAGCGACGTCCTGTATTTGCGGCAGGCTTCCAGCGACCGCGTTCACGCGGAGGCCGAGTGAAAAGTGACCGAGTCCGCCGAGCGTACCGCCCTGGCCGAGCGTGGCGTTTCCACCGGTGATCGACACACCGAGCTGGGGCGCCATGTACTGGAAGAGATCAATGGCCTTCTGACACGCGTCCTGTGAGGCGCGAGTCTGGTCGGGGAACGCCGCCCCGACGTTTCCATCCGGGCAGCGCGTCCTATCCTGTTGTGCGCCGGCTGGAGCAGCCGCGACAACCGCCGCGAGCAATACGAACAAGCGTGCTTTCATTTTCAATGTTCCTCAAGAAAGTGATACCGTGCCCGTACCGGGTCTGAGCGAGCCCAGAACCCACGCCGGGACCTCCGCCAGGGAGGCCGCCGCCAGAACCGTTTCCACGTCCCGCGGCGCGCAGATTACGACCATACCTACACCCATGTTGAACGTTCGATACATCTCGGCGGGCTCAACCCCACCGGCCTTCTGTAGTACCCCGAATACGGAGGGAGTGTCCCAGCTGGAGGTGTCGATCACCGCATCCAGCGAGGCCGGAATGGCGCGATCGACGTTTCCAGGCAGCCCTCCGCCCGTTATGTGCGCCATTGCATGCACGCAATCCAGCACCGGCTTGAGCGCCCCCAGGTAAGAGCGATGCTCCGCCAGCAGCACATCGGCAACGGACGAGTCCGACTCCGGAAAGGCATCGCTGACACCGAGCTTCAGGCGCTCCGATACGATCTTCCGGGCAAGTGAATACCCGTTGGTGTGGAGCCCCGCGCTCGCCAATCCGACGAGCACGTCCTTCCCCTTCACCCGGTGGCTCCCAAGGATATCTTTTTCCTCTACATAACCGACGATGAACCCAGCCAAATCGTAATCCGGCGGAGTGTATAATCCGGGCATTTCAGCTGTTTCTCCGCCGATGAGGGAGCAGCCGTTCCCCCGGCAGCCCGCGGCAACCCCCGCTACGACGGCCTCGACCACGGCCGGGTCCAGTTTTCCGAAGGCGATATAGTCGAGGAAAAAAAGAGGCAAGGCCCCCTGAACCAGAATGTCGTTCACACAGTGGTGGACGAGGTCGCGCCCGATCGTATCATGCCGTTCGGCCTCGATCGCGACCTTGATCTTGGTCCCCACGCCATCGGCGCTGGAAACGAGCACCGGCTTCCTGAGTCCGGACGGAAGGCGAAACATGCCGCCGAATCCGCCGAACTGGCCGACGGCGCCCGCCGTAAAGGTGGATTCGACCAGGCGTCTGATGCGCTGCTTGGCGGTGGCCGACGCTTCCAGATCGACGCCGGCGCTTCCGTAACAAAGCGCGTCGTCGTTCACGCGGGCAGATCCTCCTCGAATGTTACCATGCGGCGCATCTCCCGCATGCGCTGATCGATCTCCGCGCGCGTGACAGTCATCAGGCGCTCGATCGAGAACTTCTCCACCGCGAACGACCCCATCACCGAGCCGAAGATGACCGCGCGGCGCATGTTGGCCTCCGACAGGTCGTCGGTCTTCGCCAGATAGCCGATGAATCCGCCGGCGAACGCATCGCCCGCTCCGGTGGGATCGAATACGCTCTCAAGGGGAAAAGCCGGCGCGAAAAAGATCGAGTTGGCCGTGAACATGAACGCGCCGTGCTCGCCCTTCTTGATGATCACGTGCCTCGGACCTCGGGCCATGATCCATTGCGCGGCCTGCACGAGGTTGGCTTTTTCGGTGAGCTGGCGCGCCTCGGAATCGTTGAGCGTCATCAGATCTACGTGCTTGAGAAGCTCGATGATGTCCGGGCGCCGGCTCTGAATCCAGAAGTTCATGGTGTCGCACGCGATGAGCTTCGGCCTCGCGACCTGCTTGAGCACCTCGAGCTGGAGGCGTGGATCGATGTTGGCCAGGAACACGTAAGGGCGCGACTTGAGCTCGTCGGGAATCTTGGGACTGAAATGCGAGAAGACGCCGAGATGCGTCTCGAGTGTCTCCGCGGAATTCAGATCGTGGCGGTAGCGGCCACGCCAGCGAAAGGATTTACCCTCGGCCTGCTCGAGTCCGCTGAAATTGACGCCACGCTTTTTCAGCGGCTCCAGCTTCTCGAGTGGGTAGTCGGAGCCGACTACGCCGACAACGCTGACCTTGGTGAGATGGCTGGCAGATGCCGAGAAAAAAATGGCCGAGCCACCGAGCACGTCCTCGGCTTTGCCGAAGGGTGTCTCGACTGAATCAAGCGCGACGGAGCCAACGACCAGCACGGACATTCGCGTTCTCTTTCGTAGTGAGGGTGGTAAGTGAGCGTCGACAGGCAGTGACGCCCAGAAAACTACATTCTTTCGGGCGCGGTGAGCCCCAGAATTCCAAGTCCGTTTCGGAGGACGATCTGGGCGGCGCGGGCCAGCGCGAGCCGCGCACGCGTGATGTCCTCCGGCTGCTCGAGCACGTGGTGCTTGTGATACCAGATGTGCGCCAGCCTCGCCGTCTCCAGCAGGTACGTCGCTATCCTGTGCGGCTCAAGAGCGTCGGCCGCGGACTCGATCAGCTCCGGAAAATCTAGCAGCGCCTTGATCAGGGTCTGCTCCTCCGGCTCCCTGAGAACATCCAGCGCGACACCGTCCGGCGAGAAAGCTTCACGATCGATCTCGCCGACGCGGAAGATTCCGCACATCCGGGCGTGTGCCATCTGGATGTAATAGATCGGATTCTCCTCCGACTGCGACGCGGCGAGGTCGACGTTGAAGATCAGCTGCGAGTCGCTCTTCCGCATGATGAAGAAGTAGCGGACCGCATCCCTGCCGACTTCGTTGACAAGGTCTCTCACGGTGACGTAGCTGCCGGCGCGCTTGGAGATCTTCACTTCCTCCCCGCCCTTCATGACAGTCACCATTTGATGCAGCACGTACTCCGGGTAATCGCTCGGCGCTCCGATGTTGAGCGCCTGAAGCCCGGCGCGGACGCGCGTGACGGTGCTGTGATGATCCGCACCTTGAACGTCGATGGCGCGGTGAAAACCGCGCTTCCATTTGGTGGTGTGATACGCGACGTCGGGCACGAAGTAGGTGTAGGTGCCATCCCGCTTTCGCATCACCCGGTCCTTGTCGTCGCCAAATTCGGTGGTGCGGAGCCAGAGCGCGCCATCGTGCTCGTACGCCTTTCCGGAAGCCTCCAGCAGCTTTACCGTCTCCTCAACCATGCCGTCGGTGTAAAGCGAGGATTCCAGGAAGTAGCGGTCGAATCGAACCCCGAACGCCTGGAGATCGAGGTCCTGCTCCCGGCGCAGCTCGCGGACGGCGAACTCGCGCACGGAGAGACCATCGCTTTCCGCGGCGTACCGCTCCGCCAGCTCCCGGATGTACTCGCCGTGGTAGCCACCTTCGGGGATCTGGCCCTCTTCCCCCCGCCGCTCCCTGAGCCGCGCCTCGACGCTGGCTGCGAGGTTGTCGATCTGCGCGCCCGCGTCGTTGTAGTAGAACTCGCGAGTGACTTTCCAGCCGGTGGCTTCGAGGAGAGTCGAGATCGCATCCCCGAGCGCGGCCTGCCGGCCGTGACCCACGTGGAGCGGACCTGTCGGATTCGCGGAAACGAATTCCACGTTGACCGGGCGGCCACGGCCAGACTCACTCCTTCCAAAGCTCTCGTTAGCCCTGATGATCCCACCGACTCCGGCTGCGACGAAGCCCAAGTCCAGCCAGAAATTCATGAAGCCTGGTCCCGCGATCTCGACCTTGGATACTCCCGCTCCCGAAAGGCTCATCGCACCCTTGAGCATCTCGGCGACCTGGCGCGGATTCTTTTTCATTGGACGCGCAAGCACCATGGCGAGATTGGTGGCCCAGTCGCCGTGTGTCGGATCGCGCGGACGCTCCACCACCGCGTCGATGTCGTCGGACGCGCCAATGTTGCGCGCCGCGCGCACCAGCTCGGCGCGGATCTGATCCGCGGAGCTCATTCGCTGGTTTTTGGCTTTTTCGCCGGAGCGGGCGTCACCGGCTTCGACTCGGCTGCCGCTTTCGATTCACCGGACGACGCTTTGCCTGGGGCGGCGGACGGTCCCTCAGTGCCGCTCGAGGAGTCCGACTTGGGCGCGGCGTCGCCGGCGGGCTTCTCGGTCGCGGAGGCGCCCGCTTTCACCGGCGGCGTCTGTGACTTCTTTCCGTCCTTTCCGTAGTCGGTGATGTAGAAGCCCGACCCCTTGAAAACGAGCCCGCCGCCGGCCGACATCTGTCGACCGGCGACTTTGCCGCACGTGGGACAGTGGACCTCGCTCGGAGCGGCGCCGATCGAGCGGTAGAATTTTTCGAAGTCGTGCCCGGAGGGGCAGCGAAACTCGTATGTGGGCATGTTGAATCGGGGAGAGAACAGCGACTGCCATCGTAAGCTATCCGCTCGGAGAGAGGGCCTCAAGCTTCTCGAACCACTCCTACGCAGGAGTGCGGTAGAAACCCCACGCCGTTGCGAGGCGGTCGGAGATCTCACCGACGGTTGCCCGGGCGCGAACAGCTTCGATTATGGTTGGCATCATCTTCACTGCTCGAGGAGGCTGACGCGCCGCATCGACAAGCCGCGCCAGCGCGCGCTCGACCTCCGCGGCATCTCTGCTCCTGCGCACCTCCGCCAGCATAGCCGTTTGCGTCTTCTCGAGCGCGGTGTAGTCCGGGCCCGAATCAGACGGCCGATCTTCCGGCTGAACGAAGCGGTTGACGCCGACGATGACGGTTTCGCCGGCTTCGACGCGAAGCTGGTGCTCGTAGGCGCTGCGCGCGATCTGCTCCTGAAAGAATCCCGCCGCGATCGCCTTCTCGGAGCCCCCGAGGCGGTCAACCTCGGCGATGAGCTCCGATGCCCGTGTCTCCAGCTCCGACGTGAGGCGCTCGACGTAATAGCTGCCCGCGAGCGGATCGGCGGTGCTCGTCACGCCCGACTCGTACGCGATGATCTGTTGGGTGCGGAGAGCAAGCGTAGCCGCCTCGGCTGAAGGTAGAGCCAGTGCTTCGTCATACCCGTTGGTGTGAAGCGACTGCGTCCCGCCGAGCGTCGCCGACAGCGCCTGGACCGCGACCCGCACGACGTTGTTGAGCGGCTGCTGCGCGGTGAGCGTGACGCCGCCAGTCTGGGTATGAAACCGCAATCGGCTGCTGGCGTCCGAGGCGTGGAATCTCTCACGCATGATGCGCGCGTAAAGCCTCCGCGCCGCCCGGAACTTGGCGACTTCCTCGAACAGATCGTTGTGCGCAGCGAAGAAAAACGAGAGCCGCGGCGCGAAAGAGTCCACGGCCAGTCCGGCCGCGATGGCACTGCTGACGTAAGCGATAGTGTTGGCGAGGGTGAACGCGAGCTCCTGCACCGCGGTCGCCCCCGCTTCCCGGATGTGGTATCCGGATATCGAGATCGGATTCCAGTTCGGAACTTCATCGGCGCAAAACCGGAATACTTCCGCGATGAGCGCCATGCTGGGCGCGGGAGGATAGATGTAGGTGCCGCGCGCGATGTACTCCTTGAGGATGTCGTTCTGTATGGTCCCGCTCAACTGTGCGCGCGAGACTCCCCGCTCCTCGGCAACCACGATGTACATCGCCAGAAGCGTCGCGGCGGTGGCGTTTATCGTCATCGAGGTCGACACCTTGTCGAGCGGAATCCCCTCGAACAGCAGGTGCATGTCGTCCACGGTGTCTATCGCGACACCTGCCCTCCCCACTTCTCCCAGAGCGCGAGGCGAGTCGGAATCGATTCCCATCTGCGTCGGGAGGTCGAACGCGACGGACAGACCGGTCTGCCCCGCGTTGAGAAGAAGCTTGAAGCGCTCATTAGTGCTGGCCGCGCTGCCGAATCCGGCGTACTGCCGCATCGTCCAGAGCCGGCCACGGTACATGGTCGGCTGGACGCCGCGCGTATAGGGAAACTCGCCAGGGTCGCCGAGATCCCGCGAGTAGTCGACATCGGCGTCCGCCGGGCGGTAGACCGTACGGAGCGGAATCCCGGAAGGCGAGAGCTTCTCCCCCTTCCCCTGCTCGCTCACAGGCGCCGGCCGCGGCCGAAGCGGCGCCGGGTTCGGCTCACGCGCCGACTGAGCCTACCGCTGTTCGGGCACTCGCATCGCCGGGCGATTTGCCCAGCATCGATCGCGCTGCGTCGACATCGTTTCTACTGCCGATGAACAGTGGGGTGCGCTGGTGAAGCTCAGTCGGCTGGACGTCCATTATCGGCTGGGTGCCGTTCGTCGCTGCCCCGCCCGCCTGCTCTACGATGAAGGCAAGCGGATTCGCTTCGTAGAGTAGTCGCAGCTTGCCCCGTCTGTTCTTCCTGTTCGCCGGATACGCGAAGAGCCCGCCGCCCAGCAGATTGCGATGGAAGTCGGCCACCAGTGATCCGACGTAGCGTGTGCTCATGGGTTGGCGCCCGCCTTCCTGGCCACGGTAGTACCGCATCAGGGCCTGAACCTCCGGCTCCCATTGCCCGTGATACGAATCGTTGACGGAGAGATACCTACCGACGGCGGGAATGCGGATGTTGGGGTGCGACAGCAGGAATTCGCCAAGCGATGGATCGAGGGTGAAGCCGTGGGCGCCCTGTCCGGTGGTGTAGACCATCATTGTGCTCGACCCGTAGATCACGTAGCCGGCGGCAACCTGGGCGCGCCCGGCCTGGAGCATGTCCGCCATCTCACCGCGACTCCCCGACGTGATCTTCCGCGTTACGGAGAAGATGGTCCCCACCGGCACGTTGACATCGATGTTGGAGGAGCCGTCGAGCGGATCGAACAGCAGGCAGTACTTGCCGCAGCGGAAGTTCTCCGGGATGTGGATGATGTCTGGTTCTTCCTCGGACGCCATCGCGCACAACCGGCCGCCGTGGTCCAGGGCCTTGACGATGATCTCGTTGGCGAGGACGTCGAGCTTCTGCTGGGTCTCCCCCTGCACGTTCTCCAGATCGGTGGCGCCCAGGATGTCGGCGAGGCCCGCGCTCCGAACCTTGTTGGCGATCATCTTTGCGGCAAGCGCCAGATCATAGAGCAGGCCGGAAAGCTCACCCGTCGCTTCGGGGTGAAGCCGTTCCTGCTCGATGATGAATCGCTCGATCGTTACAACCGAAGTCGCAGTGTGCTTGACCACGTCAGGTTTCCTCGTCCGCGGCATCGAGTCGAAGCGCGGAATATCGGCGAGCATCTACCTCGTAGGCATTCCGCGAATAGCCGTGCCGAAGAGACTGCCAGAGGTAGTGGATGGGGAACGTCCGAGCCCTGAGAAATTGGTGGACGTGACGGAGCTCGTGCAAGAGCAGCGCGGCGGTGAGCGGCGTGTTCGGCGCGAGGAACACGGTGCGGCGGAGTGTGATGGCCGCCACGGTGTCGCTGCCCAGCGCCCAGCCGCCGAGCCGGGGAAGCAGACCGCCGCGCCGATACCGAGCCTGTGCCAGCTCGGGATAGCGCGCTGTCATTTCTGCCGGCAGGTCGATTGGCCTGCCGACGAAAGCGCCGGTTAGTCTCGATCCAATTCCCATCTCTCTCCCCCCGCTTCCATCTCGATACGCAGACCGTTCGTGCGCGCGATGATAGTTCCCGATTGGTCGGTCCTGAGCACTTCAGCGCCCGCGTTGGCCAGAGCCCGCAGGACATCGTTGCTCGGATGACCGTAATGATTGCGCGCGCCAACCGAAATAACGGCGGCCCTCGGTCTCACGGCCGCCAGAAATGCATCGCTGCTGCTGGTGGAGCTGCCGTGATGTCCCACCTTCAGCACATCGGCTTGGAGGCCCGTGGGATACTCGCGCAACAGCCAGTCTTCTTCCGCCCGCTCGGCGTCTCCAACCAGCAGAAAGCGCACCAGTCCGTACTGAATCAGGGTCACTGTACTGGCAAGATTCGGGTCCAGAAGTCCAACCGTCCAAACCGAGTCGGGTGCGAGGAATGAGATTCTCACGCCGTCCAGCATCATAGCGTCCCCGGGATGTACCCGCCGCCATTCGATTCCTTCGGCCCGCGCGGTGGTGAGCGAGGCGATGTATGCGAGGGAGCCTCCTGCGAACGCGGCGTCCCAGTAGGTACGGGGCTCGAGCTCGGCCAGCACGCTCGCCGCGCCTCCGACGTGATCGGTGTGGGGGTGCGAAAGCACGAACGCCTCCAGGGTTCCGCCGTGTCTCCGCAGATAAGGCAGTACCGTCCGGCGACCCGCGTCGCCGCCGTCCCACGCCGGGCCCGCGTCGAGCAGCACCCACCGACCTCTCGGCGTTCGCAGGAGCGCCGCATCTCCCTGGCCGACATCGAGCACGTGGAGCTCGGCTTCCCCGCGGTGGAGCAGATGCGACGGAGGCGCCGCGACCATGAACGCCAGACACGCGACTGCCACGAGCGCGGGACGCCCGGGAAACCGGCTCACGCACGCGACGACGATGGCTGCCGCGGCCACCGCCGCGAGGCCGGCCGTCATCCAGGTAGCGTGCACGATCACCGACGCGGCGGGAACGGCCGCCGCCGTCGACGCCACACGGTCGAACGCCAGCAACAACGGGTGAACGGCTTGCGCGCAGAATCGGGCGGCGCCTTCCAGCGGCGCGAGCACCAGGGCCAGGAAGAGCATCGGCTGCGCCACACCTATCAGCGGCGCAGCAAAGAGGTTCGAGACCGGAGCGATGAGGCTGATTGTGCCGAATCGATAAGCCACCAGTGGTGCGGTGACCGCGCACGCCACCAGTGAGATCGACAGCTCTCTCGCCACGTGAGCCCGCCAGCCGCTCACCTGGCTCAGATAGCGCCGGGTTACAGCGCCACCGGCGATCAGCCCGCACATTCCGAGGACGCTCAGCTGATACCCGAGATCCAGGATGGTGCGCGGCTGAACGAGAGGCGCGAATGCGCCCAACGCCAGGGCTCCCCACGGCGACGAGGGTCGCTGTGACAGTCGGGATGCCATCGTGACGCCCAGCATGGCCGCCGATCTCACCGCGGGCGCGGGCGCGCCGATTATAGCGACGTAGCAGCCGGTGGTGACGAACGCTCCGACGATCGCCGTCCGGCGAGAGAATCTCGCCACCTGAAACAGCAGCTCCATCGCCGCGGCGATAACCGCGACGTGCAGCCCCGAGATGGAAAGCATGTGGACGAGGCCGGCCGCCGCATAGCGGTCGCGCACTTCAGCGGGGATCTCGCGCTGGTCGGCAATGAGGAGAGCCCGCGCCATTGCGGCGTCCGCGCCAAAAATCCTGTCGATCTTTTGCGCGGCTTTCGCCCGCATCGCCGACAGTGGCCCCGACCGAGCGGCCGGCGATCTCCGAATGTGACTCGGCTCGGGATCGGGAGTGATGCCGGCGATGATCACACCGGTCAGGAACACCATTGCCAGAGAAGCGAGGCCTGCCCGCCGGCTCAGCCCGGCGTGTACCAGCCAGATCGCGCCAAAGCAGACGGACGGCCAGGCGAGCGCATTGAAGGCGGCGAGGAGTCCCGCCGCATAGGCGATATATGCCGCGGCGATGAGGGGCAGCTTGTCTCCGGCGAGTGTACTCCGGAGACCTAAACTCTCGACACCTCCGCGTTGGAATCAATTGCGGGGAGGTGCAACCAACGAAGCGCCTGCCTAGCCGGCCATTGGCAGAGGCGAACGCTGACCGACGATCTTGCCGATGAACGTCGATCCGGTGGTGCCGGTGAGCTCGACGGTGAGGTACTGACCGATGAGCGACGATTCGCCGGGAATCATCACGACCTTGAAATCACGAGTGCGCGTTTGCAGTAGGCCGCCTCGCCGCGCCGTCTTCTCGACGAGCACCTGTCGCCTCTCGCCGAGCAGCCCGAGGTTTCTTACGCGATTCCCGCCGCGCACGGTCGCTATCAGCCTGGCAAGTCTTTCCGACGCCACCTCATCGCTGACTGTATCGCTCTCGGGAAAGCGTGTCGCTGCGGTGCCATCCCGGGGCGAGAACTTGAACGTGTAAGCATCGTCGAAGCCGATTTGCTCGGCCGCCGAAAGAGTCTCGGCGAAATCCTCGTCGGTCTCACCGGGAAAGCCGACGATGATGTCCGTGGTCAACGCGACATTTGGAATCGCGGCCCGGATCTCGGCCACGCATTCGAGGTAGCGTTCCCTGGTGTACCGGCGGAGCATGCGCTTGAGAATCGGCGTCGAGCCGGACTGCATTGGGAGATGCACGTGCTCGCACACGCTCTCGGTCTCGGCCATCGCGCTGATCACCGACGGCGTGAAGTCGTTCGGATGCGGACTGGTGAAACGCAGGCGCTTCACGCCGGAAAGGTTGCCGACTGTGCGGAGCAGCTGGGCGAAATCGTGCTCGCCGTCGAAGTATGAATTCACCGTCTGCCCAAGCAGCACGATCTCTGAGATTCCGGAAGCCACGACGGCTTCGCTTTCGCGAACCACTTCCTCGAGACGCCTGCTCCGCTCCGGGCCTCGCGTCGTCGGCACGATGCAGTAGGTGCACTTGTAGTCGCAGCCGCGCTGCACCGGAATCCACGCCTTCACGCCCTCGAAGCGCCGTGGCTTGAAGTCTTCATAGTGCTCGTCGAGGTCGAACTCCGTAGCCGTCGTGCGTTCGCCATGCCTCGCCCTGTCGATGAGAGCGGGCAGATCGCGGTATCCGTCCGGCCCGATCACCAGGCTTACGTGGCTCGCCCGGTTCAGAAGATTCTGTCCGAGCCGCTGAGCCATGCAGCCGGTCACGCCGAGCACGGCGCCGCGCTTCATGCGGCTCTTCATCTCGCCGAGCCGGCCGACAACTCGCTGCTCGGCGTGCTCGCGAATGGCGCAGGTGTTGATGAGAATGACATCCGCGCCGTCGGGAGCGTTCACCGATTCGTAGCCCGCCTCGATCAGCTTGCCGAGCATGAGCTCGCTGTCGCTGACGTTCATCTGGCAGCCGTAAGTCTCGATGTAGACGGTGGAGACGCGGGTCTCGATCATGGGGCTAAGATACGTCAATCGTCGGATCGGATGGCAGCTCGATGTAGAATGAGCTGCCCTGCCCTTCCGCGCTCTTGAGCCAGATGCGGCCGCCATGCCGCTCGACCACGAGCTTGCAGAACGTGAGTCCGAGCCCCGAGCTGCGCGTGCGCGGTGACCGCGGCATCTCCACCTGCCCGAATTTCCTGAAGATGAGCTCGTGGTATTCGGCCGGAATGCCCGGACCGTTGTCGCTCACGGTGAACAGGACGCCCCGACCCGATCGGCGAGCGCTCAGCTCCAGGTGGACTGGCCTCGAAGAATGCGTCACCGCGTTCTGAATGAGATTCGAGAATACGCGCTTGATCAGTCCCTTGTCCCCTGAGAAAATGGGAGCATCGTCGGCGACTGACACCGACGTGGTGGTCCCTTCCTGGGTGAAGCGATGGGTCCACTCGTAGACGAGCTCGGCCAGCAGCGCGCCCGGAGCGATCGGTTCGGGGGAAAGTGTGATGTTTGCTTCCTCGATGCGCGCGACTTCCAGAATGTCGTCGATCAGCCCGAGCAAATCTTCCGACTTGGTCTCGGCATCGCCGATCGCACTCTTCTGCTGCGTGGTTACGGCGCCAAAATCCCCGTCGGCAAGCATCTCCAGGGTCGCCAGCACCGAGGTGAGCGGAGTCTTGAGGTCGTGGACGATCATCTTCATCAGATCGTCGCGCACCCTCTCCAGCTCGCGCAGCTTGCGCAGGCTGTCCTCGAGGGCGTCGGTCGCCGCCTTGAGCTTGAGCAGGCTCCGCACTCTCGCTCCCAGCACCAGGCGGTTGTGGGGCTTGGTGAGGAAATCGTCCCCTCCCGCCTCGATCCCGCGCACCCGGTCGTTGGTGTCGTTGAGCGCGGTGACGAAAATCACCGGAATGCGGGCGGTCCGCGGGTCGCGTTTGATGCGGCGGCAAACCTCGAACCCGGTGGACCGGTCGTCGACGCCGAGGTCGCCCGCGGGCATGGATACGTCGAGGATGCAGAGATCCGGATTCTGCTCGAACGCGGCGGCAACGGCCGACGGTCCGTCCACCGCGGTAATCGTCTCGTAGCCCAGACTGTTCAACTGGTCGAGCAGCAGCTCGACGTTGGCAGGAATATCGTCTGCTACGAGAATGACTTCCGGTTTCGGGTTTCCCGCATCAGCCATGTCAGGGCGACACCCTGAGCCCGAAGCTGAGGATGTAGCCGCGCTCTTTCACGTCCCCCCCGCCGTCGCTCGACCGCATCGCGCGCTGCAGCGCGAAGTCGAAGCTGGCGCGGTTACGCGTCAGGGGCGCGCCGAAGCCGGCCATGAACGCCGTCTCCCTGACCTCCGCGCCGTTGTAGTTGAAAGGCAGGGTCCGGCGGCGCGCGCCCGCGCGCAACATCACTATGCGCTGCATCACCCGCGGGCCCGAGACTTCCGCCCCGACGCTCGCGTCCCAGGTATCCCGCGCCTCGCGGTCCGATAACAAGCCGGCGAGCGAGCTCCATGTCTCGCGCGAAACCCGAGCGGACAGAGTCGCCCCCGTTATCCCTTCGAACGTCACGCCCGCGCTGAAGCGATCCGGAATGTTTGCGGTCGCGACGGCTGTGTCGCCCGAGTTCGCGCGCAGCTCGGCGCCTTTTCTCGCGGACAACGCAAAACCGATAGTCGGCGATGGGTGAAATTGCAAACCGACGGATCCGGCGAACCCGGAAAAGCTCACCACTGATTCCTGGGAGTTGCTGATGAATCCCCCACTATCGGGATAAAACTCCCCCAGCCGGACACGGTTGCTACCGGTGAATACGTGAGCGCCGGCGCCAATGCGGAACTTGGGACCGGTAGCCCACGCCAGAGCCAGGCGCAGATCGTTGATCGCTCCGAGGACACGCAGCCTTTCCGTGACGTCCACGGTATCGAGCGTGCCCCCGATGACATCCCGGCGCTGTGAGCTCGTCTCGAACGAGCGGTCCAGGAACGTCGACGCGCCCACTCCGACGGTCCACGACTCGCCGGCCGGTATTATCGCGCCGAACACGGGAAAGCGCGCCGTGGTGGTCGAGGCAGAGGCGTCGCCAGCCGTAACTCGCCGAAACTCGGGCGAGTACTGAAGGAACAGTGACGCCAGGCCCGCCCCCGCAATTGCGGCCGGATTGATTGCGCTCAAATGGTCGAAGTCGGCGGTGGAGCCGCCGCTACCTTCGGCTCTGGCACTCATCTGGCCCGGGGGGAAGCCCAATCCCTGAGTGGTGAGTGCGCCCTGCGCCAGCGCGGCCGACCCGGCGCCTAGAAAAAAGAGAGTGAACGCGAAGGGTTTGATCACTACGGCAGTCCCAGGGGCACAGCGTTAGTGTAGCTGATTCGAAGCCTCGGACGTTGCGCTGGTGCGGCCTCGAGCGAAGAGAAACGGATTTCCAGCGGCGACCTGCCTTCGTTGTTCGTCCGCAAAATGATCGCGTACGGCATGTCCGATGCCTTGATCCCACGCCAAATCGCGAACGCGCGACCGATCTCGATCAACTTGAGACCGGACTCGCCTGGTCTCGCCATGAGGGTATCGGGACCGAATTCCGTGACGATCTGAGCCGCCTTCGTCGGATCCGTCACTGACACGCCCGCCAGAACCAGCTGCGGGACGATGATGACGCTATCGGTCGGATCGAGGAGCGGATTGGGTATCTGATCGAGCAGAAGCGTCGCGCGAATGATGGTCGACGAATCCAGAATGTTCGCCGGAATGGTAAACCGCAGATACGTCCGGCGCGGCGGGTATCCTCCGACACTGAGGTCCGACAAACTTCCCTCGGGCGGGCGTCGCGCAAAAACCGTGTAGTCGGCGAGATTGTTGGCGACGATCACGAAGTTTTCGTCAGCCGGAGTCTTGGAGTAAGGTGTGATGATGAGCGGCCGCACCGCGGTGTCAGCTGAAACGCGGAAACGGAGGAAGGGCGGGCTCCTGCCCTGCCCCGAGACGAAGAGGAGCTGTGTGGACCCGGTGCTGACCGCGCGCAACCCGAGGCGCAGATGCTCCCCGTTCTGGATTTTGGTCAGGACGTGCGCGCTGGGCAGCGTAAAGCTGAGCGAATCCCTCAGCTGAGCGCGCGTGTACGTCTGGGACGTGACGAGCCGATCGGATCTGAAGAGCGCGAGCACGGCCGCCGTCGACGTGTCGTTCGCCGTCGTATCGACGTCGTAGGCCTCGATCGTGACCGGCGAGGTACCCTTGATGGAAAGCGTGTCGAGAAGCAGGCGCAACGAAGCGCTGTCGATCAGGGTGATCGGCTTGTTCGGGTCGGTGCCTTCGGCGAACGTCGTTGGAAGCGAGTCGAACCGCACTATCACCCGCGCATCGAGTGTGTCGCCCCGCGTCGCCAGCAACAGTCGCTCCTCCGCTCCGAGGCCGGAGAGCGCCTGGACGGTGGTGTCGAGCGCCAGAGCATCGAGCGTGACGTTTTGAACCTCCCCGCCGATCGGCGGGCAGAGTATCGAGCAGACTCCCGAGTTATCCAGCTTCTCCGTGCAGGAGCCCAGAAGTCCTGCCGCGGATACGACTGCCAGTATTCGTAACGATTTCAACAAAGGCTTCACTACATCCTTCCACGTGATGGGTTCAGCACGAAAGCATGAGGAAGCAGCTCGTCCAGGGACCAGGTCGCTTCCTTTCCGTCGCGCGTGTAGCTCGAGATGCTGATGCCCGGCGCGAATTCGCTGAGGACCTGTCGACAGGTGCCGCAGGGAGGTGTCGGCTCGACGTCCTCCGTGGCGATGGCGATCTCATCGAATTGGGTGAGCCCTTGTGAGACAGCGGAGGCTATGGCAAGGGTTTCCGCGCAAATCGCCAGCCCGAACACCGAATTCTCGATGTTGCAGCCGGTCACCAGCGTGCCGTCCGCCGTTCGCAGCGCGGCTCCGACCCGGAAATTGGAGTACGGCGCGTAGGCGTGCTCCATCGCTGCGAGTGCTGCCTCCCGAAGGGAGGCCTTGGTATCTCCTTTCCCGGCCATCAGACTACCAGCTCTGAAAGGAACGACCTGCCGCGGCCGCGGAAAGACAAGCCGAACCAGTCCGCGATGGTGGCACCAAGATCGGAGAACGTCTCACGCTCCCCGAGATCGCGCGGAACGACCCGCATTCCGGTGGCGAGCAAAGGCACTAGCTCACGGGCGTGATCGGTCGATGGTGTAGTCGGGTCATTGCCGTGGTCGGCCGTTATGAACAGCAGATCATCCTCTTTGAGACGCGATGTGATGGAGGGTAGCGCGGCGTCGAACTCGCGCAGCGCACCATGGAATCCCGCGACGTCGTTGCGGTGTCCGAACAACTGGTCGAAATCTACTAGGTTGGCAAAGAGGAGCCCACTCTCCGCCGATGAAAGCCAGTCCTTGATTCGGCGTATCCCCTCCGCGTTCGACCCGGTGTGTTGTGCCGTGATCGACCTCCCAGCGAAAAGATCGTCGACTTTGCCCACTCCAGCACGCGAGATCCCGGCCGTCGCAAGCGCGTCGAGGAGTGTCTCTCCGTGCGGCTCGATCGAGTAGTCGCGCCGGTTAGCCGTGCGCTGATAGTTGCCGGGGCGGCCCGCAAACGGCCGGGCAATAACGCGGGACACGTCGAACGGCGGCCGCAGCATCTCGCGCGCTATCTCGCAGGCTCGATAGAGCTCCGCCAGCGGCACGACATCCTCGTGCGCCGCGATCTGAAAAACCGAGTCAGCCGAGGTGTAGACTATCCATGCGCCGGTGCCCTGATGCTCGGCCGCATACCGCTCGATGACCGCGGTCCCGCTCGCAACGACATTGCCGATGACGGGACGCCCCGTGCGCTCCGCGAAGACGTTCACGATCTCGCTGGGAAATCCATCGGGAAAAGTCGGGAAGGGCCGGTCGAGATGAATTCCCGCGATCTCCCAGTGACCAGCGGTGCTGTCCTTTCCGGCCGAGGCGGGACGCATCGTCCCCCACGCGCCGGCCGCGTCACCGCGGCGCTTCACGCCCGCAAGCTCCCTGATGTTGCCGAGGCCTAGCCGCTCGAGCCGCGGAAGATCGAGACCTCCAAGGGCCCTGGCCACATTGCCGAGAGTATCGCTCCCGGCATCGCCGTACGACTCGGCGTCGGGAGCAGCTCCTATTCCGACGCCGTCGAGAATGATGATGATTGCGCGCTTCACGCCGGCGCCTCGGAGTACACGCGCTCGGCGCGCGACCGGAGCCCGGTGAGGAGCTCGTAAGGCGACATTTGCGCCGTCTCAGCTACGCGCTCCACGGAGAGTATCGTCTTCCCGTCGCGGCCGATGAGCGTCGCGGTCGTACCGATCTCGCAGGCAACCGTCGTGACGTCGATCATCGTCATGTCCATCGTCACCCTTCCAGCTATCGGGGCCAGCGTCCCTCCCACTAGCACCGAGCCGACGCTGCTCAGCGAGCGCGGATATCCATCGGCATACCCGATCGCCAGCGTCGCGATCCGCGTCCGGCGCTCGACTTTAAGCATTGCGTCATAACTGACGCTGTCTCCAGGCTCGAGCTCGCGTATCTCCACGATCGGCGCGCGGAGATTCACCACCGGCTCCGGCTGTACTCGCGCGCCCTGTCCGCTGCCGACACCGTAAAGAAATATCCCCGGTCGCACGAGGTCCCACTGGCTGCGCTCCCGCCGCGCGATTGAAGCGCTGTTGTCCGCATGCAGGAAACGCGGCCGCGAGGAGAGCGCTGAAATCGCCTCACGGAAAAGCGTTTCCTGATCTTCCATGGACCCATCGTCGAGCTGGGCGGAATGAAAGTGTGTGAACGCCCCTTGAGGTGGCATCCTGGCCGCGGCATCGACCACGCCGCCGATCTGCCGCCATGGGATCCCGGCGCGACTCATTCCCGTATCGACGGCGAGGTGCCACGGACCACCGCCGCCGCGCCGCCATTCCTCGATCTCATCGGCGAAGCCGAGCGTCGGAATCAGCTTGGCCGAGCGCAGCCGGGTCAGGTCCGCGTCGAGAAGCGGAGTGAAGACGATGATCGGTCTTCTGATGCCCCACCCTCGCAGCTCTTCGCCCTCCGCCACAGACGCGACGCCGTATCCCCACGGGTCGAGTGGCTCCAGCGCGCGCGACGCGGCCTCCGCGCCCAGTCCGTAGGCGTCGGCCTTGATCATCGGAAGCAGTGGCACCGCTGCCCTGCGCGCGAGAGCGGCCCCATTACGCTTCAACGCGCCCAGATCGATCTCGACCCGGGCGCGATTTATCATCGGCTGCATTGACGCTTCATTTGCGGTCCCGGTAGTATACGCGCGTCACTCTGACCGTTCAAGAAATTCGCCTCCTGCGCCGCCCTGCCCATGGCAAAGCCTTCACTGGACGACACGCTCGCGCTGATGCGCGACCTCCGCCAACGCTGCGAGTGGGATGCGGCGCAGACGCACGAATCGCTGCGCCCCTATCTGCTGGAGGAAGCCCACGAGCTCGACGACGCGCTCAGACTCGGCGACGACAACTTGGTCCGGGAAGAGCTCGGCGACGTGCTGCTACAGGTGCTGTTCCACTCCGTGCTGGCCGAGGAGCGCGGAGCGTTCGCATTCTCCGACGTCGCCCGCGGCCTGATCACCAAGATGAAAGCCCGCCACCCGCATCTCTATGGCGACTCCGCGCGGGAGCCGTGGGAGCGAATGAAGTCGAAGAATCGGAGCAGCATCGCCGACGGCCTGCCGGCAGCGCTTCCCCCACTCCACCGCGCGCACCGGCTCCAGGACCGGGCCGCCGGCGTGGGATTCGACTGGCCAGATGCAAACGGACCCGCCGCCAAAGTCGCGGAAGAGCTGGAGGAGGTGAAGGCCGAGCTTCACGCATCTCCACCGCCGGCTTCAGCGGGCGCTCCACCTCTGTTCGACGCGCACCACTATGCGCGCGAAGCAGAGCTGGGCGATCTGCTCTTCGCGGTGGTGAACCTCTGTCGCAAGGCAGGCGTCCACGCTTCGATCGCGCTAGACAAGGCAAACGCAAAGTTCGTTCACCGCTTTCAGCGGATGGAACAACTGGCAGCGGAGAGAGGGCTCAACATGGAGCACGCCGGACTGGAGAAGCTCGATGCGCTGTGGGACGAAGCAAAGCTGGAAGAGCGAGCCAGGCCTGAGCCCGGGCGTGGGTAGCCCGCGGTGGCCGTCCGGTACGCTCCCTGCAACAGGTCGCTCACACTACAACTCAACGGAGAGCAAGGGTGAGCAAACTTCTGCGCGGCCTGGCCGCGGGTTATGGCGCCAAGAAACTTGGCGGCGGCTGCTTCAGCACGGTCCTGATCTTCATCCTGCTCTGGTGGCTGCTTGGCTACTTCGGAATCTTCGCCTAGCCCGTTCTAGCGGACTCCTGCTCGAGCTGCTCGGCGCGCCGGTCCAGCGACTTCGCTCCATCTTCATCGTTCAATCGTCGTCGGGCCGCCGCCTGGATGCGTATCAGTCCTATCCAGAGCTCCAGCCGCCGCGGATCGGCGATCAGCGCCGTGGCCGATCGGGAATCCAGAGACGAGAGCAGCTGGTACCTCGGACCGAGCAGCTCGCCGATTGCGGCGCCGGCATCACGATCGATTTCCTCCGCGCTCGCCTCACCAGTCAGGGCCTCGCGAAGCCGCCGAAGCGCTTCAGCTGCCTGGCGAAGGAGCCTCAGCAGATAATCTTCGCGCTGCGAGGGCATAAGAGACTCGCCGCCGCTAGGGCCGGAGGCGATTCATAGTGCGCGGGAAAGCGATCGCCTCTCTGATGTGGTGGATTCCGCATATCCACCCGACGGTCCTCTCGAGCCCGAGCCCGAAGCCGGCATGGACGAACGTCCCATACTTGCGCAGCTCGAGGTACCAACCATAGGCGTCGACGGGAAGACCTTCGTGTTTGACCCGGGCCAGCAGCTTGTCGTGATCGTCCTCGCGCTGTGATCCGCCGATGATCTCGCCGTACCCCTCGGGCGCCAGGCAGTCGTTGCACAACACCGTGCGCGGATCTGCCGGGTTCTCCTTCATGTAGAACGCCTTCGCTTCCTTCGGATAGTTGACGATGAAGACGGGTCGATCATGGCCTTCCACCAGCAGCGCCTCGTCTTCCGCTCCAAGGTCGTCGCCCCATTTCACCGAGCTGCCCTTGGCCTGAAGTATCGTCACGGCTTCGCCGTAGTCGATGCGCGGGAACGGAGGTTTTATCGTTTCCAGCTTCGACACGTCCCGCTCCAGCTCAGTGAGCTCGGCACGCCTCCGCTCGACGCACCGCGCGACGATGTACGAGACGAATTCCTCCTGGAGCTGCATGTTGGCGGCTGAATCGTTGAACGCGACCTCGGGCTCGACCATCCAGAACTCGGTGAGGTGGCGCCGGGTCTTGGACTTCTCGGCGCGGAACGTCGGCCCGAAGCAGTAGATCTTGCCGAAGGCCGCCGCCGCTGCCTCGCCATACAGCTGTCCGGTCTGAGCGAGGTAGGCGGTTCCTTCGTCGAAGTATTCCGTGGCGAAGAGTCCACTCCGCTCTCCGATCGCGGCAGTCAGAATCGGAGTGTCTACGAGAGTGAAGTCGCGCTCGTAGAAGAAGTCGCGAATAGCCTGCTCAACTTCGTGGCGGACGCGACCGATGGCGCGCTGGCGGGGCGTGCGGAGCCAGAGATGCCGGTGGTCGAGGAGGAAATCGATCCCGTGCTCCTTGGGCTGGATCGGATAATCCACCGGGCTCGGACCCAGGATTGTCAGGCGCACAACGCCGAGCTCGTAGCCACCGGGAGCCCGCGCATCGGGGCGAGCCTCGCCCTCCACCTCGATCGTCGTCTCCTGCGTCAGCCGGCCGAACGCCTCCCAGGTGTCGGCATCGACCGCATTTTTGACGAGAACCGCCTGGAGAAACCCGCTGCCATCGCGCATCACCACGAACGCAACCTTGCCCGAGGAGCGGACGTGGTTGACCCAGCCGCGGACGCGCACAACTTCGCCGGCGTGCGATGGGAGCTCTGAGATTCGTGAGTAGGACGGGGTCATCGTTCGTCGTAACAGCGGAAGGGAGCGCGCAAGCTAGGCGCCCTATGCCGGTTGTGTCAACGCGCGCGCGTGAGTCTATAGATGAGAATCGCCGCGCGCTCGGTAGCCGGGACGAGGGTCTTGAGATTCACGTGCTCCTCGCGACTGTGGGATCGCATCCCGACGGCTCCCAGGCCATCCACAGCGTCCACGTACTCGGCGACGAATGAAATGTCGCCCGCGCCCCGGAGTCCCGGATCGAGTGCTTCCACCGGACCACGGCTTAAGGCGCGACTGACCGTGTCGACGACGGCGAGGACAGCGTAGTTGCCGGCGGTGGGCGGCATGGCGGGATTACCGTCCTCGAACGTGATGGTGGCCGAGGTCCCAGGCAGACTCTGCGCGACGATCGCGCGCATCGCGGCGCGCGCCTTCAGCTCCTGCTCCCGGGTAAGAAACCGCAGATCACCGTGGGCATACGCGCGAGGGGCGACGATGTTGTCCTTGCCGTCCGCGGTTCCGGCGAGCCTGGTGGAATCGAAGGTCACATTGGTGCCGCCGAGAATGACTCCCGGGCTGAACGTCAGATATTTCTCGCCCGACAGCCGCTGGCGGAACGCATCCAGAATGCGAGCCGCTTCGTAGATGGCTCCGAAGCTCGTGCCGGGCGAGAACATCCCCGACGTATGGCCCTGAGTCGC